>DAQQ01000017.1:0-11016 GCA_002508465.1 Methanosarcina sp. UBA7 | reverse complement strand
ATGAAAGTAATAAACATGAAAATGATACTATAGAAATAGTAAGTATGGAATAGTGGGTATGGAACTAATAAATATGGAAATAGTAAATAAGTAACTGAAAGTGATGGAAAAAATGATTACAAGAAGCTTTTTCAGTAAATTCTATTGAAAACAAGAGGTGAATGCCCTAGAAAATCCAGAGCGTTCAAAACATTCGTTTTAAGCTTCTCAGGTGCGTCTTCTTCCCAGAATGCCTGCAACTGCGAGAAAGCCTGCTATGGCAAGAACAGGGCCGAACCCGGGAGTATCTTCAGATTCTTCATCTTGCACCATAACTGAGGAATCATTTTTTTCCTGATTTGAGTCCGTTTTCCCTTCCGTCTGCTCGCTGCTACCTTCAAGAGAAATTGGTACTCCTACATAAACAACAGGAGTATCCGAAATAACTTCTCCTGAGTATTCATCAAGGTCGAAGAAACTTGCTTTGCATGCAGGCAAACGAATTTCCCCTTCTTTATGCATCTGCAGGATATAACTTACTGTTTTTGAATCACCATTGCTTTCGAGAATTTGCTTGAAACTGGTTTCCCCGCTTATTAGTTTAGCTTCCGGAGGTACGGTGTCGGTTACTGTCACACTTGAACCAACATTTCCGGTGTTTCTTACAGTGACCGTTACAGTCAGTTTATCTCCTGAATTCAGTTGCTGACGGTCAATGGTTTTTGTGACTGAAATTTCTGGTCCGTAAATTTTTATATTTTCCGAGTTATTGGAGCCCGCTTCCCCATTCTGCCCATTTGGCAGGGTAAAGTTAGCCGTTGCTTTTGGGAAGGTGAATTCTCCTGGTTTATCAGGAATCAGGGTGTACTCAAAAACTTTTTCAGTTAATTCTCCAGATTTAAGGGAAAGGGTCTTCTCGAGCACCATGTCTTTCTGAAGGTGCGTTTCTGGAGCCACCGAATCCTTAAGTATAATATTATCCAGGTCACACAGTCCTTCGTTCCGGACATTAACCGAGACACGGATAGGTTTTCCCATATGATTATTTTTTGTAATAATTTTTGAAATAACGAGACCCCATTTTTTTTCTATTTTTATGACTTTGAAGCCTATGTCTTCATACTTCTCATCCCTTACGTCCTCGCAGGTAACTTTTGCAGTTACGTTAAGGTCAGTGTCTTCCCACGGTTTGGGAGCTTTCAACGTAAGGTTTACAGGTTCAAGAGTTTCGTCTTTAAGGACTTGACCAAACGTGTATTTTGTTTTTCCTTTAAGAACTTCCATTCCGGCTGTGTCTATGGTTAGAATGGTGTTTTCAGCTTTTGCATCTCCTTCATTTTTAATCTTTATCGAGACATCGATTGCGCTGTCCCCGGTAGATTTCGAGTCATATGTATCTTTTTTAGTTTCAACTTCTATGTCAAATCTTGGTTCTCCTTTTATAAGGATATCCAGTTTAGCATAAGGGTTCCAGTTTCCGGTTTGGAATTTCTTTCCGTTTTTCTCGATAGTCTCATAATTAGGGTCCACTTCCTGGGCATAAACCTTTATCCTGTCGTCATATACGACTTCCAGGCCTACGGAGAGTGGAGAAGTCTTCAGTTTTTCTCCATCTTTTGAGATTGAAATAAAAACCTGGTTGTCATCATTAAAATCTTCTGCCTTTATATCATAGCCATTGACTGTTACCGTATCCCCCCAGTACAGTGTTGTTCCATCCTGTTTCTCTACCCACTCGATGTCTTCTTCCGCAAAAGCAGTTACTGAAAAAGCCGAAACGAAGAAAACGGCAAGTAATGCAATCAGTGCAAGCTTCTTAGCCATACTCATCTTCCTTGAATTTGATATCTTTATACTTAATCTACGCACTGGAAGCATGCATTTTGAGTTCCTGAAATGGCTACAGCTCTTTAAATTTACGACTATAAATTATACATAATAAATGTCTATTTACTATTGAATCAGCCGTATTTTACTACTCTATGCATCGGTTTTGCCCCAGCACTCCCTTATGATTTGCATTTTTCTAACTTTATTAATTTAGTAGCTCTAATTTCATTACACGATAAGAACTTTTACTAAACTCTATAAATTATCTTGGTGTAAAGTATTTAATTTTTTGTACTGTTTTCATATCTAATAAACTTCTTATATCAGAGTTGTTTTCTTTTTAAGGCTGTGTATCCTAAAGAATCAGGAAAGGAAGTCTCATAAGTCTCATAATTTAATCAAAAAGTAGTAATTCCTTCCAATATCGGAGGTTTTTTCATGGAACTTATAAAGGTCGTAGAAATTCTCGAAGAAATCGCACCGCCTGAATTTGCTGAACATTTTGATGAAGGCCGGATCGGACTAATTCTCAACCTGGAAAATAATATAGAAAGAATTGCAGTTGCTCTCGATGCCAATTCTTATGTGCTTAAGAAAGCTACAGAAATGGAAGCAAATCTTCTGGTTACCCACCATACCCTTATCTTCCATCCGATAAACAAAATCTCAAAATCCCTTGCTGAATCCCTCAGGCTTGCTCTTGATAACGGAATATCCCTTTACAGCATGCATACAAACTATGATAGGGCTGAAGGGGGCATTAATGATGTGCTCGCTGCAAGGCTGGGATTAAAGAATCTCGTAAATGTGGAAACCGGCAGAATAGGAGAGGTCGAACCCTGTACTTCGGCTGAACTGGCATCTCATGTCTCGGAGACCTTGCAAACTCCTGTAATATATGTTGGGGAAAAAGAGGAAATAAGGAGAGTAATGGTCATTGGTGGCAGTGGCTTTACTACTGAGTTCCTTGAAATTGCAAGGGCAAATAGAGTCGATGCTTTCATATCTTCCGAACTTAAGCATAACATTATCCGTGAGTACGAGGAACTCTGTCTTATTGATGCTACTCACTATGCCACGGAAAATCCGGGTATGGAGGCTTTATGCTCCAGGCTGCGTGAAATTTCCGGGCTCGAAGTGGAGTTTATTGAACAACCTTCCGGAATCAAGGCAGTTGATAAAACCTGAACATCTTTCAAGATTCTGGCTCAATAATGAAAGGTCCAAAAAAATCCTGATTAAAATAACACTCTAATTTAAAGCAATGTTCTAGTACTGTGATTCCGAAGTAGTTCATAAAACTTGACTTTCGAATAGATCAGAAGATCACGGATTTTTCCAGACATTAAGGAATTGATTTTGGAATCGAAGCACTAGTTTAAGATAACATTCTAACTTAAACTAATATTTAACTAAAATAATATTTAAACATACTAGTAATATTTAATTAAACTAATATTCTAAAAGATAATTGAAAATATACTTAAGTGAAAGTGTAGATTACAGCAAAATGTATATTATTGAACCAGGGTTATCTAAGTGAACAAGGGATGATTTTAGTATGACAGAGAAAAAGAGTCAAAGTATATCGGGTTTAGAGAAAAAGGATAAAAATGTAAAGAAAAATATTAAAGAAGATTCCCTGGAGTCAATGCTTGAAGAACAGTTAAGAAATCAGGTTCGTTCGGATTATCGGCGCAGTTTGGGCAATGAATATCGTAGAAGATTCATGGAGTAAACTAACATCTGATGAGTTCGGAGTTGATTCTCTTTTTTAATGAATCCTTTATAATTTTTATACGCCATCTCTTCTCTCTTTTGTTTAGCTCTCTTTTGTTCAGTTTACTTAACACTTCATTAACGTTTCGGTTTAACCCGATCTATACTCTTTAATGCTTATTGACTTAGCTGATATCCGTTTTCACAGCTTTGTTTCTGGACCTGGCTTCGATTGAATTCAAATAGCTATCAATATGTTTGCGTACTATCTGCACTTCTTCGATTTCTGGTATCGAATACAGAATTGTCTTAAGATAACCACGTTCTCTAAGAAGGCTAAAAGCCTCAGGAAAATTAATGTCAAAAATCCAGCTCAGGCGAAGGAGTTTAATATCATTCAGATTTTTGGCATCTGCAAGCTTTGCCATTCTGTTATTCAGGATATCAACAACTATTTTTTCCGAACATCCGGGCGTATCGGGCATATCGAATTCAAGAGCTGGGTTCCTGAATTCCTCTTCTTTTTCGTAGTCTTCACTCACAAGCTTCAGGATATCCAGTTTATCGGCATCCCGAATCAATTTCAAATAAAAGAGGAATTCACTGGAAGTTTCTGTGCATTCGGGAATTGCCATGCAATTATGATATTCCACAGCTTTAAGAATTAAATCTTTCTCTTTCTGAGATAGAATGGTAAGAATTCCGGCATTTTCCAGTATTCTTACCCCAAGTAGGGCATGATTTTCAGATTCCAGGTCATTGAACGTTCTGTATTTCGTAAACTGCTCAAAACGACCCAAATCATGAAATAAAGCTATTGTTTCGGCCAGCCTGGAGCCTTTTTTCTCCAAGTTTTCAGCTTTAGCGAGTAAGAGTATGTTTTCACAGACTCTTGACGTATGTTCGATTTTCAAATCAATACTTTCCTGAATAAAAGCTTCCGGAGAGGAAAATTGATCTACGTAATCCAGAAACCATTTTTTGAAGAAATCCAGTTCTTCCTTCTGCATGCTTTTGCAATAGGAGTTTCAATGTATAATCTTTTCGTATATCTACTGGGACTTTGAGATATATCTCTATCAATGACTGTATTTTTATCATTAATTCTATTTTACTGTCAAAAATCTTATTTTACTGTCGGAATGTTTTCTATTTTACGATTTATTCTTTCTGTAACAATAATATACTGCGTTAAGTATACTAACAATTCAGAGGGTCTTTTTATGCTGCACAAATTTTATATGGGATAACTTCTAAAATTAAGTTGTAATGCATGTGACTGACTTTTTATACTAACTAAATTATTCATTGGGGGAGCAAAAATATATTATCTAGTTACTTTTATTCTTTAATCACTCACGCTTATGTAGGTATAGAAACCGTACAGAACAGTGAATACAGTGACAGTGTGAGACTTTTTGTGAAAAGTCTCCATAAGAACTCATTAGAATAAACCGGGGTATTTAATGAGCTCAGTTAGAAAAGGTAATTTGATTGTCAGTTCTTATATTCTCCTTGCTTTAATGTTATATTTCTTTTCAGGTTTTTTACCTGTAGCAGGAGCCATCACAGGTCAGGAACTGGCTGCAGAAAATGCTGAAAAAACTAATGTGACCGATATCAATGAAAAGACTGAAGTAAGTCCTGATCTCTCTGAGATAATGGCACAGCGCCCAGCTTCTATAGAAGGTCTTATTGACAAGGGGAATACGCTATACTCACTTAAAAAATATCAACTATCTATGAACTGCTATAATGAAGCACTTAAGATCGATTCTAATTCCTCATTGGCCTGGTACGGAAAAGGACGTTCTCTGGCCGAACTGGGAAAGAATGCCGAAGCAGTTAATTGTTATCATAAGGCTCTTTTGACCTTTCCGGTTTCTTCCGAAAACTGGTATGATAAGGGCAACAAACAGCTTGAGCTAAAAAAATATGTTGAGGCCGTTAACTGCTACGATAAAAGCTTTGCAGCCGATACCTATCTCGCCACAGTGTGGTATCGAAAAGCTCTTGCTTCTGAGCAGCTGGGTCTTGATCAGGAAACTCTGAACTCTTACGACAAATCTATTGAACTTAACTCCAATTCTTCCAACTCTCTACGGATGAAGGGAATGGCTTACATCGGACTTGAGAAGTATCCTGAGGCAATTAAATGCTTTGACAGCGCTCTTAATATCACGCCTGACAATGGTGAACTCTGGTATCAAAAAGGAGCAGTTCTTGATAAATCCGGTGATTACGAAACTGCAATAGATTGTTATGACAAGGCAATTTCTTTTAATCCGGATATTGTAGATGCCTGGCATAATAAAGGTACTAACCTTGAAAAAATGGCAATTTATGATGAGGCGCTTACTTGCTATGAATTTGTTCTTCTGTCAGAACCTGAAAATCTTGATGTTTTACAGAGGAAGGGTGTATGCCTTGAGAAGCTTGGAAGAAACGAAGAAGCTCTGAAATGCTATGATGAAGTTCTGGTTTACAATCCTGGTAATTCCGAGGCCTGGTATAGTAAAGGCTCTCTACTTAATAAAACAGGCCAATATGACGCTGCAATAGCGTGCTATGATAAAGCGCTTAACCCGGACACAGGGATTCAGGTTGAGGAAATCGGAAGTGATTCGCTTGAACAGCTAAGTGTTTACGAAGCTGCACTTCCTTCTTATCCGTTAAATCCTGAATTTAAGTCACCCACAGTTAAGATCTGGTACGAGAAAGCCTTATCTTTTGATAAGCTTGAAAAGTACGATTCTGCGATTGAGTGTTATGATAAGGTTCTTGAAACCGAGTCCGAGCATGCTGTTGTCTGGTATATGAAAGGCATGGGCCTTGAAAAGCTTGGCAAGTATGAAGAAGCAGTTGAATGCTATGATCAAGCTCTGAAACTGGACTCCGGGTATGCTAAAGTATGGTACCAGAAAGGCTTAGACTCTTCAAAAATCAAAGACTACAAAGATGCAGTTGAAAGCTATGATAAAGCTCTCGATATTGAAGAAAACTATACACTTGCCTGGTCTGGTAAGGCTTTCGCCCTGGCGAAACTTGGAAAATGTGAAAGCTCGCTTATATGTTACAACAAAGTCCTTGAGGCTGTACCCAGCAGTGCAGCTGCCTGGTACAATAAAGGGCTTGTTCTTGATGAACTCGGAAAGCATGAAGAAGCTTCAGAATGCTATAACCAGACTCTTCTGATAGATCCCGAGTATTCTGCTGCACGCTTTAAGTTGAACAAAAGCATGGAACAGGACTCAACAACTCCAGTATCAGAGCAAGTTAAAAATAATAGTACAGATGCCAATCCTGCCCAGGTGCTTTCTGGAGGTTTCTGGGCTTATCTTCTGAACTATGAATACATGAACTCAGAAGACCATGCCGAGCCTTCCGAAGATCTGAACCTTTTTAGTCCCGAGGTCGGTTACGATACTGCATGGTATGGAAAAGCCTCTATCTACAGTAAACTTGGAATGTACGACGATGCACTTACTTCTTATGATATGGTGCTTGCAATTAATCCCTCACGTGCTGAGGCCTGGTATGAAGAAGGCTTGATACTTGATAAGTTAAACAGAAGTGAAGAAGCTTTGGAATGCTACAAGAAAGCTCTGGACCTTGACCCACAGTCAAGTAGAGCCCTATATGGGATAGCCTCTACTGTAGGCAATCTTGGAAAGCTTGAAGAAGCAGTCAATTATTATGACCAGTTGCTTGCTCTAAACTCCAGCAATTCAGATGCCCTCCTTGGGAAAGGTCTTGCTCTCTCGAATCTGAGCAGGTATGATGAGGCAATCTCCTGTTACACTACACTTCTTAACTCTGAGCCTGAAAACATTGAGGCTCTCAGAAGTCGGGCTCTTGCTCTATCGAAATCCAATAAATCCGATGAAGCACTGTTAGATTACGATAGAATAATTAAGCTTCAGCCTGAAAATTCCCAGTTCATGGCCGAAAAAGCTTCTTTACTGGAGGCACTTGGCAGGTATGAGGAAACTGCTGCATGTTATGAGAGAATGCTTGAAATCTCACCGGATGACAGGGAGATTATTTACAAACAGGGAAAAGCCCTGGAAAACAGCGGAGACTTTGAGGGTGCAGTAGGCTGCTATGACAGAATTCTTGAACTGGACCCTGGAAATGTGGACGCCTATAATAAAAAGGGCTTTGTGCTCTACAAGCTGGAAGAATACCAGCAAGCTATTGACTGTTACAATAAGGCTCTGGAATATAGTCCAGATAATGTTACAGCCTTGTATTTCCAGGGCTGCACCTATCTTACGTTAAGCAGCAATAAAGCATCTCTTAATTGTTTCAACAAAACAATAGAGCTTAAACCTGATTGTATCACAGCCTGGTATAACAAAGGATACGTCCACAATATGATGGGAGAAACTGAAGAAGCAGTTACATGTTACGACAGGATCCTTGCAATTAACCCGAACTCAGCTTCAGCTCTTTACAACAAACGTTTTGCTCTTTACACTCTAAAGAAACTAGATGAGGCTGCTGTATGCAAGGCAAAACTGAACGAAATCGATCCTGGTTTTGTGGACGCTCTACAGAAAAGAGGAACTAAGTTCTTCCTTCCTGAGTATTATGACAGTACTCTGAATTACTCTCTACCTTCAAGATGGTATGGAGGAGAAGAGAATATTTCAGGAAATGTCAGTGCAAACACGACTGAGCTTTCTCAATCAGGAAAGATAACTGATCCTTCCTACAGTCCGTACAATAGCAGTAACTATACTGAGCTTGATGAGGGACAGGAGAACGGGAACTACACTGAGCTTGATGATGGATCGGAAAACGGGAACTATACTGAGCTTGACGAGGGATGGGAAAGTGAAGACCCAGGTTACTGGTATGTTCCCGAACCTGATGAGGGAAGAGCAAATAGTAGTGAAGAATGAAGTATTACGGAATCCGGTTAAACTCGAATTCCGGAAAATTGAAACCCAGAAATCTTTTCCGGTATGCAGTCAAAAATGCATACTGGTACGATTTTCCTTTATATTTTATGTTACCTGCCCTAGCTTATTACTTTTTTTATCTGGTCCATAACTTTTTGCTAACTTTTTCTTCTGACTTATTAACCCTCTCACTTTTGAAAATCAAATTCTTTATCCTGAAAGTTTTAAACTTCATGCCATCCTAACTTTAGCATCCATGACAGACAATTCCAATGAGATCGAAGTAAAGCCTAAGGCTGATACCCATAGCTCTAAAGAAAGCAAGAATAAACCGGAAGATTATATCGAAAATCCAGCTAATTCTGTTTCCGATCCTTCTTCTTTAAGGTCTGAAGTTCCATCTAATGTAGTCATAGTTCGGTATGGCGAACTTGCCCTTAAAAGTACAGGAGTCCGAAACTGGTATGAGAAAATTCTTATGAAGAATATCGCGGCAATGCTTGATTCTCGAGATATTCCATATTCCCAGATACGGAGGGAATGGGGCCGAATATTTATTGACACTACGGATTTCCGTGCGGCTGAAGCAGCTGCTGATGTTTTTGGGATTGTCTCTACTTCTCCTGCATTGACGACTGAACCTACCCTTGAGAGTGCAGCCGTTGTATGTGCTACCCTGGCTAAGGACCTGGTTTTAGAAGGCGAATCTTTTGCCGTAAGGGCCAGAAGAAGCGGAAATCATCCTTTTTCTTCAGTGGACATAGGCAGAACCTGCGGGGATGCCGTCTGGAGCGCTCTGGAAAATAAAGGAAAGCATCCCAGAGTTGACCTGAGTTCTCCTGATAAGGAAATTTTCGTGGAAATGCGGCAAAATTTTGCTTACATTTACCTGGAAACGTTTAATGGAGTCGGTGGTCTTCCTCTCGGCACCCAAGGAAGCATGGTTATTTTAATGTCCGGCGGGCTTGACTCTCCAGTTGCAGCCTGGCTTATGATGAAACGCGGAGTTATGATTATTCCCGTATACTGCAACACTTCGCCCTATGCCGAGAATGCCGCAAAAGAACGCGCTTTTGAATGTATTCGTCAGCTCCAGAAGTGGGCTCCAGGACATCAGTTTACAACTTACGAGATCCCTCATGGTCCGAATCTCAAAGCCTTTATAGACATATGTAAACGAAAAAATACCTGTCTTCTATGCAAACGCATGATGTACAGGGAAGCTTATGAGGTTATGAAAAAAGAAGGTGCAAGCGGAATTATTACCGGTTCTTCCCTGGGACAGGTAGCTTCCCAGACTGCTGCCAATATGTATGCTGAAATCTATCAGCTTGCTATCCCTATTTATCATCCTTTGATAGCTTTTGATAAAACAGAGATAATAGATATTGCCCGCAAAATCGGAACCTATGATATTTCCAGCCAACCCGCAGGCAGCTGCACTGCTGTGCCTGAGCGGCCTGAAATAGGGGCAAATTATGATCTTGTTGTACTTGAAGAACAAAAAATGGATGTCGAAACCATGGTTCTCAATGCTATGAAAGCAGCAAAAATCCTTAAACTCTAAA
This sequence comes from Methanosarcina sp. UBA7, assembly GCA_002508465.1. Taxonomy (GTDB): domain Archaea; phylum Halobacteriota; class Methanosarcinia; order Methanosarcinales; family Methanosarcinaceae; genus Methanosarcina. The sequence continues at coordinate 1,013 of DAQQ01000017.1, read as the reverse complement.
AAAGGTTATGACTCTTTATATTGTTTTTAGTAATTTCAATTAACTTTAATATCTTTAATTAACTTTAATATCTTCAATTAACTTTAATATCTTCAATTAACTTTAATATCTTTAATTAACTTTTTAATATCTTCAATTAACTTTAATATTTTCAACTAACTTTATATATCTTCAATTAACTTTAATATCTTCAGTTAATTTTAATAACTTTTATCCTTAACTCTAACTACTCTCTTATTTTTCATTTTTGACCGGTTTTTAAGAAGAGCAGTCTCTATATTTTTGCATAGGTCTTCTTCCTTGAAGGGCTTCGAAATATATCCCTCCGGATCTGTTAGATTTGCTCGTTCAAGGGTATCAAAATCCGTACAGGCAGTAAGGTAAATTATGGGTATTCCAAAGCGTGATTTAATAATTCGGGCAGCTTCAATTCCATCCATATCTCCTTTTAGCATAATATCCATTAAAACCAGGTCAGCGTTTGTAAGCTCAGCTTCTCTTATCGCTTCTTCCCCTGAAATCGCAGTGCTAGGAACTGCGTACCCCAGATTCTTCAGCCGAATTTTAATATTTAAAGCCACAATAGCCTGGTTTTCTACGACTAGAATTTTCGTTTTGTCCATTTTTCATCCATCTTTCATCCATCTTTATACTTTTGAATTATGTTCCTTTCTTTGTCTTCTTACTGTTTTTTAACAATCTCTAAAGTCGCGCTTCTCTAAAACTATATGTTCAAAATCGCATACTTCTAAAACTGCATCCTATCATCTTGATTTCCCCCTTTAACGAAGTAACTGCAGGCTATAGGTTACATATGTTGCAGAATAAGAAAACTCCCAATCTTCTTACTCTCAGGTTTACTTATGACCACCAAAAATTATATGGTTAATATAAACTCTTTTTTTATTAATATTACTGTTGCCCGTAATCCTTTTGAGAAAAGATTTTATTGGAAATCCGATAAATGCTTGAATTTGAGATCCTTACCCCCCAAACCCTGACGGCGTGCTCAC
>DAQQ01000228.1:0-3282 GCA_002508465.1 Methanosarcina sp. UBA7 | reverse complement strand
TAGTTTATACTGTCAAACTAAGGATATACCCTAAGAAAATCTCTTTTTGCTCGTCAGTGGCCACAAGCAGAGGCATATAAGGGCAGTTGTTGACAATATCTGGCATGTCCCTTATACGGTTGATTTCAGATTCTATTTCTTCTACCTGTTGGGGAGTTAGCCCATCGATGCCGTAAGTTTCAACCTCACTATCAGAGAAATTGTTTACACTTGCATCCTCGGCAGCCGCACTCGTAGCTGGTACAAGAACAAAACTCGCCAAAAATATTGTCACAAGCAAAATTCCGGCTCTAAATTTTTTTATCATTTATTCACTCCTGTTTATTTTACCCAGGAGGCAGAATTAGGTAAACTTTAATATATGCAAAGTTAACTTAATCATGCCTCTTGGGCGTATATTATGGAGTTAAGTTGGTCTTGGAAAACTCTTGAACTCCATGAATTTATTTTCACCCATTGTTTGTAAATTTTTCGATCAAGTCGTTTAACAATACAATTTTCATACTTATTTTGCTTGAAGTAAATTCCTTAATTTTTGGTCGTGCGATTATTTGGCCAAAAAAGTTATATATCCTAAGTTTGACAGTATCCACTAATTGATATTGTCAGTCTATCCCATTTTTAGCTCAAATCAATTTGACACAATTTATTAATTCATCTAATTTTATAATTTCTTCCTGGTTTAACCTTACCAGCTTCTTTAATATTAAAATTCTCGGTGAGCTTGTAGCTCACCAGCCTATTAATAAGCTATTGAGATCTAAACCCCGACTTTTATGCTTGCTAAAAATACCCGAGAAATTAAGTTTTTCATAAAAGTATTGGACAGCAAGCATAGACCCGATAGAAACACATATATTCTTGTTGGGAATACTTGGAAATGCTCTTATTTTTGTTTTTATATTATTGAACCGAATAAAACAAAAGAAAGAGCACTTATTTTTATCTAACTGTCAAACTTAGGTAATAACTGATTTAAGTGATGGATATTTCATACACCTATTGATGTAATCAAAATTCAACGACGTTGACAGAGGGTAATCTTCTCTAGCGTCCTTAAACAGCAAACGTAACCCATTGTCCAGATGTTTTTTCCCATGGCCGGAAAAGTAAATGAAAACAAGGTCGTCACGGTTTGCATTCTTAAGTATTTTTTCAATTTTGATCCTTGCGTCTACAAAGATATCATCTATTGATTCTTCGACTTCATCAAACCCACAAATATCCTTATTCAGCAGAACCTCCTTCATTGCGAGAGCGTCAGCTACTGCAAACCTCAGTTGTTTATCAGAATCTGGATAATTATTTCCAATAACAAGCCCGACTCTTTTGCCAGTCATGATGATAATGTGCAATTTATTGATTAGAGCTCATGAAACTACTCAGACCTTCACAGACTGACAGTTGCGGGTTTTCTTCAAAAAATTTAGATAATTTTGTAAGAGGCAATTTTGAAATCTTAACCGTGTTTCCGTCAGGGCACTTTAGTTCGATTTCGGCAGTTGGCCTGTACTCCAGCCAGGTTTTCATTGCTTCAAGAATAACCTCTGCAAAGACCTTTCCGGTTATGCCGAAAACTGCAAGTGTGCTAAAAATGGTTGCCAGATCGGCTTTTTCTCCTTCAGAACAATTTGATTTTAAAGGTTCGATCCAGCCGTCAGGTATACTCGTGCAAATTGAACTGTATAGCTGACAGCACTGCTTCTGCCAATGTTCCGAAGAAGCTTCAACGTCTTCAGACGTGAGTACAATAGAGAAATTAGACTTATCGAGAACTTGCTGTATTCTACCACCAACTGTTCCACAATCTAAGACTTAGGCTTTCTTTAGGGAATATATGATTTAAGATTTTTGTTTTGTAAGAAATATGAAGCTTGAAAAAAATGGAGGTTCTTCAAAAATTTTGAAGATAATTTGAAGGTTTAAGCATTAATTGTAAAAAATTACAGTTAGCTTAAAGAAGAGAATCACAATTCCCTTAAAGAAGAGAATCACAATTCCCTTAAGAAGAAAATCATAATTCCCTTAAAGAAGAAAATCATAATTCCCTTAAAGAAGAAAATCATAATTCCCTTAAAAAAGAAAGTTATAATTCCCTCAACAGACGGAACCCTAGATTGGCAAGTCGATTCTCGGTTTTGCGCTTGAAGCGACCAGATGAGCGACAGAACCCTGTATCGCAGAGCCAGCTGCACCCACGAGAAATATGGTCAGGGCTACTTCCATCTTCCCACGCGCTCCCATCCGAAGGGGCACCATTGTAATTTTCGTGCCACTCGTCCTGCACCCATTCCCAGACATTTCCGTTAATGTCGTAAAGTCCCCAGGGGTTTGGTTTCTTGCAGCCAATCACATGAGTCTTATTGCCGGCATTTCCGGCATGCCAGACATACTCATCTAGTTTTGACTCATCCTCACCAAAGAAGCACCTGGTTTGTGTGCCGGCACGGCAAGCGTATTCCCATTCGGCTTCTGAGGGTAAGCGGTATTTGTCAGTTTCTTCCTTTTCATTCAGCTTTGTAATAAACTCCTGAACGTCTTTCCAGGAAACCATCTCAACAGGGTGGTCTTCACCCTTGCAGTATGCAGGATTGCTGCCCATTACTTTTTTCCACTGTCTTTGCGTGACAGCTGCTTTACCCAGATAAAAAGAAGTATTAATTTTTACTTTATGAACAGGAGATTCGGATTCTGATCTGTCCTTTTCTTCCAAAGGCGATCCCATATTGAATTCGCCAGCCGGGATTAGTACAAATTGCATTCCTGTGAAAGAGCTGATAAAGTTGTTAGTATCATCCGGATTATCAGTCAGTTCAAGGATAGATGATTCTTCATTTTCCTCAGTTTTCAGGTAGTATCGAACCGTATTAATGTAATTCTTAATACTCAGTTTATTTCCCAAAAGCCCCACTCCTTGATTATAGTTAAAACGTTGTCCGTTTTTACCTCTGATTTCGATTTTAGATTATTGCTTGTCTATTTTCACTTTTAGTTCTTGTTTTTTTTCGTTTTTAAAATTCTCATTTGTCAATTTTTGTTTTTCATTACAATTTTTCAACTATAATTCACTTCATGTTTATTAATTTAAAATTTTAATTTTTAGTTGTCGATTTTGATTTCAACGTATCTATTTCAGTTTTGTTTTTAGCTTTTAATGTCAGATTCTAGAATTCTCATTATATCATTGTTGATATTGTTGTATACTATAGTTGATACGGTTGTTGTATACTGTCGCTAATACGTTTGTTGATACTGTTAGTGATATTGTTGTCGATACTGTTA
>DAQQ01000214.1:4422-10785 GCA_002508465.1 Methanosarcina sp. UBA7 | reverse complement strand
CCCAAGCACAGTACCGGGTTCTGCAACTGTCCTTCCGTCACACATATGAAGGTCGCTTCCGCAAATGGCAGTTGAAGTGAGCTTGATAATAGCCATCTCTGGGATTCTCTATCTTTGGATCATCGACCTCTTCTATGGCGACCTCTTTTGGTCCTTTATATACAACCGCTCTCATAAACTTCCCCCACATTCTATCAAGGTTCTCTGTCAAGGTTCTCTATAGTTTTTTTATATGTTTTATGAAATAGGGTGACCTTTATAGGGTAGCCTTTATTGCAATAGCTGCTCTTTATTGCAGTGGCTACTTATAACCCGGTTATTTATTTTCTGTTTTTTATAATTAATGTTTTTATATTATTCTTTCGATTTATAGGTTTTTTTATATAACTTGATATAAAAATCTTAAATAACAATAAAAGTGTATTATGAATGTGAAAAAACGTAACAAAAGCTAAACAATTAAAAAAGTATCAAAGAAACCAAGCAGTTAAAAAAGTATATAGCCCATATAATGCTTATTCTTCGAATGCGTGGCTACAGTCATGGTTGCAAGGTCTAATTATAGTCACGATTATGAGGTCTAATTGTTGATTCGCTCTAGCAGCCAAGCTATATTTTAGCCAAGCTATATTTTAGCCAAGCAATATTTTAGCCAAGNNCAAGTTCAACATCTTCAGGCTCCAAACACATCTTCAGGCTAAACCATAGAACATTATTGTAATCCCTCCTTCTCAGTACCAAAGAAAGCTGTAACTGCTTATCTCAAGAATGCAACTAAAGAGCAGTAAGTCAGTCCTTTTTCCTCAATGTTTTGTAAAGTATTTCATCCCTATATAATATTTTGAAAGTTTACAACATATCTTTTCTCTAAATCTTACAGTAAATACCCTTAAGTTCAAAGCAGATATCTTCTTGAGCTCAAGGCCATCCTGAGAATCTCTTCACCGCTTGCTTTTTCGACCTTGATATCAGACGGCTTTTCAATTATCTCAAGATTGAGAGGAAGACGCTTCCGGATTTCCTCAATTAGCTGAAAATCCCCGCTCAGAATAACGCAGTCAATTAGCTTGTTTTCTTCAAGAATTCTATAAAGAGCCTCAAGGACTTTGTCCATGTGGTGTGCAATATCTTCTTCCCGAAGGCGTTCGAAGCGGCGCTGGCTAAAACCTCCTTTACTGTGCTTTTCCTTCACGCTGCTACGGATAAACTCCTCCATATCGAAAACCTGCGCATCGGGAGTAAAACCTATGAAGGATTCCCCTGCATGCAGGACAAGAACAAGCATGCGGTAGTCTTTACTTAAGATCTCTTCAAGCAAAGAAACCTCAAAACTGTCCCCAAACTGCCATGTTGGGGAAGTTACCGGAAAAGGAGGAGCTATAGCTTCACAGATCATTCGGTGAAGATCATAAAAAAGTACAAGGCCGGTCTCAGGCTCAAGCCTGTCAAGAAGGATAAGGGTTTCTTCTTCCACACGCTCAAGAACCTTTTCACTTATTACACCTGAGAGCTGGGTACCTGAGGGCAGGTAAGCGGTCAACAAGCCACCTGCAGGGGCGTGGAAGGACTTGAGTTTGGAGAGGTAAACCTGAATAGCCTGCAGGCTCAGATTTTCAGTTCCGCGAAGTTTCAGTTTACTCTGAGATTCAGCTTGAATTGTTTCGAGCTCGTGGGAAAGAGTTCGGGTTCGAACACGTTCCTGGTTTAAAAGAACCTCAACTTCCTGCCTGTCCGAAACTGCCTGTCTTGCAAGGATTTCTTTCTTTTCAAGCTGGTTTTTTGCATTCTGCAGGTCAAGTTCCAGTTTAATTACCTGTGAGTTGAGCCTGTTGATTTCAAGTTCGAGTTGCTCTTTTCCTGAAATTTTCCCTATAAATGTGCTTAAGCCCTTTTTAGGAACTTCTATATCTTCTTTTTTTGTTTTTTTGCCGCTGATTTGTCTCCCTCCCACTCTGTTATTTTTGACTAGATACCGAATTAATAAACTAAAAGCTTTCTATAGAGTATCTTTATCAATTTTAATCCCTATTATTTCGAAAGTTTTAATAATATCGTATTGAATGTCACTTTGCTTTCAGGAGCATTTTCTGAAAAGCAAGCTGATTTAAGAGATTATTGTCCAGCTTATACCTTATAGATCACTCCACTGCCTGAATGAGAATCCCATTGAGAACCCAATTGAAAGACTTTTAAACCCAGACGGGCAGAAGGGTCCTAATCAGGAAAGCCCCGGTCAAAGGTACCGGATTGAGTAGATGAAATGGATAACGAAGAAAAGCAAAAGGTCCTCAGGTCCAGATCCGAAAAGTTCCATCCCACACTCTGGATCCAGGGGCAAAAGAGCTCTTCCCTTACCGGAAAAATCATAGTTCTCGGTGTTACGGGAAGTATTGGAGCAGTCAGGGTAGTTGAACTTGCAAGAGAACTGATAAGAAACGGGGCTGAAGTCCATGCTGTTATGACAGAAGCTGCTACACATATCCTGCACCCTGATGCCCTGCACTATGCTACGGGAAATCCAACAATTACCGAACTTGGAGGCAGAGTTGAGCATGTGGAGTTCTGTGGACTTAAGGGCAGAGCCGACCTTCTCCTTATAGCCCCTGCAACCGCAAACACAATAGGAAAAATCGCATACGGAATAGATGACACTCCTGTTACCTCGTTTGCAACAACTGCCCTTGGCTCTGATGTGCCTGTGATGATTGTTCCTGCAATGCATGAATCAATGTTCAGGCACCCTGCTGTATCTGAAAATCTGGTAAAATTGAAAAGCTGGGGGATCTCTGTTGTTGGCCCCAGGCTTGAAGAAGGTGTCGCAAAAATTGCGGCAAATGAAGAAATCGTGCTTGAGGTAGAAAGAGCTCTCGGAAGCAAAAACCTTGAAAACCGAAAGATAATTATTACGAGCGGCTCTACTGCCGAAAGCCTGGATCCCATCAGAGTTCTCACGAACCGAGCCTCGGGTAAAACCGGGAGGGAACTTGCCCTTGAAGCTTACCGTAATGGAGCTAATGTAGCCCTGGTTCATAGGGACCGACTTGGGTTTGCAGGGATCATGGAGATCTTTGCAGAGAGCGCCGACGAAATGACCGATGCCGTGCTCTCGGAACTTGAGAAAGGGTACGATGTCCTTATTAGTTCGGCAGCAATTGCAGATTACACAGTCGAGCCTTCTCCCGATAAGATAAAATCTGGAGGAGAACTTATACTGCGACTGAAACCGACCCGCAAGCTGATTAAAGAATGCCGTCAAAGGTATCCTGACCTCGTGATTATAGGTTTCAAAGCTGAAACCGGAATTGAAAAAGACGAACTTCTCAGAAGGGCAGCCTCAACCCTTCAAACGTCAAAACTGGACCTGATTGCAGCAAACGACGTCGCAAAAGGTGGAATGGGTACTGAGGAGAATGAACTGTACCTGCTTGGACGGGAAAAAAATGAACTAAGGTACGTAAGTGGGAACAAACGCAAACTTGCGGCCTTTATCCTTAAAGAGGTAGCCGATCTGTTAAAGTAAAAATCTGCTGTAAAGTATCCCAGAGTATTTCACAAAAATCCTAAAGCATTTTGCAAATTATCCTGCAAAACACGAACGAACTTTGAAAAAATGATTGAAGTAGCAAAAAGGCGTTTTCTATGTATACATATGAGAGTGAAGGAGCAGACATTCAGGCAAAGGCCTATGCTCCGGGACACATAACAGGTTTTTTCCAGATCCATGAGAATGAAAACCCTCATCGTAAGGGTTCTACAGGCTGCGGAATTGTCCTGAATGGAGGCGTGACCACCGAAGTAAAGATCGGTAAATCTGTAGAAGAAACCGAAATTTTCCTTAATGGAAAAAGAGTTAAAGGCAGAACTACTCGAACGGTCGCAGAGATGATGACCGAAGTGCCTGTAAAAATCAAAAGTTGGGCAGAAATCCCGATCGGATGCGGGTTTGGAGCTTCAGGTGCAGGAGCTCTCGGGACAGCCTATGCCCTGAACAATGCGCTTTCCCTGGACCAGACCGTAAAAAGCCTGACTGAATATGCCCACGTGGCTGAAGTTGTCAATTGCAGCGGACTTGGAGATATCGCTGCTCAGTCCAGCGGTGGAGTAGTGATCAGACTGCAGCCCGGCGGGCCCGAGTACGGGCTTGTGGATAGAATTCCGGCTCCCGAAGCCAGGGTTTTTTGTATTGTTCTTGGCGAAATTTCGACCGGTTCAGTCCTGAGGGATGAAGCTGCAGCCTTAAAAATTAATAGCGCAGGAAAAGAAGCCATGTCCGAGCTTCTTAAAAAACCCACTCTTGAGAACTTCATGTATCAGGCGAAAACTTTTGCCAGTAAAACCGGTCTTATGAGCAGTAAGGCAAAAGATGTGATAGAAGCTGCAAACGCAAATGGTGGGCTTGCTTCCCAGGCTATGCTCGGGGATACGGTTTTTGCAATTGCCCCTTACTCCCAGCAGTTCCGTCTCTACGAAGCCCTCCAGGAATTCGGAGAGGTATTGGAATACGGCATAAGCACCTGTGTGCCGAGGCTGATGAATGAATGAATGAATTCAGGAAATAATATTTTTTAAGCGGATCAATGAAAGAAAAAAGTACTTGTAGAAAATTGCTACGTAGCTAATCTCCCTATAGCTTAAAAAGGAAAGTAAATTAAAAAAGGTAAGTTAATTAAAAAAGGTAAGCGACCAATATGACCGAGATACCAAAAGACCACCCGAGGTATGAGTCCCTGATAGCCCGTGAAAAGGTTACAGCCGGGGTAAAAATGGGAATTACTAGTATTCAGGGACTAATTTCTCAGGGAAGAGGCGAAAGCTTTGATTACCTTATAGGCGAGCGAAGCACCAAGTCTGCCCTGTATGCTGAAAGAGCAGCAGTTGCTGCACTGCTTCTGGCAAAGAACCCCGTGATCTCCGTAAACGGCAATGTCGCAGCCCTGGCTCCTGAAAAAGTTGTTGCTCTTGCAGATGTTACAGGGGCAAAACTTGAAGTCAATCTCTTTCACAGAACCGAAACAAGGGTTCATCTTATAATAGAACAACTTAGAGCCAACGGAGCTTCTGAAGTGCTCGGGAAAAACCCGGATGCAAGCCTTGAGCTCTCTCACGCCAGGCGGCTGGTAGAAAGCCGGGGGATCTATTCCGCAGATGTGGTGCTTGTCCCACTGGAAGACGGAGACCGGTGTGAGAAACTTGTAGAAATGGGAAAGACGGTTATAACTATTGACCTCAATCCTCTTTCACGGACTTCAAGGATGGCTACAATCTCGATAGTTGACAATCTTACCCGGGCACTCGAAAATATGATCAAGCTCGGAGTTGAACTGAAAAAAGAGAGAAATGAAGAACTTGTAAAATTAATTACAACTTATGATAATAAAAGAGCTCTTTCAGAGGCCATTTCCGAAATCCAGGAATATCTTAAAACTATGACTGTTGAACTGGAATACTGAATATTGTCTGAGAAAAAAACGAGGGAATTTGTAGCTACCTTTGAATTGGGACACTGAATATTGTCCGAGAAAAATAAGGTAGTTTATAACTACCTTTGAACTGGAACACTAAGTATGGATCTGATAGAAAAAACAAGGGAATTTGTAGCTATCTTTCTTGAAGGTGAGCCCAGTTCCCACGATATGTCTCATATAAATCGAGTAGAAGCCCTCTGTCTGAAAATCCAGAAAGAAGAAGGGGGGGATCCGTTCGTACTTCAGCTTGCAGCCCTCCTCCATGATGTAGGCGTTATTAAGGAGCATGAAGAAGGTGGAGATCATGCCATATATAGTGCCGACATTGCATCAGAGTTCCTTTCTAAATCAGGACTCGGAAAAGAGGTTATTGAAGCTGTTACTGGTTGTATCCGAGTGCACCGCTTCAGCGCAGGGGAAAGTCCGGAAACTCTCGAAGCCCGAATTTTACAGGATGCTGACAGGCTTGATGCCCTTGGAGCAGTAGGGATCTTCAGGGCTGTTCTTTCCATGGGAGCTCTCAGGATGTTAAAGCACACAACAGGGATGGATAAGGGGAGTTCAAAAAGAACCGTGTACATTGAAGACCCTATTGAAGGCTTTAACGAATATATGCAGTACAAACCTTTCACAATTCCTGAAAAGTTGAATACCGATACTGCAAAAAAGATTGCTGAGGAAAGGCTGAAAATTATGCGCCTTTACCTGAAAGCCCTGAATCTGGAGACAGAACTCAATGAGCAGGAACTCTAAGTAAGGAGCAGATTCGAGTAGACCTTAGCAGGCTTTGAGACTTTAATAAGTAAAATCCAGCAGTAAAATGCAAATGCTGCAAAAAGCCTATTTTTCTCAAGAGTCTGAATTTCAAAAACCCTTGTTTTCTAAAGTACTCCTGTTT
>DAQQ01000214.1:0-4333 GCA_002508465.1 Methanosarcina sp. UBA7 | reverse complement strand
TTTCTAAAGTACTCCTGTTTTCTGAAGGATTTTTATTTTCTAAGGAATTCTCATTTTCTTAAGAATTCTTGTTTCCTAAGGGATTCTTGTTTCCTAAGGGATTCTTGTTTCCTAAGAGATTCTTGTTTCCTAAGGGATTCTTGTTTTCTTAAGAATTCTTATTTTTTCAAATTATAAGATTCTTTTTTCGCAAGTTTTAGCATAGTTCTCAGGACAACTTTTTTTAGTATAACCTCTTAATCCCAATACCTTTTAATCACAGTTACCTGTTAAGTCCAGTACTTCTTTAATTTGGACAACATTCTTAAATTCAGAATAATCTAACAGCTTCAGTTCATTACCTGACGGATCTGATTATATGGCTGACATAATTGTAAAAAATGCTTACGTTCTGACTATGGACCCTGACGCAGGAGACCTCAAAAACGGGACTGTTGTCATTGAAGACGGAAAGATTACGGAGATCGGGGAAAAGACCAGTGAAAGTGCCGAGACCGTGATTGATGCAAAACATTCGGTAGTAATGCCAGGGCTTGTAAATACGCATACTCACGCCGCAATGACGTTCTTCAGGGGTTATGCTGATGATTTACAGCTTGCAGACTGGCTTGAGGGACATATCTGGCCTGCTGAGGCAAAGCTGACCGCAGAAGATGTCTATAAAGGCAGTCTGCTTGCCTGTCTGGAAATGATAAGGTCAGGCACCACCTCTTTTGCAGATATGTACTTTTATATGGACGAGACTGCAAAAGCTGTTGAGGCATCAGGACTTCGGGCTTCACTCTGCCACGGGCTCATAGAACTCTGGAACGAAGAAAAAGGAGAAGCCGACCTTAAGGAAGGGAAGCGCTTTGTCCGGGCGTGGCAGGGAGCAGCCGATGGCAGGATAAAAACAATGTACGGGCCTCATGCTCCGAATACATGCTCTGAGGAGTTTCTTGCAAAGGTAAGGGAAGAGGCTAACAGGGACGGCGCCGGAATCCATATACATGTCCTTGAGACCGAAGCCGAACTTCTGGCTATGAAAGAGAGATACGGAAAATGCTCGGTACATCTCCTGGAAGATATAGGGTTTTTAGGGCCGGATGTGCTTGCTGCTCACTGTGTCTGGCTTTCCGACGGCGACATAGAAATTCTGAGGAAGAGGGGAGTGAACGTTTCCCACAATGTAATAAGTAACATGAAACTAGCTTCAGGAATTGCTCCTGTAAACAAGATGCTTGAAAAAGGAGTTAATGTGAGTCTTGGCACTGACGGCTGTGCCTCAAACAATAACCTTGACCTTTTTGAGGAGATGAAAACGGCTGCTCTTCTGCATAAAGTCAATACTTTCAACCCTACTGCCCTTCCTGCGCAGCAGGTGCTTCAAATGGGTACGGTAAACGGTGCAAAAGCCCTTGGAACGGAAACCGGCATGTTGAAAGTCGGAATGAAAGCGGACCTTATTGTGGTAGATATGAAAAAACCGCACCTTACTCCATGTTTTGACGTTCCTTCTCACCTGGTGTACTCTACAAAAGGAAGCGATGTCAGGACAACAATTGTAGATGGAAAAGTCCTTATGGACGATTACAAAGTGCTGGCCCTGGACGAGCAGAAGGTAATGGAAGAGGCTCAAGAAGCCGCAAAAGAGCTTGTTGCAAGGGTAAACGCCTGAAAATGCCACTTATAATAAAATAATTATATCAAAAATGTTCTGCTATAGAGCTTGAATTAATAAACTGAATTAATAAACTGAGTGAGTAAAAGATAAACACTTATGTTTGAAGTTAGAATAAAGATCGAATTCAACTGCATATTTGATATTACGGGATCAACATGACCGAAAAAGAATTCATAGAATCCGGAAACATGAAGATGGACTGGGCAAGAAATCATATGCCTGTACTTGCCATCGTAAGGAAAAAATTCGAGGAGGAAAAACCCCTGAAAGGGCTGAAGGTAGGAATGGCCCTGCACGTGGAAGCAAAAACCGCAGTCCTTGTAGAGACTCTCGCTGCAGGCGGTGCAGAGGTCTCAATTACCGGCTGCAACCCTCTCAGCACGCAGGACGACGTTTCCCTTGCCCTCGATACCCGCAAGAATATAAGCTGTTTCGCAAGATACGGAGTCGAAAGCCAGGAATATTACGAAGCAATCGACCTTGTCCTTGATATCAAACCCGATATCACAATCGATGATGGAGCAGACCTTATATTTAAATTACATAAAGAAAGGACCGACCTGCTTCCGAACATCCTTGGCGGCTGTGAAGAGACAACAACCGGTGTTCACAGGCTTCATGCAATGGAAAAGGAAGGAGCCCTGAAAATGCCGGTGATTGCAGTAAACGACGCCATGACAAAATACCTCTTTGACAACCGCTACGGGACAGGCCAGTCAGCCTGGGACGGGATTAACAGGACCACAAACCTCTTGGTAGCAGGTAAAAGCGTTGTTGTTGCAGGCTATGGCTGGTGCGGTCGAGGAGTTGCAATGCGTGCTTCAGGCCTTGGGGCAAATGTAATTGTCACTGAAGTCGATCCTATAAGAGCTCTTGAAGCCAGGATGGACGGGTACAGGGTCATGAAGATGGCAGATGCTGCAAAATTAGGAGAACTCTTTGTGACCACAACCGGAAACCGCGACATCCTCACAGCCGAACATTTCAAGTCCATGCCCGACGGAGCAATCCTTGCAAATTCCGGCCACTTCAATGTGGAAATCGATATGGAAGCCCTTGCCTCCCTTGCCAAATCCACCCGAACCGTAAGACACAATATAAAAGAATATGATCTCGGCGACAGGCGCATCAATGTCATAGCCGAAGGCAGGCTTGTTAACCTTGCTGCCGGTGACGGCCATCCAGCCGAAGTCATGGATATGAGTTTTGCAAACCAGGCCCTCTGTGTGCGTTATATTGCCGAAAACAAGCTTTCTAACGGAGTTCACAAAGTACCTCTGGAACTTGATACTTTTGTGGCAAAAATGAAACTTCAGTCAATGGGTATAACCATCGACGAACTCACGTCGGCACAGGAATGCTACATGAGCGGCTGGGAGTGCGGAACGTAATTTAGAAAAACAGAAGAGAATAATTCCTATAATCGGGAAACTATGATGTTTTAAGGTGTGGTGAATTATTGCCCTTTTTCTTTTTCGAGTTATTTCACTTCACCTTTATTTAAGAGCTGATCCCAAAACTCAAAATTAAGTCCGAATCTAAACTCGATGGTCATTAATTTCTTATTACAAAAATTATTCTAAATTTCTTATTTGTGTGAAAATACAATTGGTTTTGGGATCAGCTTTAAAATTACTCAGTTATCGTTTGGTCGTATTTCAAATAAATCTTTAAAGTTACTCATTTATTCAGTTATTTTCCATAATTGCGCCTGGACAGGGAAACAAGACCTTTGGCAATCCCCAGTGCGATAATTCCTATCAACGCTGCGGTTAAGAGAACCATAAACAGGTTTTCCTCATCAGCAAACTTGAACATGAAGTAAAATAAAATGATATCTATTATTGCTCCAATGCCCACCAAGGCTATTGCCGGGCCTCCTAAAGCTTTTCCAGTATCCCTGCTCATTTTCTAGATCCATCCTGAAATAATTATCGTTAAATTGAGGTTTATCGTTAAATTGAGGTTTAAGGCTTATAAAACACCTGTATTAAATAATTAGGTTAGTAGAGTTTTAATAAAGGAGAATTATTTTAGTAAAAACTTTTTTCGTAACAGGAACCAGAAGCGGGAACTCATGGATAAAGTAAGCCTGTAGCTAAGCATATTGGTTCCTGAGATTCATCAGAGAATTGAGGTAATTGCATATAAATCTTAGGAAATTACTACAGCCTTATCAGTAAACATATAAAATTTTCAGTAAATCATTAATTTTCAGCAAATCTGTTACCGTTTCCCAACAGATATTTGTTTTTTCCGAAAAATGACCCCAAAATCAAATTCGTTAAAGACTGAATCAGAGAAACTCAAGGCACAGAGATACGTAATACTCCCTTGCGATTTTCTTAAGCCAATCAGGCACAATGTAATATCTGTCAACTATAAGCTCATTCAGATAATATAGAGACTCCTCGGTTTTACAGTCACAGAGTCGCCTTACTGCCGTTCGTCTTCCCCAGGCCGATCTTTCATTGTCCAAGGCTTCAAGGTAAAGCTGATATTCTCTACTGTTTTCCATTACATTAAAAATATCTGCCAATCAATATAAATATTTGTATTGAGATTCAGGAATTAAAATATGTTACAGATACACTCTATATGACACTCTTTCTTGCACTTATTTTAGAGATTAAGAAAAGCAATAAACTAAAAGAGAATAGTAAATTAAAA
>DAQQ01000234.1:8858-23545 GCA_002508465.1 Methanosarcina sp. UBA7 | reverse complement strand
GAACTGGCCTCCGAAGAAATAATTATAAATTCAATTTAAACATTAAATTCGAATATTAATATTCCGTGTCTTTTTGACACGGAATAAAGTTTATTAAAACCTTTACAAGACATAGTTTCTTTTTTCCGAATAGGTTCATTTAGAAGTCGAATAGGTTCATTTAGAAGTCGAATAGGTTTATTTAAAAGTGCAGGTTTATGAATGTTTTTGGAATTGATACTGTTTTTTGGAATCGATGCTAGTAGGACCTACAATTTACCCATTCTCCGAAGGCTTTAAAGTACCAGGTTTTGAGCCATGTCATCTACGGATCAGGGCCGGATAGTCTATGTAGCCTTTCACACCTCCCACGTAGAAGGTGGCCACATCCGGCTTGTTCAACGGCGCATTTTGCCTGAAACGTTTTGGCAGGTCAGGATTGGCCAGGAACGGCACTCCGAAGGCGATCAGGTCTGCCTCTCCTTTTGCAATAGCTTCATTTCCGCTCTGGGGGCCATAGCCGCCGTTCAGTATGAAAGTCCTTTCGAAAATTTTGCGCAGCATAGGCCCAAGACGTGCTTCTGGTGGCACGAACCCAGACCGGCCTCCAATAGGCTCGATTAAGTGAAGGTAACCAAGGCCTGTTTTGTTCAGCTCTCCAGTGAGATAAGAAAAGGTCTCCATGGGATTGGTGTCTGACATGGAATGTGCGATATTGTGAGGAGATATGCGATAGCCGACACGGTCACCGCCCCATACTTCAATAACGGCTTTCGTGACCTCAAGCGGCAGGTGTGCTCTGTTCTCAAGGCTTCCGCCGTAATTATCGGTTCGCTTGTTGGACCCGCTCCGCAGAAATTGGTCAAGCAGGTAGCCGTTAGCACCATGGATTTCCACACCATCAAAGCCTGCTTTTCTGGCATTCTCAGCCGCATGTCGAAACTGCTTGACGATGTCTGGTATCTCATCGGTCTCGAGAGCCCTGGGCACAGGAATTGGCTTTTTCCCATTTGGTGTGTGGACAAAGCCTTTAACGGGTAGTGCGGATGGTGCAACCGGTAAATCGCCACCCAGAAAGTCGGAATGGGATACCCGTCCTACGTGCCAGAGCTGAATGAAAATCCTGCCTCCAACCTGATGGACGGCATCCGTCACTTTCTTCCAGCCGGCAACCTGTTCTTCAGAGTATATGCCCGGTGTATGCATGTAGCCCACTCCCTGAGGGCTAACCTGCGAGCCCTCGGTGATAATCATGCCGGCTGAAGCTCGCTGCACATAATATGTGACCGTCAGTGAGACCGGAACATCGGCATCTCCTGCGCGGTTGCGGGTCATTGGCGCCATTACTATGCGGTTTGGCAGCGTGAGATCTCCCATTTGATACTGTGAAAAAATGTCCTTGTGCCCTGCCATAATATTGTCTCCGTTAAGCCTGGTTGGTTGCTGGTTCGAGATTATCCGATTTCAAAAGCTGCTTAAACCTCTCTGGATTGAACCCGACAACTACAACATCGCCGATCCTTACAAACGGGAAGCCGATACGGCCGGCTCCAGTCATCATCTCAACTGCAATTTTGTTTTGCTCGCTCTCGTTAGCGAGATCGTAATCGATGAAATCGAATGTTATACCTCTGGTTCGAAAAAATTCCTTTGTTTTCTGGCACACAGGGCATGTGCTTATGGTGTACATTGATACTTTTGACATACGATCTCCGAATTCCATTATTAATTATGTTTCCTTCAATTTTTTCCGTTTATTTCAGGCAGTTAATACTCAATGAGCACATTGATATCTCCACTCTTCTTGGATACGTTAACTAGCGTCTCGTACTCGACTCGCCTGAAACTCAGATCAGTAAGCGTGTTGCCGACCTTTATGTTGTTAAATTGCACGTTATCCAGCCATGAAGGCAAATGGGGCTTGTTAATGACAAGCTGGTTATTCAGGGCGTCGGGAGCTATGCCCAGGCTGGCGGTAAGCATAAACGGCATTGTCCCGGATGCCCAAGCCTGCGGACTACAGGCTACAGGATATTTTACAGGGATGCTGTACTCAGAGCGCGTCAGTCCACCGAAGCATTCCGGCAGACGGTAATACTCAAATGTCCTGGCTGCTTCATATATGCCTGTGAACAGTAAGGACATCTCATTGATGAACCCGTAATTTCTCAATCCCATGGCAATTATCGCGTTTTCATGCGGCCAGACCGTACCGTTGTGGTACCCTAGTGGATTGTACCGTTGCTCTTTCGATGACAGAGTGCGAATGCCCCATTCTGTGAACATATCTTCTTTGAATATCCTGTTTACCAGGTATTTTACGTATTTTTGATCAATGATTCCTGTCCACAGGCATTGAGCCGGATTCGACGATACCACATCGCATACACCTTCCGCATCCAGTGCCTGGGCAAAAAATTGCCTGTCTTTCATCCAGAACTCGCGGTTGAACCTCTTTTTCAGTTCCCCAGCTTCCTTTTCAAGTCTCGTCGCTTCACTTTCTCGACCCAGCTTCCTGAACAAAGGTGCAAGGCGTCTTTTTGCCATATACACATATCCCTGTACTTCGGCCAAAGCAATCGGTTTTTTCGCCAGCGTGCCATCTGAACGGCTGATCGAGTCAGGTGAGTCCTTCCATCCCTGGTTGTAAATGCCCAATGGGGATTTTACCGCATAGTAGGTAAAGCCATCTCCTTTCATATTGGCGTACACATCGATCCATTTCAGGGCCTGGTCCACGTTGTCTTCCAGATTCTTGACCAATTCGATGTCTCCTGTCCAGTTAACGTATTCAGCCAAAAGAATCAGGTATAGGGGAGTGGCGTCGACAGTACCGTAATACGGTGTATGAGGTATCAGGTTCAGGTTGGCCAGTTCTCCCTGCCTTAACTCGTGAAGCATTTTACCAGGCTCCTGATCCCTCCAATCATCTAATTTGTTGCTTTGGAATTTTGCGTTTACCAGCAGTGTGCTTTTTGCCAGCTTCGCCTCAAATGGCAATAGCTGGAGTGCTGAGATGATGCTATCCCGCCCGAATAATGTGTCATACCAGGGTACCCCTGCCGAATGGAACATGTCCCCTTTTAGGCTCATTCGCATCATGTTCAGGTCGGCAAGCGAGCGCACCATGATGCTGTTGAGAATGTTGTTGCTGGTCGGTATGTTGTCGCAGCATTCGAGGGCCGTGATGTAGGATCTCATAATCTGGTTCATTCTCTGATCGGAGTTTTCCACTGGCCGCTCCGGCTCCTGGCCGGGTTTAATCTCCTCGATTGAGATCTCCACGTTTACAGTCTGTGACCCGTGAGGTTTTATCTTCAGCTCGAAGGTGCATTTTTTCCCTTCTAATCTTGTGGGCAGTGGATTAAATGTAATGATCGTGTTGCGACGATGCTTGTCCTCCCCCTCGTAGGATAAGTAAAGGTTTTTACCATCATATCTGGCCGGCAACACTTTTGCAGCGGTCGGTGGGGATATGCCCCTGATTGTGAACATATCCTCAAAATCTGCGTCGAACTCAAAAGTCAGGTTCAATGTCACTGGGAATGTGTTGAAGTTTTGAATAGTATGGCAATGTCGGACGCAGCCCGGTATAATTGTTGTCAGGGTGCCAAGAAGCGTTTCTTTAGAGATAGTGGTACCTGTGCAGTCCTTTAATTCCGGGTTGGTGACAATAAGCGTCGACCTGAAACCTCTCTCGTCACTGGATAGAACCTGCGTTGGAGGTATGTCCATGAGCCGTATGAGAAAACCACTCAGGTACCTGCAATCATGATAATAGAGGCCATACCCGTAATTTTCTGTAATGGGTATTTCGCCATTCTCTTGCATTACGAACGTCAGCTCATTGTCACGTATAACCAGCTCGTTGATAATGCTATTGGAAAGGGTATGCTTCTTGTATATATCCCAAGCTTCGCGAATTCCCTCTCGTTCAGAAGGCTCTAGCATTCAAACTCCTCACAACCCAGAGTACAGTTTTATACAGTGGTCACACTCTTAGACGTTTCCTTTCCCGGATGATCGGAAGCACATCCTGCCCGTAGTCCTCGATGAACTCGAATTGTTCGGGCTTGGCTTAATCGGGGCTTTTTCGATATAGTTCCACTATCCTGAATTATCTTTGCCACCTGCATAAGCCTGCAAAGTCAATAACTACCTTTTTAGTTGGATTCTTAGAATATCATTGATCTCTTCAGTGTTCCCATAATCATTGAATTGTGGTTCTAGTTATTGTCTCAGCGCTTGGCACCATCCCCCATTGTGCGACGCTTACAATCTAACCTCGAATCACTAAATACGAGCTCTGGGTAAAAACTTATAAGACAATTATTATGGCATTTTTATTTAAATATTAGTCGTTTGCCTGATATTATTGAGTATTTAAACCACCAAATCACATTCATAAAAGTCAAAAATAGGGTTTTGTAAAGGCAGCCATAGTAAATCTCTAATGTATAGTACCGTTCGGTACTGTGTGTATTTACAAGCGGTTCCAGTATCAATAATCATTGACAATTATCCTAATATGCTGATTTTTTATTCAAAAATGGTTTGAACCAGAGCTTAGTAAGGATCAAAAAGATATTCATGTTCTAGCAGGGCAATTAACTTTCAACGAAGATGATATTTTTTTCATTTCTTGCATATTCGTTATGATTTTTCTCATCGTAAACAGCTTCTGATCCCGGAAAGTTTCCAGGACCTGGTAAAAAGATAATCAGATTTCCGTTTTACCATTCGATTCATTATCAGTCGTTTTCAACAAGGGATTCTTTTTACTCCATTCCGACATCGCCTTAAGAACAGGAAGGAGTGCCTTCCCACGTTCAGTCAATGAATATTCTACCCTCGGTGGAACTTCCGCGTAAATTTTTCGTTCAATAATCGCATATTCCTCAAGTTTTCTAAGATGCGTTGTTATCGTTTTAGCGTTGATTCCATACATTCTTTTTTGCAGTTCTGTATATCGTAGAGTACTTTCCCGTAAGTGCGAGATTATAAGGAGATTCCACTTACTTCCAAACACTTCAACATACTCTTCTACGTTGCATTTCGACTCTTTTTCAGATTTCACGTAAAATTCCTCAATACATACTTATTGGATACATTGTTACAAAAGTTACTCTAATTAATATATTAATGTATAAGTAAAATATTAACATATAGGTAAAATGAATTCAAAAAGGTAATTTATGACTATAAATGTTAATTCTGATCTCTGTTCGCAATGTGGGATATGCTCTAAGGTTTGCCCAGTGGGTATTATCGATCCCGCAAATGAAGTACAGCTTCCTCGAGTACATGAGGGGATGGGCGCAGTTTGTTTGTCCTGTGGGCACTGTGAAGCGTTCTGTCCATCAGGAGCGCTTACATTTACTGATATGGGAAGTAAAGCTCATGAAAGTGTGATCTCAAAAGGAGCGATCTCTCCAGAAAATCTTGGCCTTTTCCTCAAAAGCCGGCGTTCGATCCGGACATATAAACCCATAGAGGTACCTCACGCAACTATTGAGTCGATCTTAGATATTGTCCGGTATGCCCCTTCAGGTGGAAATAGTCAATTGGTTGAATGGCTTGTTATTCATGATCCCCGTGTTGTGCGAGAGATTGCTGAACAAACTATTGATTGGGAGAGGGAAGTAGCTAAGAGCAGTCTTCCCATAGCTCCCAGGGCTTCAGCAATGGTTGCGGCCTGGGACAAAGGAACTGATGTGATATGTCGAGGGGCTCCGCATATAATTCTCGCCCTTATGGCTGAGGACAAAGTGCTGGCAATGGGTGATATAATTATGGGCGATGCAATTATTGCGTTGACCCACTTCGAAATTGCAGCGCAAGCCTTTGGAATAGGAACATGTTGGGCTAGAGTTCTCCTAATAGCATCTCAGAACCGGTATTCTCTCCTTGAATATCTGAATCTACCTGAGGGACGGAGGATTGTAAATGCCATGCTCTTTGGATATCCTCAGTATGCGCCTCAATTTATTCCCTGGAGGAATCCCCCTCACGTTACCTGGAGATGACTTAAGATATGTTCAGAGAAATTGGAAGCGTTAGAAATGAAGCTGATGAGACATCACAAATCCTTTCACTTTTCAGAGACAGCATCAGTGGGATATTACTGAATGAATCTGAGTCCGTTTCTGCATACTTTAAACCAGAATATTCCCATTACCTTGTGGTACATACTCCATTAAAATATAAAGGCCCTGGAAATGGAACAGAGTGGAACCTGCGGTTTTGCATAGATGTGGGAGTTTCGGTTGTGGAACTTTTTACAATAAAAGCCGGTATAGCTTACGTAAAAGGTTTGATGGCAGTTAACGAGTCAAAAATCTATTCAATCCTTCCCTTTACGTCAATAGATGCAGAAAAAGCGGAAAAGGCAAGCTTCCTTGAAGATCAGATATCCTGTGTGAGATCAAAAGTGCTCCCTGCTGTGCTTCGAGAAATAAAAGGGGATACGATTCTGGATATAGGCAGTGGATTCGGAACACTTACTCTTGAAATTGCAAAAAATAACCCTGATTCAAAGGTATACGGTATCGATATTCACGATTCTCATACCGGTCAGGCACAGATGAATGCAGAGATCCTTGGTGTACGGAACCTGGAGTTTAAGACAGACAGTGTATATTCACTTCCTTTTGAAAGTAATTTTATGGATGTTGTTACCTGTTTTTATATGCTTCACCATCTTGAAGATTTAAAACTAGCCCTTATGGAAATTAAGAGAGTATTGAAAAAAGATGGGATATTAACTGTAGTAGAACCTCTGGAACATCAATATCACAACGGACCTCACCTCTCTGAAATCGAATGGAAAGAGCTTTTTGAAAAAGTAGGCTTTTATGTAGAGATTCAAAGCTATGAAGGAGCAGTAGCTATGAAAGCCAAAAAGTAGGGATATTATTTTGGATCGTAGTTCAAACGTTTAGGCTTCGATGAAATTTGAAAAGATGTCGGAAGGTTGGAATGAGATCTATGTTGTATTTTTTTGATTCTAATTTCTTCATTAATTGAGTATATCCTCAAATAAATTGATACAGTAAGAAAGGAATACTTTGGTCAAACAAATGCCAAAGTTGTTCGGCAAAAATTAAAAATATCAAGTGTGGGAGGAGTATTTTTGCAACACAACTACACATAACTATAATCAGCGTTGCATGAAACAATCTTAACACTCTATTTTAAAACTTAGTAAATATTATATATATCCAATTCTATTACTTATGGTGATAATTATAGAGAATATAAGTTTATCAGATGCTTTTAGGTATCCTTTTAAAAAACCAAAAAGACTTCTATATGCACTACTATTGCTGATTCCAATTTTTGGATGGCTTATACTCTTTGGTTATCTTGTAAGATTAATTAATGAATTTATTGAGGGTAGATATGAAGGGCCAATTAAACTCAATATTATAGACGATATGAGTCTTGGATTCACTATCTTCTTGAAGTCTCTTCCCTTCATAATTGTGTACGTTATCGTAATTTCTGTGGTAAACTATGCCAGTGAAACCTTTGGAATTCTCCTCAATTTGCTACTTTCTGTCTTTGTAATTCCAATTCTGCAAGTTAACTTCTATAGGAAACAGACCATTAAATCTTACTTTGAGTTTGATGTCCTGAACATTGTTAAGGACAACCTCGGAAGTTATGTTGCAGTAATCCTGAAACAGTATGCACTTACGATTATCTTTTTAATTCTCTCAATTGTACTTATAGGCATACCAGCTATGCTTTTTACAGATACAATTTTCGTTGCAAATTTCTATGGAAAATATACTGAAGCAGAAGACATTTTTGTGGCAAAACCAGAATTTGAAGATCAAGTGTCAGTCTAAAGATGGAGATTCTCGACTGGGCAGTATTTCAAACGTTTAACAAAGAGCTGAAATTCAATGTATTAAAGAGGACTTCGATAAACCCAGCTTTTTGGCTAGTTGCTTATAAAGGATATATAAGTAATATGTTGAAATCAGAGGTTTATCGAAGTCCTCTAAGTTCTGTAAGTTCTAATAGGAGTTATGCAGTTGAACTGGAAAATGAAACCGCATCAAACCGGTAACTGTCTAAAACGTAGCTATAATCTACAGTCTTTTCGGTAATTGATTTTATTCCTCAAGTGCATAAGTCCTGAATCTTAACACTCTATTTTAATACTTAGTAAATATTATATACATGTCAGTTCTAGTACCTATGGTGATAATTATAGAGAATGTAAGTTTTTCAGATGCCTTTAGGTATCCTTTTAAAAAACCAAAAAGACTTCTATATGCACTATTTTTGCTAATCCCAATTTTTGGATGGCTTATACTCTTTGGTTACCTTGCAAGATTGGTTAATGAATTTATTGAGGGTAGATATGAAGAGCCCATTAAACTCAATATTATGGATGATATGAGTCTTGGATTCACTATCTTCTTGAAGTCTCTTCCCTTCATAATTGTATATGTTGTCCTAATTTCTGCTGTAAACTATGTCAGTGAAACCTTTGGAATTCTCCTCAGTTTGCTACTTTCTGTCTTTATAATTCCAATTCTTCAGGTTAACTTCTATAGGAAACAGACCATTGAGTCTTACTTTGAGTTTGATATGCTGAACATTGTTAAGGACAACCTCGGAAGTTATGTTGTGGTAATCTTGAAACAGTATGCACTTGCGATTATCTTTTTGGTCCTCTCAATTGTACTTATAGGCATACCGGCTTTGTTTTTTACAGGCGCAATTTTCACTGCAAATTTTTATGGAAAATGTACTGAAGCAAAAAATATTTTTGTCTCAAAACCAGAATATAAAGATCAGGTGTCAGTCTAAAGATAGAGATCCTCGACCAGGCAGTACTTCAAACGTTTAACAAAGAGCCGAAAGGCATTATATCAATATTGTATAAATGTATAAATTGTATAAATTGTATAAATTGTATAAATTGTATAAATTGTATAAATTGTATAAATTGTATAAATTGTATAAATTCTAATAGGACTTACACAATTGAACTGAAAAACCAACAGCACCAAACCGTTAACTGTCCAAAACGTAACTATTATCTACAGTCTTTTCGGTAATTGATTTTGTTCCTCAAGTGCGTAAGTCCTATTATTATAAATTGTCCGTCTTTTGCAGACTACACAGTACCTTATGCAGAAAACTATTTGTACCATAAAATCTAATTGACTGACTGTCAATCTATAAGATTGGCAGCCAATCAATCTATCAAAATGGATGTTAGCAATGGTAAGAATAGTTAAAAACCCTGAGGAGAGAAGAACGGAACTGATTGAAACAGCTGAAAGCCTTTTTTTCCAAAAAGGCTATGAATATACTGCAGTCAGTGACATAGTCAAAAAGATCAATGTCGGTCAGGGAACGTTTTATTACTACTTTAAGTCAAAGGAAGATATTCTTGAAGCAGTAGCAGAGAAAGTTGTAGCTCCTATTGCCGAAGATGTACGGAATCTCGCAAAAGGTAACGAGGATCCGGCTACGAAAGTTAACTCCATACTAAACAGTATTTTAAAAACTGGTAAGTCTGAAACAGGTTTCATGAAACTCATGCACCAGAAGGGCAACTATTTGCTTCATGATAAACTGGTGGAAGCTCTCGAAGCTAGAATATCACCCATTATAGCTGAGGTGATATCAACAGGTATGGAAGAAGGAGTTTTCAATATGAGCTATCCTAAAGAGTCCTTCATACTTCTGCTATCTTCAACGTTATATCTTTCCCATCATCTCACCTGGGATCATGAAGCTCGTGAGAGAATGCGTGCCGCTTTGGAGGAAATTACTGCAAGAGTCCTTGGGGTAAAAGATTACCGGTTCCACCTGGAGATTTAATCTGGATCCAGCAATTTTTTTTGTGAACTAAAACGGATTGACTATCAATCAAATAATAGTACAGTAAATGCAATAATCTATTTAATGGAAAATTAGGAAGGAAGCATAAAATGGTGAATAGCTCGACAGATGTATGTTCATATAAGAGGGCCTGGGCACTAGATATCTGGATTCGCAAGTATATACATAATCCTTACAAAATCGTTGGTGACTATATTAAAGAAGGACAAACCGCTCTGGATCTGGGCTGCGGACCAGGATTTTTTTCCCTTCCAATGGCTGAGATGGTAGGTGAAACGGGAAAAGTCATCTCTGTGGATATTCAGGAGGAAATGCTTCAAATGTTAAGGGATAAAAGCGAGAGTGCAGGACTTAACTCTCGTATCTTCCCTCATAAATCCCAACCTGATAAAATAGGCATTTCAGAGATGGTAAATTTTGCTCTTGCTTTCTATATGGTTCATGAAGTTCCGGATAAAAGGAGTTTTTTGAGTGAAGTTGCTTCCCATCTCAAGCCTGATGGCAGGTTATTGATAGTTGAACCAAAATCCCATGTCTCAAAACCTGACTTTGACAGTACTTTGAAGGTTGCTCAATCTGCTGGACTAAAACAGATTTCCGAACCCAAAGTTCTCTTCAGTAGAGCAGCGCTTTTAATTAAGGCGTAGAGATTTTGCCTTACAATTACGAGATTTGTATTAAAATTGGGAAGGCGTTTGCGATGGAGTTGAAGGACACAATCCGAAAAATATTCGACCTGAACTTCTTACTGAGCGTGGTCATCCCGATAATTATCTTTTATGTCTTGAGCCATTTCAATATGGTTCTGCTGGGAACTATTCTGGCAGGTAGCTGGGCTCTTGCTGCAATAGTTTTTCAGTATACCAAAGATCGTAAAATTAACATATTTGCGATAATAGTAGCCTTATTCTCCATTATTGGATTGTTTGGGACGATAGTTTTTCATAATCCGACCTTTTACCTGGAATCTCCAATACTTATGGATCTGGTACTAGGATGCATATTTCTCGGTTCTTTGTTTTTAGAGAAACCGTTGATTCAAGTTTTTGCGGAATATGAAATGAAGGATTCTTTTTCACAAGAGCTGCGCATTCATCCAAAGTATGTTTCTGCATGGAGAATATTGACGGCAGGATGGGGTTTGATGTGCATGTCCCAGGCGCTGTTGAGATTGGTACTACTACATACTGCGTCTCCAGCAGTTTATTATTCAATAAGTTCAGTTTATGGAAGCGTTAGCACTCCACTCTTTTTGCTGTTTACTTTCTGGTTTCCCAGATGGTATTGGAGAGATCTCCCAAAAGGAAATCATGCATATGAGTGCAGAATAACGCACAATAAATTACGGTAAAATGATTGTTTTCGGGTTGGTTACTCATTTTTGAATTTAATGGAAAAATTTGAAAGTATATTCGTTAACAAAAAATTCGAACATCGTCTGATGCAGTCAGAATCAAAATATTACTTAAATTAATGTTGTCTTAATTAAAAGTTACTTTAATTAAAAGTTACGTTAATTAAAACAATACTTTTAAACATACTATACAAATTGGAGGAATGACACATGAAAGTTCTTGCAATAAACTCCAGTCCCAGAATGGACAAAGGAAATACGGCCTTGATACTGAATCCTTTTCTTGAAGGGGTGGAAAAGGCCGGAGCAGAGGTAGAATTATTCTATACGAGAAAATTAAACATCAATCCCTGTACAGGCGAGTTCAACTGCTGGCTGAAGACACCAGGAAAATGTTACCATGACGACGATATGAAAATAATACTTCCTAAGTTCGTTGAGGCTGACGTTATAGTAATTGCTTCTCCTGTTTATGTATTTGGAATCACGGGCCCTATGAAGAATCTATTTGATCGGATAATTCCCAGGGTACACCCCTTCATAGAGTTGCGCGACGGACACAGTCACCATCCTTCAAGGGAAAAAACCAAAACTTGCAAGTATGTACTCGTCTCCAACTGCGGTTTCTGGGAAAAGGATAATTTTGATCCTCTTATTTCATATATGGAAACTTATTGCAAGAACACAGGCTCTGAATTTGCAGGAGCACTTTTACGCCCGCACGGTGAAGCAATGCCTGGTATGCTAAAAACGGGTATACCCATAGGTGATATATTTGAAGCAGCTAAAGAGGCAGGGCGTCAGCTTGT
The DNA here is from genome assembly GCA_002508465.1 of Methanosarcina sp. UBA7. Classification (GTDB taxonomy): domain Archaea; phylum Halobacteriota; class Methanosarcinia; order Methanosarcinales; family Methanosarcinaceae; genus Methanosarcina. Next base: position 11,533 of record DAQQ01000234.1, on the reverse strand, counting down.
AGAAAATCAAAAAATGTCACAGGAAACTCTTAATGTCGTGAGCCGTGAACTCCTTCCAAGGGAAATGTATATTCATTATGCAAATCAGAGCTTTCAGCAGGCTCTGGAAGCACTGAAAAAGTAAATGGCTGCTTTCTGTTGGTCTTCGGATTTAGAGTTTATCTGAAAAAAGTTGTGACCAACTGAAATTTTACAATTGGCCACACACAACTACTTTTACCCAACTTCCTCACACCTTAACCCAACTTCCTTATACCTTAATCAGCTTCCTTATACCTTAACCTAACTTCCTTATACCTTATTATAATTTTTTAACCTAATCTCCTATAAAACTCGTACTCAATCCTCATACAAACAATAGTAACAGGCATATTATCTTCTATTAAATGAACAGTTTTATACATGAACAGTTTTTTTGCTTCCATGGAGGTAAGGGAAAAATCCGAACTTCAAGGACTACTCATTGTAGTGTGCAGGTTTCGGATAAATTTTCAGGACTGATTTCAATGCAAAAGACCTTCAGAAAATTTAATGGCAAAATCTACATGCTCGACGAATTCAGCTATTCCGGTGTTTGTAAATCAGATGCGGAAAAACGCAAATCGATGTGGAAGAAGAATGGGCTTGGAGCCAGGTGCATAAAAAAGACAAACGGCAAGTATGTAGTTTATCGGGAATATCACGGTGACCCTAATGAATTAGATGACTCATCACTGTTTCCTGTAGACTGAAATTCCTCTTTTCAGCTGCCTTGCCATGTCTGCGACATTAATAAACGAAATAAAGACCGGGAAATCAGTCTCACCAGATACTTGGAGTGTAATTTAATTCGATTTCATCAAGTTTCTCGGCAGGTAGGCCAACGTTTTCGAACATTTCCCTAAATACTGTTCTGTACTCCTCTTCAGGAATTTTTTTTCCGGCGCTGCCTGTGGGCATCATAATATCTATACGTATAAGTCCGGTACTGTTCACATAGATATTGTATTTATTGGAATTATATTTCCGAGTGATGGTAGTTTCGGGAATAACAAAACTTACACACCCGAGTTTTGTATCGTTTCTGTAAAATTTGTCCTCAGTTCCTAGGAAAGTTGTCGTTTTGCTCTGGTTAAGATAGGCATAGACTGCCGGAAAATCCACATTTTCTTTTGTAGTCAGACTCACAAACCCCTTCTTGTTTGATGCCTCATTCTTTAGCTTTTTAAGAAATTCCCCGGAACCAATTTCGTTAAGTCCTAAACTCATTCCGAGCATCTTAAGCATCCAGGGGTCTTCAGGAAACATAGAAGGCATCTGTGGAGTAATATCACCGGCGTCATCATGATGAGAATAATTATAGAGTGTTACAAGCGTTTGATTTTTTTCATCTTTTCTAAATTCTATATACGTGTTTAAGTTGTAGTAAAGAGCGATTCTTGATATCCTGTAACCTGTTTTGAATCTCTTCTCAAGAGATTCTATATTTCCGGGTTCTATTAAGTTTGCTTTATCCAGCCTGGTATAGGGTCCACTGAGATCATATCCTGCTTTTTCTGCTTTCATGATAACGGAATTGTAATCAATGGGTCCGACGTCAACAGTATCTCCATAATAAGAGGCTTGATCATTAATACTCATTAACATAAGAAACCCACAGAAACCCACAAAGAAAATCACAGCCAAACCTGCAGTTACCAGTAACAAATATTCTAAAATTTTGAGGAATTTACTCATTTTAAGAGCCTCTGATCATTTAAAAAAATTATGAAATCACTTGTAATTTATAGGTCTTCCTTTATATGTCCTAACTGGATCCTGTACACTGCCGAAAATATTATATTTTCACAACCCATTCTAGATGAGCTTTAGGAGGGTAAAGAAACTATATCGGATTAGGAGATTGAGTAGATGAGAGTATCTTTTGAAGAAGCAGACGGGAAGGTAATATTCAGGATTTCGGAATTCCATCCAAAATATGAAGAAATCTTACAAATGTGCTATTATGAAAACGATGGTAAGGGATACATTAAAACCTATCCGAAAGATACTAAATATTTAGATAAAATAAAAAAGCGATATTTTGATAATGCAAAGTTGATGTTTGATCAGCTTGGTTATTTTGCTCCTGTTCCATGGGAAGAAACGCTAAAAGAATTTTGCCAAAGAGCTCAAGGGACAAAAATTAACTGGTGGTTAACCGGAAGTTGTGCTGCGTGTGTTCGCGGCATAAAAATGAATCCTCATGATGTAGACATTATGACTGATTCCAGGAGCATTGAAGAAATTACTGATGTTTTCTCAGACTATTTAATTGAACCTATTGTTGATACAAACGGATGGTTAACTAAGGATTTCGGGGTAATTTTTCTGCATGCAAGAATAGATATAGCATCCGACCCTCAGGATATCCTGGACATTCCTGAGCCAGTGGACTGTGGTCCGTACGCAAAACAGAACCTTGAGACCATAGAATGGAACGGATACGAGATAAAGGTGCCACCTCTGGAACTTCAAATAAACGTAAACAAAAGAAGGGAACGGATGGACAGAGTAAAACTCATAGAAGACTTCATGAACAAATAATTTCAAAAACACATCTTGGGCAAAAACTGCTCAGGAGCTAAAGTTACTCATAGGTATATGCCTATAGAAAAACGTACAAGTGAACCTATGAAGCATACTATCTATGAAGC
>DAQQ01000234.1:2519-8766 GCA_002508465.1 Methanosarcina sp. UBA7 | reverse complement strand
AGAGCCGATTTTGAGGTTTGGGATAAACTCAATTATAAATACTGATGACCGTACTAATAAGATTTTGAATGAAAATTTTGAATGCCATCGAGGTCGAATATGGTTCAAAAATACAATAAAAGTCGGATATGGTTCAAAAATGCCATCAAGGTCGGATATGATTCAAAAGATCATAGTGCCACTATTTAAAGTTCATAGTTATAAAATCAGGAGTGATATTTATGACTCTTCAGGAAGAATTAAAGAAAATTGCCTTAGCTAACGGAGTTTATTATTTCGGTGTATCAGATTTATCAAACGAAAGGGAGTTTATTGTCGAACAGGGTGGAGATGAGCTGGTTTCATATCCATATGCAATTTCACTTGGCATAAAACTAATTCATCCGATTGTAGATAAACTACCGTTTAGAAATGAAAGATCAGTAGCATTGAATTACCAGCTCCATGCTTATGATGTAATAAATCAAAGACTTGACCTGATTGCTTCAATTCTAAGCAGTTACATCCAGGAACGTGGGCATAGAGTATTACCTATTCCTGCAGCTGAAAGAATTGATGATGAGAGAATATGCGCTCAGTTTTCTCATAAGTTAGGAGCACATTTAGCCGGACTGGGTTGGATCGGAAAGAGTTGTCTCTTAATCACACCGGAAAATGGACCACGGGTTAGATGGACAACAGTATTGACAGATGCACCTCTCACCCCAACAGGGAACAAATTGGATGAAAGGTGTGGCACATGTAACGAATGTGTAAAGATTTGTCCGGTTCAAGCTTTTACCGGAAGAAACTTTGATGAAACTGAAAAAAGAGATTTAAGATATGATGCAAAGAAATGTCAGGAGTACTTTAACGAACTGAAAAATAATGGGCAAACACCTGTGTGCGGGTTATGTTTATATGTTTGTCCATATGGTAGGAAAAACTCTTGAGCTATATGAAGGGAAATTTTCAAGCTTTGTTTAGGAATGATTCAAATATAACATCAAGGGTTTTTGTTGCCAAATGATTATTTAAAGGATAGAATTAGAGATCAATTCCCAATGAAAATTTGAAGTTATATCTTTATCGTTCCTTAGTAAGCACTGTTATTGATCCAACCCGATACAATTCCCCAAGGAAAAAAAGAGATGCATTGGACACTATCACATATAGTATAAAAATAAAAGAGTTCAAAAGTTGTCTACAGAGCGGGCAACTGCGTAGGTATTATTACTTAATTTCTTTGTAGTACCTGCTATCCATTTCCAATGAAGGACAACATGAACAGTAAAGAAGACTAACATAAGTATTCCAATCTGATCATGAATCAATCTCAATATTTGGCCTCCAGCATGGTGATTTAAGTACATAATAAGACCCGTGCCTCCAATTAATACAAATTGGATGAAAAGTGCCAAATCTACGATATAATTCTTTTTTATTCCTTTTCCTTTTTTACTGAATTTCTTTGTAGTAGCTACTACCCATTTCCAGTTAATGGTCATGTGAGCAATAAAGAAAACTAACATAAGTACTCCAACCTGATTATGGATGAAACTCAATAGGTGGCCTCCACCGTTGGGATTAAAGTACATAACAAGACCTGTACCTCCAACTAGTACAAATTGGATAAAAAGTATCAAATTCACTAAATAATTGAATTCTAATTTTTTCATGTATTTCAACCTATATAATCTGTATATAAATATATTTATTAAGTTGCATGTAATTTAAATTAATTTTAATAAATTTTAGTGCCATGGATTTTTACGGTTACAGTTATAAATTTTTCAGTTTACTGTTACTATCTTTAAAAGACTAACTTATATATATCAAAAATGGAGTTGAAATACACTTTTTGTAATGATTCAGCCTACCGCAATCATCTTGTCAAAAAGAAAAAGTCAAAAAATAGCCATCAATTAAAGAAAATTAGCTCATAAATATTTGCTTGTCAAAATTCAACAATGAGAACGGTTAATATTATTTTCTAGAACATAATTAGGAACAAAGAACTAAAGATCAAAGTCTTCAATGATTCTTAAGATAATTTTATATTTGCTAATGTATTCAAAACCTTTCTTTGTAAGTCTATAATGCTTTTTCGAATCGATAAAGATGATTTCTATAAAATTTTTGTCAAGAAGTTCTTGAATATATTTCTCAAATTGGGAGGAACAAAGATTAGATTTTCTAAGAAGTGGAGTAGGTTTAATTTGGTTATGGTTGTTGTTTATCAACACCAATATGTCATATATTATCTCTAATCTTTCTCTTTTTTGAATCAATTCTTAACCTCATTCAAGATTTTGACATAGATATAAATTTGAAGGAAATAACAAGCTATATCAATGAAATAATAATGTCTGGCAGAGAATAGGACTAATTGTAGCAGGTTTATTGCATAAAGCAGTATTAATAGATTATAAATAACGAAATATTTGGGCCGTTTTTGGTTTATTTTCATTTTTCTGTAAATTAAATAAAGAGAAACAAACGGCATCAATATAACTATACGATTGATTTCAGGAGTAAGCACTATTCCGAATATAATTATAAATAAAAAAATTATTTTTTCATTTCTTAATATGTTATAGAGTGTTATATTTTTTTCATTTATTTCATCAACTAAGAAAGACATAAGATAATAATATAGAAACAATAAAATGGAAATTGTAAGCAAATCGTGTAAAAATAGCTCACTTCTGAACATAATAAAGTGTTTAAAAAATAAATGAACAGTCTCAAAAAGTTCAATTATTTTTAATACATAGATGATAAGGAACGAAAATACTAGGGTTATGAATGAATTTTTAAAGTACTTTAAGCTCTCATAAGCTGTTAGCTGATAATAATCATTAAGTTTTGAATAAATAGATATAGAAATTACTAACGCAGCCAATGTATAAACAGAATCGATCAAGAATAGAGATCCAGATAGATTATGATGCATAATAGCGCTTCATAACGTTTTATGTATATAAAAAAGAATGCTTTAATAATGACACACTAAATCCATATGTAACCAGTGTATCGATTTCAAAGTACATCAAAACACATTAAACTCAAAAGAACTGTCAACTAAAAAAGAAAATATGTAGCTGCTCTCCACTTTTGATATATATCAGTTTCTCCTATCAAAACTATGACTGATTCATTTAGATAACGATAACCATATGAAATTAAATCACTAAGTACTGGAATCAGTAATCTAAAAAAAGTTTGTGAATATCCAAGCCAGAAGATTTGTTTCAGATTCTAACCAGTTTAAGTCACTCAAATTTTGTTAGCAGAGTTACCTCAAAGGCAATTTTGCATACAATGATTATAGCCACATTTATGCCTTTAGAATTCACAGATTCGTTCTGGACAGTGTTGTTAGGAAGCAACTTGTTTTGTATAGGTGAAATAATGAGAAAAGCACTGGTTATATTGATAGTGTTATTTGGCATATTCCTTGCAATAGGATGCATTGGAGATAAACAAGTAACTCAAACCGTAGAAGGGGCAACTGAAACGCAAAATTTGACTGAGAATACGGGACTAAAAGAATATACACTTGAAGAACTTGCAGCGTATAATGGTAATAACGAAACGATATATGTTGCCTATCAAGGTAAGGTCTATGATGTTTCCTCCGACAGTTATCTTTGGAAAAATGGCGATCATAAGGGATGTCCTGCCGGGATAGACGTTACCGGAATAATAGAAAAGACACCGCACGGAGCTGAAATAATGAATGATTATCCTGTTGTAGGAACTTTGAAAGAATAATGATCCTTAAATTATTTCATTTATGGTCCCTAAATTATTTCATTTTTGAATTTCTGTTATTGAGTCGTGGGTTTGAATCATTAAAAACCGAAATCGAGAGAATCTCCTATTATATTCATCAAATGCATGGTATGCACTCGTTTTTTCAGGATTGATCTATAGTTCAGGGACACGACCAAGTACTCAAAGGCAGGAAAAAAGTAACCAAGTTTTTATATCCATAGAAAGCACGAAAAGATGTGGAGATATCTTGCCTTTTCCCTATCTCTGCGTTTTCCGCGCTTTCCGTGGTTAAACACTCAGTTATTTCACTACGGCAATACGATTCATGGGTCCTGGAGCCACCGGAGAGAAAGCTGTTAAGTAACTGACGAGAGCATCTCTAACCAGAGGACCTTCTGTCCTATTGACCCCTTCCTTCAGAACAAAGAGATTATAGCTTCCATCAGCCATGCGGTTGTTAACTGTTACGCGGTAAAGGTCGTTCGGACTGATAGAAGTGCCGTTTATCTTTATGCCGGAGATATCGATCATATTACCTGGGGAGGCGCTTTCGTTCCAGGCATAACTAAAGCCATTTGAGACCTGCAGTATGCGCGGAGTTGGGTTGTCGATCTGTTGCTCCAGTAAAGTGTCGATCTGAGTGCCGTTCAAGGTCATTGTGACCAGGCTGATTTCAGAGGGCTGGACGCTGAAGGCCTCGCCATAGGTGACCTGGCCTGGCAGTTCACTGGCACTTTGTTGATTGTATATCAGATCAGCGCGAATGCCTCCGGGGTTTGCGAAAGCTACAACAGCACCGCCGTTTTCCGGGTCGGAAGTTGCATGGAGTTGGGCATCGGCTATGACATCGCCAAGAGCAGATTCGCCTGAATCACTCATTACTGCTGTAATATCGCTCGTAATGTTACCTATCACCTGGTTAGCAAGGGCTGCAACCAGATCTTTGTATTCCGTGATAAGCTCGGATACTTCGGGATCTTCAGGAACATCTCTGGACACTATAATATTTCTTGACTTTTCTTTGACCACATCATGAGTCTTTTTGCTTATTACCAGATCGATATCCGTGAGCAAAGTACTTGCTGAACCCGCCTGGGTCACTATGCGGCCATCGATATTGGCATTGTAGGCCTGATGGGTGTGGCCTGTGATGAAGACGTCGACTTCATCGTTTGTGGCGTTGACAACGTCCAGAATGGGGCCACTCATGTTCAGGCTTTCGTTATATAGTCCGTCCTGGTAGCCGCCGTCGTGTATGATCACCACTATGGTTTTTACGCCCATATGCTTCAGCTTTTTGGCATATTTGTTGATGGTCTTAGCTTCATCCAGGAACCTGAGTCCCTTCACTTTGGAAGGAGTCAGTATGGACGGCGTATCTTCCAGAGCCACTCCAATGAACCCTATGGGTACACCCTGGACGCAGGCGATTTTGTAGGCAGGGAATATTGTGGCATTAGTGCTCTCATTGACTATGTTAGCAGCCAGATACTGGAACTCTGCCCCTTCAAAGGATGAGTTATCCAGGCATCCATCCGTTGGATGGCATCCACCGTTTTGAATGCGCATTAGCTCGTTTAACCCATTATCCAGCTCGTGATTGCCCACTGCCGAAAAGTTTACTCCTATCATGTTGAGAGCTTTTATTGTTGGTTCGTCGTGGAACCGGGATGAAATAATCGGACTGGCACCAATATTGTCTCCGGCCGAGACCACGAATGTATTAGGGTTCTCAGATCTGAGTTTCTTTATGTGAGTAGCCAGGTATTCCGAACCCCCGGCATTAACACGTATGGGAACGCCTGTCTCGTTATAGCCTATAACCATCTCACTGACTGGAGGCTCAAGCTGGCCATGGAGGTCATTAATAGCCAGGATCTGGACCTCTATCGTACACTTATCAGGTTTTGAAGCCCCCAGACTGCTTAGCAAAGCAATAGAGACAAACATCACCAGGAATAGAAGGGCGAAATATCTGCTAACTTTATTTATTGCAGAATTGCGATTTTTTAACAATATACATCCCTCTTTAAACGCTCGATAAGAGCATCTAAAAAGCTCGAAACCATTCCTTTAAGAAATCGCCAAGTATAGGTTTGAGAAGTTCCCCAAAATCTCTAGTAAGAATGGAATTAAACTTTCAGAGCTCAAAATAATTGATTTTTCAATTTTTGTTCCATGTCTAATTTAGTGCCTTAATTTGACCCAACTTAAGCTGTTTTTTTCGATATATTTTTCATCGGCGTGAATACTATATAAATATTATTACAAAGCATGTTTTCAAACAATCATAAATAATTATTTCTGAAAATTCCAGGTGTTGATAATTCTACCCTTCGTGGTGCTGTGTAATCTATGGGGAACAAGAATTCTTTCCAGCTACGGACAAAATTTAGCATTATATTATATTTTTAAAATAAGTATTCAATTAAGTGCTAAAATTTGGAAATAATTCATAATCAAAGGATAAGTTAAGACTTGAAATAAG
>DAQQ01000234.1:0-2497 GCA_002508465.1 Methanosarcina sp. UBA7 | reverse complement strand
GACTTCATGTTCAAATAAGTAAGAAAATTGCGTAATGTAACACCTGCACGGAAAACTTATAAAGAATCCGCAACGAGGATTTTGTAAAGTTCAAATGTAGTTTTCCAGACCCCCAAATTTCATAAGATAATCTCTAAGAGGCATTATCTAGTTAGCTTTGCGTGTTTTAAGCTTGCGTTATTCTGCCTCCTAAGGAAAATAGGTTCTCAGGAATGACGTAGATGATCAGGAACAAAATTGGAACAAGAGTAATGCTTTTGGCAGTGATTCTGGTTGCTGTCGCATTGGTACCGACTGTTAGTGCTCAAAATGAGACTAATTATTCTGTAACTAAAGAAGTAGCTTTTGAACATGCAAATGCGCAAATAATCAATTTTATTGCAGACGATACCGAGTTTGAAGGATGGAAAGGAGCATCTATTGATCCTAAGCCATTGGAACTTTATGATCCAAACGGGCAGAAACTGTATTATCAATTTTCCGTATATAAAAATAACAGCCTGATAGGTAGAGTCGACGTAGGGGCTAATAAAACTCTGGGGCAGTCAATTCAAGTTATTGAACTAACTCCGGTTCTGTATAATACAACTGAAGCAATGAAGAAATCAATTGAAACTGCTAGAAATGAATATCCAGATGGCGAAATAAAGTCAACCGAGATAGTTGTATATAGTTACCCAAGCATTGGGGCGATGACGGTAATAAAAGACAGAGCTTCAGGAAATGAGCATCGGATATTTGTAGACGCATATACTCTTGAAGTGATACCTGATAGACCTGCAACTGAAACAGAGCCTGGAACTTGGTCGGTTTTTGACCGGAGATTAAAGAATGGGGTGGAAGAGAATTTAAAAGGCTGGCAGGCAAGCGATCAGTTTACTAAATCCATAGAAAAAGAAGTGGCTAGTAAAGGAATTTGTATTAGTGTGCCAGTGACATTGGATAATTACCTGAATTATGACGTAACTAATGTAAATTATGATTACTATTCTTACTTTTCTGGACTTTACTCACTGGGGAATACAGTAATTAGCAGATATGGCAAACTTCCGGTACTGGAAACTGAAGAACAGAAAGAAAACTGGAACTCTACTCTTGAAGAACTCGGTAATAAAATAAAAGACACTCTTGCCTCCAAAGTACATGTATCCTCATGGAGAAGTAATGTCATGCGGGACTAATTCCAGGGGATACTTTGTAATTTTATTCAAGTATGGTAATGTTGATGAGCCTTTGATGAATGAGATATACGCTCTAATAAACGATTCTGCAAAAAAGATGGGCGTCCAGGATATTCCAGTCGAGTTTGGTTACGGAACTTATTGGGAGGAAATTTACCTGGAAGGCATTAACCGCTGGTACTGGCTTGGAGAAAATACGGAGAATCTGTCAGAATCGGATATCAATGTTCTTGAAGGTGATATGGAGCATAGACCTACCATGCCCTTGAATAAAACGATTGTAGCTTATGGAAAAATTCCTTTGTTAAAAGACCCGAATGAGATCAACTTATGGCAGGAAAAGTTGTATACGATTACCGATCGAATCCAGGAAAAAATCACGCCATATGTGGAAAAGGGTCAGATAATAACTTATGAGGCAAGAATAAGATTGGAAATAGTAATTAACGATACTTTATCTTCCGAAGAAAAGAACACTATAATTAGAGAGGTTTACCCGGTCATTGACGAAGAAGCAAGAAAACAAAATATTACTAATGTTCCGGTTGTTTTTACAACATCTGAAGAAGACTCCATGAAAGAATCTAACAATTCAAACAATAGTGATTCTGAATCTGATACTGAGGATAAACCAAGCAAAAATAACTCTACTCCAGGTTTTGGATTATTGGGAAGCTTAACCTGCCTTTATGGAGGATGGAAACTCAGGAAAAAATGATGGGAGAAAATAATAGGAGAAAATAAAGCAGGTTTCATCCTATTTTCCGAAAAATTTTAAAATGATACTCCCTTTCTGGCCTGAGCAAATCGCTTACATAATTCAAAAACGTTTGAACATCTTCGTGGGTCAGGCCAGGATAGTTCCGAAGAATTTCAGTCTCAGAATCGATAACGATGTCTCAGAATCGATAACGATATTAGTAAAATACTATATTAACGTCAAGTGTTTACTTCAATTGTATATTTTCTATATCAGGATATCGTAAGCCTGATTTTAACTGCTTTTTTGAATGGAAATTTCAAAAAACGTATTTTAAAAGATAAAGCATAAATTAATAATATTGTAGTATTATGTCATTTTTTTGCCTCTCAACTTATGGTAGCGTTTGGTGGAATAGCTGCAATTCTTAGATATAGCACAAGAGTGTAAAATCAAAATAAATAAAAGAGTATATAACTAGGAATAATTGTAACAATTAAAACAAAAGTTGTCAACTGCAAGTTACTTTTTAAGAAAAGTACCTAATTGGTTTTACTCTATTTCATCACAAAACATTTCAAGAACACTCAGTGCTAAACTTTGAAGTTCAGAAAAT
>DAQQ01000159.1:0-4451 GCA_002508465.1 Methanosarcina sp. UBA7 | reverse complement strand
GAAGCATTATCACAACAGTCATCGATAGCTGTATCCACTAGAGCTAGACACGCCTTGAAGTCAGCAAGTTTGTAGATACTGGAAGAATCAACACAAGAAAGGTGAAGAAATATGTAGCTCTCATAAAGCCATTTAAAAAGACCTGGCTTTCTGTGGGGGCTTGCAACTCCTTTGTAGCTCGAATAGTAATCTTCCCATAATGTGTCATATCTAGATGTCATCACAATTACTACCATCCTTATAAACTGATTTAACTAAAATTAATAAATTTTATATGTTATTTTATTGAAAGCAGTTAAATGGGAGAACACATAAACGTCATTGTATATTTTGTTCCGAACTCATTATTAAGTTCGATATTACCATTAATTTGATCAACAAGAATATTCACTAACTGTAAACCCAGAGAACTAGTGTTTCTGAAGTCAATTGAACCGGGCAAACCTACACCATCATCTTCAACAATTAATATGTAAAGTATACCCGGTGACGTCGGAATTTCCTTTTTATCCTTAATATTTCTATTAAGTTTGATGTAAATTTTCCCGTTTCTTCCTGCTGGAAATGCATACTTTAAGGAGTTAGAAACGAGTTCATTGACAATAATACCCAAAGGGATTGCTTTATCCATTCCAAAAAAGATATCGTCCACGTCTAATATTAACTGGATATCGGAAACTCCTATTTTATATGATTTGAAAAGATCACTTGTTAGCTCTTTTAGATATGAAGCAAAATTAATTGTCTCCATATCTTTGGAGTTATAAAGCTCTTCATGAATCATGGACATGGATATAATTCTGTTATTGCTTTCTCGAAACGCTTCAACGACTTTTTCACGTTCAAGATTACCAGACATTAAGTTTTCGCACTCTAACTCCAGGAGGCTGGAAATTACCTGCAAATTGTTTTTTATCCGATGGTGGATTTCTTTTTTGCGAAGTTTTTCAGTTTTGTCAATGATTTCCTTCGCAATTTTTTTCTCAGTTATATCTTGGACGAAACCCTGGTAAAATCGGTTTGTATTATCTATATCGTGTATAGTTTGAATAGATTCAAAGACCCAAACTATGTTTCCATTTTTATTCAAAATTCTATATTCTTGTTCAACTAGAGAGTCAGATTCAGTGCTTAGTTTTTTCCTATTTTGAAGAAAGTTACTTTTGTCCTCAGGAGTCACTAACTGAATCCACTTGAGTTTTCCTGATAGAAACTCTTCACTTTTATAGCCTGTGATCTCCTCTACGGCTCCGTGTAATAGCACGAGATTGGAATTACTGTTTAACTCAAATCCAATGCCTCTAAAATTTTGCAGATATTTTAGAATATGTTCTTCACTTACTTTGAGCCTTTCTTGGGCATACTTGTTTTCTGTGATATTTTTAAATAAGCCGATTCCCCTGTATACACGGTTATTTTCGTCTTTAAGAAAGACCGAGACATCTTCCACATAAATATAGATCCCATTTTTCTTCCTGAACCTGAATTTTAGCCCAAATTTCTCTCCGGTCTTTAGAGAGTTCTCCAAAGCACACCATACTTTTTCTCTGTCTTCTGGATGTATCAATTCTTTGCAGGAAGATAAATCAATGTTATTGAACTCTTCCGGAGTGTAACCGGTAAACTCTTCAATGGATCCGGACCATTCAATCTTTCCTGTTTTTGCATCACCGTCAAATATTAATTGCCCCGTCATCTCGGCTATGGAAAAGAATCTTTTTTCAATTTTCTCTAAATTTTCTCTATAGAAATCTTTCTCCATAATTATTATCTCCTAATGCAGATAATAGTTTACAACCCCACAGCGCAAGACAATATTTTATATTATGTATTAAATTTCATCACTAAATTAGTGTTTTTTTTCATAAAAATGTTTCGTATGGTATTAATAAAAATCGATTTTAAAAAATAAGCATTATATATGGATATTTTTATTATATAGGAAGTACAGAAAGTCACAAATATCAGTATAATGTTAGCATAGTTTTAAATTTTAATATAATTCTAAATGTTAGTATAATCTTAAATAGTAGTATATTTTTAAATGTCAGTATAGTTTTAAATTCTTCATATATTCTCTTCAGTGTTTTCGTTTCAATACTCATAATGTTTTAATCTGTTTGAATCATAAATACAAGTACTTTTCAATTTCTCTAATTTCTTTCTATTTCAAGAGCCTCAAAGGTCAGAATTATGTTTTAGTATGTGTAGATCTGGCAAGTTTACTTGTCTGTACTGGTTGATTTAACGCCTTCTGATCTGCGGAATAAACTAACTGTAAAGAGGAGAATATACACTTTTACTGCTTACTCTTGCAAAATGTTTGCTATACATTCTTACAGAAGAGTTACTGTTGTCTTAAAGCCTATCCGAAAAGTCAATAAATGTTATAAATTATAGTCGGCCATAATAAATTTGGCGGGATATCTCATTTAGTTGTCTGCTAGAAGGATGGAAAAATGCCTGTTTATATGATAATAGAAATCAAGGTCATAGATTATGAACTATATACTAAATATGTCGAAAAAGTTCCAGAAATTATAAAAAAGTACGGAGGCAGGTATCTGGTTAGGGGGGATAAGGTTCTCCCAATGTTTGGAAATTGGAATCCCGAGAGAATAGTCATAATTGAGTTTGAAACCGAAGAACAGGTAAGAAACTGCTTTAATTCGGCGGAATACCTGAAAGTTGCACCCTTCAGAGAGAACTCTACTATCACAAAATCAGTAATAGTCAATGGATATTTGCCGTCAGAATAACTTCAGATAGAATCTAAGACATGTTACTGTTTTTAAACTGACTACCCATTTCTAGTTAATTTATCGTATTTGGTAGACAACTACCTGATATATAAGCTCCTAAATTAATTATAACGTTAAATTTAATAAATATAAACTCCTAAATTAATTGTAAAGTTAAATCTAATAAATATAAATTCCTAAATTAATTATACTGTAAAGGTATATTTACACATGGACTCAAAAACTACTTAAAGGTGAATAAATGGGAAAATGTGAAAGTTGCGGAAAAGAAGTTGAGAACTCAATAAAGATTAAAGGACAAAAACTTTGCATTGAATGTGCAGTTAAAGCCCAAAAGGATATTGATTCCGACAGCCTGAATTTCAGTGCATGCATATGATTCTTGCCAGNNTTTTTTCTTTTTAAATCCAGCATTATTTTTTCTTTAACATCCGGCTTTTCTTGATTCTCTAAATTTTTATCTGACAATTTGAACATTAATAGCTTAATTTGCTAAGAAAAGCTAATATCCTGGTTTACACTTACCCTCTGTTTTGATTCTTTGGTCTCATAATAGAAAAACTAATTATAAAGTAAGTATAATTTAAGTCGTATATAATTAAATATGTTATTCTCTTATTCCAAAATCTTTTTGGAGTGTCCTTATTGACTGTCAAAAAAGCACTTATCCCCGCAGCAGGCCTTGGAACTCGTTTCCTACCCGCCACTAAATCCATGCCTAAAGAAATGCTCCCTATAATTGATACACCTGTAATCCATTACGTTGTAGAGGAAGCTATTGCATCGGGAATTGAGGATATAATCATTATTACAGGCAGGGGAAAACGGGCAATTGAAGACTATTTCGATGATTCTCCTGAACTCGAAATGCACCTTGCGAAAAAACATAACAGTGAACTTCTAAAACTTGTCCGGGACGTTTCCTCTCTTGTAGATATTCACTATATCCGCCAGAAAGAACCCAATGGGCTCGGAGATGCGGTTCTCAGGGCAGAAAACCATATTGGGGACGAACCTTTCGCCGTGCTTCTCGGGGACGATATTATTGTGAACGACAAGCCCTGCACTGCCCAGCTCATTGAATATTTTGAAAAGTATGGTAGATCCACACTTGCAGTGGAAGAAGTCCCTTATGAAAAATTGAACAGTTATGGAATTATAAAAGGAAAGGAACTCTCTGACTCTCTCTATATGCTTGAGGATATCGTCGAAAAGCCCTTACCTGAAAATGCTCCTTCAAATTTGGGGGCAATAGGTCGCTATGTTTTCACTCCTGAAATATTTGACTGTATAAAAGAAGCCGGGACAGGGGTAGGAAATGAAATCCAGCTAACTGATGGGATTCGGGTTCTTAACAGGTCTCAGGTTATCTATGCCTGCAGGTTCAAAGGAAAAAGGTTCGATACAGGCGACAGGTTAGGGTACGTTAAATCAATACTGGACTTTGCTCTTGAGAACGAAAGCCTCAGGGAAGACGTACTCGAATATCTGAGGGAGATTCTTGAGGCCGCAGAGAGTCCAGAACAGGGAAAAGCTGATATTATAAAAGATCAGTCGGTTGACAGGATCACAACTTGATAGTGGGCTTGAAAGTATGGTAATTTCGGCGAAGGATGGAAAATTGAACGAAGAATTAGAAATTGAATAATGAGATAAAGCTATCCAGGCATTACCTTGAAGTCTTTTCGA
>DAQQ01000246.1:1473-6793 GCA_002508465.1 Methanosarcina sp. UBA7 | reverse complement strand
GTTATATTTCAAACGTTCCTAAGACTTTGAATTATTTCCATTTTATTTCAGTTTACTCAATTCAGTTTATACGGTTTAACTCCTGTTTCTTCTTGCCTTTATTATAAATATAAAATTCCGACAAATCGATAGGGATCGAAAATGTCTGGTCACTACAACCTCATTTCCTGGAATGTAAACGGTCTTCGGGCTGCAATGAAAAAAGGTTTTCTTGAACTTTTACTGGAACAGAAATTTGATATTGTCTGCATTCAGGAAACCAAAGTTTCTCCTGATAAACTACCTAGAGAAGCAAAGAATATTCCAGGCTACTATAATTATTTTGTCTCAGCAGAGCAGAATGGCTACAGCGGGGTCGGACTCTTCTCCAGGAAAAAACCACTGAAGCTAGAAACCAGCATAGGACTCGAAAAATTTGACAGGGAAGGCCGCTTCCTGCGAGCCGATTTTGAGGACTTTACCTTAATGAATATCTATTTCCCTAATGGCAAAGCCTCTCTGGAGCGCCTGGAATACAAATTGAGTTTTTATAAAGCTTTTTTAGACTATGCAAACGCTCTCAAAGCCGAAGGCAAAAGACTTGTCATTTGCGGAGATGTCAATACTGCCCACAAAGAGCTCGACCTTGCCCATCCCAAGAAAAACGAAGCAATATCCGGTTTTCTTCCTGAAGAGCGGGCATGGATGGATAAGTTCCTTGCTGCTGGCTATCTTGATACCTTCCGTATGTTCCATCCTGAAGGTGGAAACTACTCCTGGTGGTCAATGAGAACAGGTGCACGTAAAAGAAATGTCGGGTGGCGTCTGGACTACTTTTTCGTAAGCGAAAACCTGCAGGACAATGTAAAGTCCTCCTCAATTTACAGTGAAATCATGGGCTCTGACCACTGTCCTGTAGGGCTTGAACTGGAATTTTAAGAAAAAGTGTTTACGATAGCGTTAAAACAAAAAACAATATCAAAACAACGTCAAAACAATAAACAATGTCAAAACAAAAAACAACGTTGAACCACCGTTAAGAAGGAAAAAGAACAAATAAGAAAGAGCCAAGAGACACTGGATACATTGACCGTATCCCCCAACACAGTCTCTCCGAGTTTATGCTCCCCCAAGCATACTGACTCGAAGAAGGATCAGTGGCTCCCAGGCAACCTTTACACAGTAGATATCAATTTACCCCTCTACTCCGACTTCCCAACTCCAGAATATACTAATAATTAAAATTACTTTAAATTATTTATATCAAAAATTGATTTCAAACAAATAATAGTTTAATTTAGACAATTTTAAGATCATTATAATTTTTAATATAAATTGCCCCTTTTATGGATCTATAATTTTTAATGCGATTAAATTTTTTAAGTAAATATAATTATTTAAATATATTAAAACATAAATCCATAAACAATCTTTCGTAACAGTTATGATATATATCTCCACTCCACTATAGTGGTATAGATTAGGAGCAATAGTATTTCCTCTTAATTTTGGGGTTGGATCACATGTAGGGACCGAGAATAGGGACTCAGCCCCTACTATCTACTTCTTAACTGATTTTCAGATAACTCATCTTAAAAATTATCGGGTAATTCTACAATTTTTAGATGTTTATTTATATCTTATTATAATTTACCGTATGCCTTATACCTGATCTTAAAGACTCAAAAAGTCATTTTATAAACAGATTCCTTATTTACTCTTCTAAATCTTCCTAATTTTAAATTTTAACTCTATTAGACCTGCATTTTATGTTTATTGTATTAATATACTTGTTTTAATCTGCATGTACTGACAATTTCTCGTAACATCCAAAACACAAGTTTTCACAAGTTAACTGTACTGAGTAAATTCTACTACCTGATTTTCAAATCCTACTAACTTACTTTCAGTCCTAACTTCAATATAAAACTAATTTTTGGACGATTTATTAATAAAGGATGCAAAGAATATAAAAATTAACCAGTGATAATATTATATCTATTTTTATTTTATATGTCATTTTACTATTTGTGGGAGGATAAAATGGGGCTTCTAAGTGAGTTTAAGGATTTCCTTTATGAATACAAGGTAATTCCACTTGCAATTGCCTTCATTATGGGTATCGTATCTACGGCTCTGATAAAGTCGCTTGTGGATAATATCATAATGCCGATTATCACACCTTTCGTGCCTGGCGGAGCCTGGAAAACGGCAACCTTTGAAATTGGGCCAATAGTACTGGGTTGGGGAGCTTTTCTGGGAGAACTGATAAATTTTATTATTATTGCATTCATGGTCTTCATGATCGCAAAATGAAAATGGCTCTTCGCTGTTTCGTGTGGGTTGAAAATAATTAATCAGTTAAATAGTAGCTAGGTCAAAAAGAAAAACATCAAGCTCGAATGTGGTTTTCAACAACAAGTGTTTCAGGATATTGGATATGTTACTTCAGTATTTAGTAGATGAATGGAAGTTACCTACACAAAACAGCGAAGAGCCCAAAAAATATGCTAAAAGAGGAGAAAGTGGAAAAAAAGTATTAAAAGTGGGAAAAAAAGTAATTGAAGGTAGAAAAAAGTAATTGAAAAGTATTAAAGGCAGAAGAAAACTAAATCCACTTTATAATCGCAAAAAACGAAGAATTCTGGTCTACGAAACGTCTGGCAGCCTTTCAAAAAGTAATATATGAAAAAGAAACTTAAACATCAGTGAGAAGAAAAAGGGTTTAAAAAAAGTAGTTCTAGTTTAATATTTAATGATGGTTTTTGATAATATATTCTACGTTATCGGTTATTGTAGAAAGTCCATACTTTTTCCCGTGCTCCTGGAACCTCAAACAAAATGCCTGAGCAATAAGTAAAGGGTGTGGTAAATTTTTGGAATAACTTGTAGAGATAAATATATTCAGATCTCCATAAACACAGTCAGGCAATGTTATCTGCTGCATATCTATAACACCTCAGTACTTGGACATCATAGACTTATCATAACTTTGCAGTATGACACTATTGATTTGTCATACAAGCTTTAGTCCCTTGAACTGAAATTCCCCACCTGCCTGCTATTACAAGTGAGGAATTTACAGTCGCAAGTTCGATTAATAGATTTAGGAGGCTTTTCTTTGTTTTTAGAACAAAGATATATACGATGTACTTCTATTTAATACTATTCTTTAAATTGATATTACCTAATGTTATTATAATATCTTATTGTAATACTTCGTAGAAGAGACACACACATAAAAACATCACAATTTTCAGGTAATAAGCCTGGTCAAGTAACTTCTTCTTATTGGATGATCTACTATATGGCATCCAGGATTCCTGGCAGCTTAAAAATCTGGTCAGTTTGTAGTTTCCAGATATTCTGAACTCGAAGAGCTGAAATTCCTGAATCTATTATCAAGCAGATTATCCTTTTAACTTTTGAGCAATGACCCAGTAAATTTTTCTCAATTAAATTTCCGAATGGACAAGGGAATATGACCGACATGGTTGATTGAAATAACTTCTGGATAAAACATCCAAAACGAATAGTTACATAATATTTAGAAAACTCAAGCCCATTTTAATAAAAGTCAATCCAAAGATAATCTGTGCAATTCCTAAAGCACGGATAATAGAAAAGTAATATTTACTGTTTATAAAAGGTTTTGACTTTTCCACAATTAATGTAATTACTACTTTTGATCCGACAAGAAAGCTATAAAACCCTAATATGAACAGACCTGTAGCTGAAAGATTAGTATTCAGGCTCTTAAAAATTATTGGCCCGCCTATGGAAAACCAGAAGACATACGGATGTGGATTTCCAAAATTCACAATAACTCCTTTTTTAAGGGCATTTTCTTTTTCTACTTTTAATTCAATGCTGTCTTTTTTGATTTTCAGCGATTCGATTCCCGAATATATGAGATACGAAGCCCCAAAAAACGCAATGACTCCGATGATAAAATCATAGTTTGTCAGATGCGACAGCACAAACATTACGGATAAAACAATTGGCAGATCCGTAACTAAAGGAGACACTGCAACCTTTATTCCTTCCCACTTGCCATGCTGCAGAGTTTCAGAAATGGTCACGGCAAGCAATGGGCCTGGAGATGTTCCTGCAGCAAGGCCTAGAAATGAACCAAGAGCTAAAAATTCAATAAGACCTAGCACCTTTAATGCCTCATTTTACTTTAATGCCTCTTTTTATATGTCAGTTAGAGATGCCTCTTTTTATATGTCAATCAAAAGAACTACCTTAAATATTGAGTAGACACAAATTTCAAACTCAGTAAATCAGATCTCAGCTAATAAAATCTCAGCTAATAAAATCTCAGCTAATAAAATCTCAGCTAATAAAATCTCAGTTAATAAAATCTCAGTTAATAAGATGCCTGATTTAAAGATATATAATGATTTAAAAGTATCTAATAGTACTATAACGATATAAGAATAATCATTAGTGATTTATATAATACCTTAAGTTATACGGAACTCTGGACCTCAAACCTGTAGATTTTAAGAAAAAGGAGGCGTTTATGCCTCTATTTTTGAAAACATGAACGCTCCGATCAAACAAACAAGAACAGAGAGTAAACCTATTACTGCCAGATCATTATAGATACCAAACACACTTACTCCGGCAATGGCTCCTCTTAAGCCGTCTACCCCATAGGTAAGAGGATCGATCCTGCTCACAAAATAGATCGCTTGCGGTAGATTCTCAAGGGGGAAAAGGGCGCCGGAAAGAAAGAAGATAGGCATAATCAGGAAGTTCATGATCAACTGAAAACCCTGCATATCTTTCATTTTTGAGGCTATGGCAAGGCCCAGGCCTGTAAAGAAGATAGCTATCAGGAACATGAAGATCAGCCCAACAGCCAGGCTTGCAAGGCTTGGAATCCTGAACCCCATTAAATAAGTCAGGCTCAGTACTATCAAGCCCTGGATCATGGCTATGGTCGCACCTCCAAAGGTTTTTCCGATCATAATTTCTGTCCTTGAGATCGGAGCTACCATAGTCTCCTTAAGAAAGCCGAACTGTCTGTCCCAGATGACTTCAAGCCCAGAAAATACAGCCGTAAACAGGATAGACATTGAAACAATTCCCGGTGCAAGAAAATCCAGGTAGTTTGCCCCTCCGCTTGCTCTTGTATACATTGGGCCGAACCCGAATCCAAATGTTACCAGAAAGAGCAGGGGCTGCCCGAGAGAACCCAACAACCTCGCTTTTGAGCGCCAGTAGTGTTTTAGCTGCCTGAGCCAGAGGATATAGATTACCTCGATCAATGCCTGGTCCTCCTCCTCATGCCTCTTATAGTTCGTACTTTATTCCCGGAATCGTTATCATC
>DAQQ01000246.1:0-1401 GCA_002508465.1 Methanosarcina sp. UBA7 | reverse complement strand
TCTGCAACTGCTTCGGCTTCTTCCATGTAATGCGTGGTTAAAAAAATTGTCATATTTCTTTCTTCGTTCAACTTTTTGATATGGTCCCATATAGAGTTTCGAGTCTGGGGATCCAGGCCAACTGTGGGCTCATCGAGGAAAAGAATTTTAGGATAATGGACAAGCGCCCGAGCGATCTCAAGCCTGCGCTTCATGCCGCCTGAATAATTTTTAACATAATCTTCCCGCCTGTTCCAGAGCCCGACAATTTCCAGAGCTTTTCGGATTCTTTCATCCCTCTCCTTTTTAGGTACTTTATAAATGACTGCATGGTAAACAATATTCTCATAAGCAGTCAGTTCTTCATCAAGGCTGGAGTCCTGAAAGACTATCCCGAAAGATGCACGGGCTTTGTCCTGTTCTTTAAGCGCATTGAAACCGTTAATGCTTATTTCCCCTGATGTGGGCTTCAAAACCGTTGTGAGCATTTTGATAGTTGTTGACTTGCCTGCTCCGTTTGGGCCGAGAAAAGCAAAGATCGAACCGGCTTCAACGTTGAAGCTTATTTCTTTTACAGCTGTAAAATCATCAAATTTCTTTGTGAGAGATTGGACTGAGAGTATGTTTTGCATGAGTGAACCTGAAAAAGATTTTTTTTCAATAACGGAAGAGTAAATAACAGAGTTTTTCCGCTAAATCTCTTCTGTTAAGTTTTTCCGTTAGAGATTTCCCAAGCCATAACAATTTGGAAAAATCCTGAAGGAGTTCGGAAAAAAAGAAGTATCTTTTTGGGAATCTTCTGTTATTCAAGACTTTATGATGTTTATAAGCTTAATTATACAC
Organism: Methanosarcina sp. UBA7; assembly: GCA_002508465.1. GTDB lineage: Archaea > Halobacteriota > Methanosarcinia > Methanosarcinales > Methanosarcinaceae > Methanosarcina. The sequence continues at coordinate 579 of DAQQ01000246.1, read as the reverse complement.
CAGTTATGAATTCTGTTACACAGAATTTATAATTATATTACACAACACCAACATATCTCATTACATAAATATGTGATTTTTTATATAGCTCTGTAGTTCTTTATATAACACTGTGATTCTTTATATAACCCTGGGTTTTTTACATAAATTTACGATATTGTTATGGGAATTACACTTCAATTATAATAATTTGCTACTTTATATTTCCTGTGCCTAAATGTACCACTGGAGTTTGAATATTTAGTGTTCTTTAAGATCTTCTTTCTGTTTTCTCTATAAAACCATCTCAAATTACTGTCTCTTCTTCTACTGAGTCTAATATTAGTTTTTATTCCTTGTTTGCTAAGTTAGTCTCTCAATCCTGCTATATAACCCTAATTTGACAGTATCCACTAATTGATATTGAAAATGTATTCCATTTTGAGCTAAAACTAATTTGACATGAGGTTATGAATCCATCTAATTTTATAATAAATTCTATGTAATAGTACCCATTTTTGTTACTATCAAGCTATTGATCTTATCAAAATTAGCAAAAATATGATTTCTGAACCCATTTTTCGCGAATTTTATTGTAAG
>DAQQ01000069.1:0-3470 GCA_002508465.1 Methanosarcina sp. UBA7 | reverse complement strand
ATTCGCTTTGGAGATAGTACTGGGTGGAAGTTCCATATTGGTCGCTCAAGAGAAAAAGCGGGTGGAGACTTTAATACAGGAACAACTGGAGTTCTGATGACAGTCCAGGATTCGGGCAATGTCGGTATCGGGACAACTACTCCTTCAGCCAAGTTGAATGTAGATCCTCAAGGAAGAGGTGGGATTTTAATAGGCAACCCCAATACATCAGCTGGTGGGTATACCAATCTAATTATGGAAATTAGCGAAGAAAAGGACGGTTACGCATCACTAAATTGCCTTAAAAGTTCTGGTTCTTCTGACGGCGGAGATATTTGTCTTAATCCTCAGGGACACAACGTCGGCATCGGGACTACAAGTCCGTCAGCCAGGTTAGAAGTGAACGGGAATATAAAGGCTGACGCTAGTGAGTTAGGAGCTCTGGTTGTAAAAGGCAAAGTTGGCATCGGAACGACGGATCCAGATTGTGCACTACACGTCAATGGAACAAAGATTAAACTGGGATCAGAAAAAGAAGGACAATTACTTATTGCTGGTGAAAATAATTTTCTTTTTCTTGAAGCAAATGGTTCAAATGATACAGGTACTGTCTCCGAGTTGACGATTTGCGGAAACTCGATCAGGAATATTCCAACGCTAAAACTGAGTGCAGATAATACGTTTTTTGGTGGAAGCATCACTGTACCAGGGATTATTAATTCTAATCAAAACCTACTTGTACGGGGCAACGTCGGCATCGGGACGATGGATCCAAAAGGTACGCTTGATGTATACGGACAGATCAGGCTCTTTGGACAAAATACATTTCAAGGGAGTGACCCTTTTCTACGGATTAACCCGGATAACAATTTCCCAAGCGGTACTCATTTTGCGTATCGTGCAAGTTTTTACAGGGGGATAACGACAGGTGGCTGGTGGGATGTAGAACCGGGGATAGGAAACTTACTTGTACAGGGGAATGTTGGCATTGGGACAACTACTCCTTCAGTCAAATTAGATATTCAAGGGTCCATAAGGATCAATGATAATGACATCTGGCTGAGAGGAGGTACAGATTGTTATCACGGAATCGGATGGTATGGTTATGGCAAGCCTTTTGCAGAAAATGCTAGTATCGATGGTCCTGTAGTATTCGGTTATAGCGGCGGGGCTTTGGGAACAAACTTAGAAGGAAGTAAAAGAATCGCCCTTAGATGGGATTATGATGGCAACGTATATGTTCGTGGTACACTTCGTGATAAACAAAAAGACCTTGCTGAAAACTATCCTTCTGAGATGGATCTTGAGTCTGGGGATGTTATCTGCCTGGCTCAGGATAAAGATAGAATTGTCATATCCGAAAGACCAAATGATCCTCTGGTACTTGGAGTGGTATCGACTAAGCCTGGATTTTTGTTAAATGACGGAGAGGATGCTAAAGAAACAAATCTATTTCCAGTTGCTTTATGCGGTTGTGTTCCCTGTAAAGTGGTGGATGAAAATGGATCGATAAAGAGAGGCGATCTATTAACCAGTTCCTCAACCCCAGGCCATGCCATGAAAGCTACTCCTATAAAAGGTGGAGAATTTTTCAGTCAGGGAACAATTATAGGAAAAGCCATCGATACACTTGAATCCGGAAAAGGTGTTATTGATATATTCGTGCTGTCAAGCTAAGAAGGACCTATTATGAAACAATATCCGGAAAAGCAATTGGAACAGCGTTTACAAGAACTTAGAGCCGAATTCGAATCCGGCCAGAAAATGCTTGCAGATCTTGAAAGTAAGCAGGCAAACCTTAGAGACACTATGCTGCGAATTAGCGGCGCTATCCAGGTGCTTGAGGAATTGAGTACAACTGCGGATTGTATAGGGGAATCGCAAGGAGAAGCAGGCCAAACTGCAGAAAAACCCGATGGCCAAAAAATAGAGATGGAAACGGTTGTTGTGGAGTAAGAACAGCTCATGTCAGATTAGTTCTTAAGCAAATTACATTCAACGCACGATTTAAGTATGTTTTTGGAGATATATCTTTATAGCCAGATTTATGAGGTGTAAGTCTTGTTTATACAAGTATCGTGTGTGACGATCCCTTTGTTATTCGAAACTCTTTCTCTTATTTAACTCCCTGATCGTTTTTAAGGGAATTTAATATTTTAAATTATTTTTTAAATTAATTCAGTCTATTGAATAGGAAGGGTTCTTAAAGCTTTAATTTCTAACATACTTAAAAATCATTAAAATTCCTCAAAAAACTGGGGACTGATGTGAAAATACAATTGTAGTGGCTAGCTAATCGGATTTGGTCGCAGTTTACAACCGAGAAAATTCCTTAAATGACTGATAACAGGAGTGGTTTAAAATATGGAATTAGGTGTGAAATCTTTATCAGACCTTCTGAAATTAGAGAATTTCATGCTGTTTTTATTTGGAATCTCTTTTTTTGGTCTGGTGATCATTTTTGCGTATGCACTTGTTCTGCCTCATAGCTGGTACGATAAGGCTTCAATACTCGGGGTATCCATCTTTATTGCTATAGCTACTTTCCTGTCAGGACTGTTTCTCGGTTTCATTTTTGGAATACCTCGTACCACTGAAACGCAAAATATAGAACCCGAAAAAACACTTGATAAACCGACTGAAACACCGATGTATCTCGAAAACAAAAATAGATTGTATACGGAAAATTCCAATCTTGAGCGAATTTCCGATTGGCTGACCACAGGCATAGTTACAATTGCACTGGTTAGTTTAAAACAGGTACCGGAAGCGTTGCAGCAATTCTCCGGATACGTCGGACCGGCATTAAACGCTACTACTGCAGGAGGGACTGCTTCTACTTCCGGAGGTATATATGGAACTTTTATACTCATATGTTATTCAATAGATGGCTTTCTAATCGGTTATCTGGGAACAAGGCGTCGTGCTGCGGTGGATTTTGGAAAGGGGATATTTGAAGAAGAGGAAATTATAGAGTCCATAAAAACTCTTCTGAACCCTGCAACCTCCAAAGAAGAAAAAGAAAATGTTAAACGTGATATAAGGAGATTTTTACGGATTCCACCAGTTTTTCCAAAGCAGCAAGAGAATAATTCGGAATCCGAAACTCCTGAAAACCCGTCTACAAAGCAGAAAGATGAAACATAAATGAAGTTCGGTCTTTTTCATAAACATTTCCTACTTTTTTAAATTATTGTACAGTCAACTACTTGATGGGGAGTTTGATTATGCCAGAACACCAGAATATTAAACAATCCAGAGGAACACAATCTTCTCAAAGGCAAATAACTCCTGCAAAGCAGGTTCATGCATCAAGTTCTGCAGCTATAATCCAGCGTGCCAGAATAGATCCTAAATCGTTAACATCTGCTGACGTTTTGCAGTTACAGCATACTATTGGAAATGGGGCAGTTGGTAGGCTGCTATCAGAGATCAGAAGCCCATCAACAGTTCAACATGTACCAATTCAGCGGCAGGAAATTCCTGAGGAA
>DAQQ01000293.1:0-5783 GCA_002508465.1 Methanosarcina sp. UBA7 | reverse complement strand
AATTTACTGCGGAAAGTGGGTTTAATCTAATTTGATACCCACTTCTTTAAAATGATCTGCAATGAATTTTTGTCTCCAACCTTATTTTGCATTTCTGTCAACACCAGTAGTTGATAGGCTATGAGATACTATGAGACCCAATGATGAAAAACAGGATAAGTTCCAACCATTGTAATATGCACCCTATCCACTGTTGCTAGGGATTTTTGATCAAGACTTTTCAAAAAAGGCTTGAGCGCAAATCTTTTTTGAAAAGTCTTGTGATCACACCGTTAGAGGGGGGTAGGGATAAGGCTATAGAACTCAAACATTGCCCCGTTTTCATGTTTTCATCAAACATTTCTTAAAAGTTTTCAATCAAAAAGATTTGAAAGGCTTGAAAGCAAGCCTTTTTAAAAAGGCTAGCTTTTCTGGTTGCCTGGTTTCAGGCCTGTTTAAGAAGTACTTTCATATCCTCTTCGATGGTTGTATGAGGTCTGAGATTGAAGTTTTCAACCAGCACTTTAACAACATTAGGGGAGAGGAAAGCTGGAAGTGTTGGACCGAGTGTGATATTCTTTACGCCGAGGCTCAACAGGGCGAGCAGCACAAGCACGGCTTTTTGCTCATACCAGGCTATATTGTATGAGACAGGAAGGTCATTTATATCCTCAAGCCTGAAAGCCTCTGCAAGTTTCTGCGCTATTACAACAAGTGAATAGGAATCATTGCACTGCCCGGCATCGATTACTCTTGGGATTCCTTCGATATCACCAAGATCGAGTTTATTGTATCGGTATTTGGCGCAGCCTGCAGTCAGGATCACTGTATCTTTAGGGAGAGCCTTTGCAAAATCGGTATAGTAAGTTCTTTCTGCCTGCCGTCGCAGCCTGCCATAACCATAAACCTGCTGATCTTTCCGGTTTTTACGGCGTCTATAATTTTATCCGCAACCGAGAAAGCTGCCTCGTGCGCAAAGCCTGCGGTCATAGTTCCGCTTTCAATAGGTTCTGGAGGCTTGCTCGTTTTTGCCTGCTCGATTAGAGGGGGTGAAATCTTTTGTGCCGTTTTCGTTTTCGTAGATATGGGTAAGTCCTTCAAATCCAACTATCCCTGTAGTATAAATCCGGTTTGTGTACGACTCTCTTGGGGGGATTATGCAATTAGTAGTCATAAGGATTGGGCCGTTGAACTTTTCGAATTCCTCGTTCTGTTTCCACCAAGCGTTACCGTAATTGCCTGCGAAGTCATCGTATTTCTTGAAGGCAGGGTAAGCATTTGTTGGAAGCATTTCCCCGTGCGTATAAACATCAATTCCTGTGCCCTTTGTCTGCTCAAGAAGCTGTTCCAGATCCCGCAGGTCGTGACCGCTAATAAGAATTCCTGGCCTGTTCTTCACGCCGATATTAACGGCTGTCGGCTCCGGGTTTCCATAGGTTTCGGTATTTGCCTTATCTAGCAAGGCAAGGACGAAGACACCTTTTTTCCCGCATTCAATAACTATACCAAGTAAGGCATCCATATCAAGGCTGTCGTCCGTAGTCGAAATCAACCCTTTTTCTATAAACTCATAAATAGATTCGTCCTTATATCCCAGGATATAAGCATGGTGAGCATAAGCAGCCAGTCCTTTAAGGCCGTAGGTCAGAAGCTCCCGAAGAGACCTGATGTCCTCATCCTGTGTGGAATGGACAGCAATATCCATACTTTCTATATTTTCCGGAGTAACCGTAGCCACAGCAGGCAAGTCTTTTTCGGAAGGTAGCATTCCCGGAGGCAGTTTTGCCTTAATGGAGTCACGGATCTCAAACCCTTTTTTTATATAAGATTCAATCGCCTTTTTGTCAAAGTTGGTATTTGTAAGAGTGGCAAAGAACCCGTCGAGGACAAACCTATCGGTTGCTTCTTCGTTAAGACAATGTTCCCTTGCCTTTTCAGGTCAAAGAATGAGATGCTTTTAAGGACATAGAGCAGTCTGTCCTGGAGATCTGCAACTTTCCCTTTTTTGCCGCAAACCCCGTTTTTAGTACAACCTTTCACGTTAAGCGTTTCCTGACATTGGTTACAGAACATTTGTTCACCTCAAACTTAACTATCAAGAAATTTCCTGTCTATTCCAACTTTAAATTTTCAGTTATTTCTAAGCTCTTTTAAATATTCCGCGAAAAGTATATTTTTGATACCGGTATGTTTCGTATACCATAAAATAGAAGACATCAATTAATATATAGGGGACAGTTTCGAAGTAGGTACTGGAAAAATATTATTTATTGAACATTGGCCTGCCCTCGCTTTAATCAATTTTTATTCTTCCTTGAGAACGCTTGGCATGCTCCTCAATTGAGCAGAAATACTCAATCAGCCTGTTTTCCTGACTCTCAGATTATTAAATTTCATCTTTGTGACTGTTTTACAGTTTATTTACAGAATAGTTTCTTTTAACTGAGACTTCAGGGTACAATTTTTAGTAGTTTTGTTATATTCGCAGGTTTTTGTTATCTCAGACAAATGTCAACCTATTGTAAACGGAAACATTTATTTTAAAGTAAACAATATGCTTCGATGTCGATTTGCACCACATTAATGGTTAACAATAACGAATTAATTATCATTAGCTAAAAAATTACAAGTCTATTAGTAAATCTAGTAAAGGTGTTCAGTAAGAAATTCAGTATCGAATTCCATAGTAAATTTAAGAATCAGTTCAGCAGCAAACTAAGGTTTAAGCTGTACGCAGTGAGGATTCATTTCATGAATAGAAAAACCGTTTTTCCAAAAGTAATGTGTACCCAGCATCCGGACTCGGCATCAAGATATATATCTACGCAGGAAGAGCCGGAAGAAGCTATAGAGGCTGCACAGGTATTCGGCTGTGATGAGTATATGCCGGATTATGAAGGGAAGGCAACTCCCTACCATCAGAATGTCCAGATTGTATCGAAATTCATAGAAGAAACGGACCTGATCCCAGGAAAAGACATTTTTATTACTCCTCGAGCTCCGAGTGCGGTTCAGGAAAACCGGTTCAGACAGCTTATGGTTATGATGTCAATTGCTGAGGCTAATTACAATGCCCTTGAATACTCGGATATTCAGGCAATCAACGAATTCGTGCATCCCATGACAGACAGCGTCAAAGAAATCATTGAAGCTCAACAGCATATGGTAGACGTAAGTGAACTTGCAAAAAAGGAATTCGGTTTCTCAATGGAAGTCCCGCGCATAATTCCTCTTATAGAGGATGCTCCTGCGTTGCTGCATGCAAAAGAACTTGCAGAAAATACGCTTCTTGCCTGGAATGGACATTTCGGGACAGATCCTGAGAAATTCAGGGTATTTCTAGGTAAGTCCGACTCTGCCCTTTCCTTCGGGCATGTTGCGAGCACACTTTCATGCAAATACGCAATAAACGGAATCTGCGAACTAAATTCCGAACTCGACACTCAAACTGGTATCATATTCGGAGCAGGAACACTGCCTTTCAGAGGACATCTGGACCTGGAGAATGCAGAACATTTTTTCAGGGAATACCGTGGGGTCGGAACGATTACTCTCCAATCCGCGCTCAGGTACAGTCATAAAAAAGGGGATGCCGAATCCCTGGTAAACCTTGCAAAAGCCAGGCTACCTGAAACGCCTGAGTTTTTTTCCGTCGAAGAAAAAGAAGAAATAATAAACCTCATTGGGATATTTGGAACAAGCTACAGCCGGATTCTCAGGCAACTGGCTCCCGTAATAAACCGGGTAGCTGACCTTCTCCCACAGCAGCGGGATCGTCTTATGCACAAAGGTACAGGTGGCTATTCAAGAAGCGCTCCTGATATCTCAGGTCTGGTTAAGTTCTGCCGTACCGATATCGGAAAAGAGCTTGAAGCCAGTATGCCTGCTGAAGACCTTCATCTTCCAAGGGCAATTAAGTTTACAGGCGCTCTTTATTCCATAGGCCTGCCTCCGGAATTCATAGGGACAGGCCGTGCTCTTGAAGAAGCCCGGGAGAAACTCGGAGAAGCTGCCTGTGAAAACTTGCTTACAAAGTACTTCCCTTCCCTTGAAGGTGACCTGAATTTTGCATCAGGATATCTGGATCTCAATGTAGCTTCCCGCTTCCTATCCAGGGAGTGTCTGAAGGAAGTCCGCAAAGATTTGGATATCCTGCATGAGGTCTTTGATCTTGAAACAAGTACCGAACCTTCGTATCGCATCCTGGTAGAAATGATGCAGCCTGACCTCCTGCAAGCAGGAAGCAGGGGAAATTGCATGGATGAAGAAGTTTCCCAGCTTGTATGCTCGACACTCACCAAAATGGGAAAAATAAGAAAGGCTCTCGGTTAAGTTCTTCAATTTCCGATCGATTGACTCTTTCTTATTTCTTTCTTTTTGTTTTCCTTCAGTGCTGCTGGCCGTTAACCCAACTTTTTCAAAATTTAACCCTGATTATCAGTCCGTTCCGTAATTGTCATCTATTAAGCTGTTTTTTGCAGATACAGGAGTATTAGCTATTTTTGAAGCAGGGACATCAGTAAGACCGGTACTTAGATTTGTGCGATTGGTACTGGAGTTTGCAAAAACTATATTAGAATTTGTAAGGTCAGTACTGGAGTTTGCAAGAGGGAACACCTTCTGCTGCGGATAAGACACAGGTACAAGCGGCAGATTATCCGTAATGTTGGTTTCGTTATACTTTATATCTGCAATGCCGTTTTCATCCCTATCCTGTGCGGTTTGAGAGAAACCTGTCCCTGCCGGGTTTGCCCAGAAGTTGCCTCCAAGGTATGGCCCTCCGACAATGTTTACGCCTGCTTTCATTTCCTTGTTCCAGGTATTTCTCCTGTTTCCGACCTCTACATTAAGGGTATTATTGAGATAGTTATTGAATATAGTGTTGTTATCACAGGCTGGACACATAGAAAGACCTGAGATATAATTGAAAGCAAGAATATTTCCAGAAAGCGTGCTATTGTCCGAGGAATTCAAACGAATGCCGAAGTTGTTTTTGTTAATCGTGTTCCCTGAAATTATGCTGTAGTTTGAGTGTGAAATCCACATTCCGTATCGTACATTCTCCAAAATATTATTCCCTGAAATTGTGTTCAGGTTTGAATTTGTCAGGTAAATTCCCATATCGTTTTTGCTTATCGTATTGTTATTGAGATTGTTACTGCTTGAATTTATAAAGTAAAAGCCGTAACCTGCATTCAAACTTGCCGTATTCCCTGTCAGGTTATTGTCGCTGCAATTATTTTCCAGTACAATTCCGTGATGGCTTGAACTGGCACTATTATTTGATAGTACATTTCCTTCCGAGTGCATGAGCTGGATTCCGTATTTCTCGTTCAGGCTCATTTTATTGTCCGTAATTATATTATTTTTTGAATTACTCAGATATAGCCCGAGATAATTTTCCGAAAGGTCATTGTTACTTATGGTACATTGACTGCATCCGGCTAAATAAATTCCTGTTACTTCAGCATATTGGGCTGATCGGACTTTAAACCCGTTAATCGTTACATTATTTGCTCGTATGTGAAATACGTTTACGTTCGGATTGTTTGCACTAACTATTGTATCTTCAGGTTTCCCGGATTCCGATCTGACTGTCAGATTCTGCGTACCGATTATAATGTTTTCGGAATAGTTTCCAGGCTTTACGATTATCAAATCACCTGAACTTGTATTGTTTACTGCGGCCTGTATTGATTCTCCAGGCTGGACGAGAATCTCAATTGCAGTCCCGTTACTCGAACTTAACGTGAAAATAAGAAAGGCTACAGCTAAGCTGACAAATCTGTTTATTTTAATCCCCC
>DAQQ01000161.1:0-7930 GCA_002508465.1 Methanosarcina sp. UBA7 | reverse complement strand
AGCTGTGATAACCTCGGAATAATGAGGATCTGAAAGATCTTCTTTTCCTGACCAAAAAATTGCCTTGTGATATTTCCAGACCTCAGGGTCAAGTTCAATAATTCCCACATGAACCACCAGTTCAAAGACAAACCAGTAAGCTGCAAACAGATGTACCAATCGGAGTAAACCCAGAGCATTGATATTGAAAAAGGACGCAAAATACCAGGTTACGGAAAGTATCCATGACGAAACGGGAATTCCGAAAGGAGCCCATTCGAGGTTGTAAAGCACTACTCCTGTAATTGCTACAATGACTATTGCTATGCTCTCAAGGACAATCAATATCTTCATCATAGGATGGAGTTTGGTCTCGTAGTGGCCAGTAGTTTCATCATAGATACTGAATGCCGGATACCTGCCTTTTCCAAAAAAGTTCTTGATTATATCAATAAGGCGTTCTGCATCAGTTTTTCCAAACACATAAGAGTCCTTGAAATGCACTATTCTATCTTTGGCACTGCATCTTTTTCCTTTGCAGGAAAAAAGGTTGTACGGAACCAAAATCCAGTTCGCAGCCAGGAAAAAAGGTACAGCAATCATATGCCAGGTTCGGGCTGTTTGAAACTCCATGAACTCCCAACCAAAGTAGATTTTGAATCCCGTAATAAGCAGGACAAACATGGCAATGAGATGCACCAGATGAGTAACTCTCTCAAGCCAGGTATAGCGCTCAACAATTAATCTTCCGGAAGCGAATCTTAGAGCAGATCGAGCCATACTTCAACCTCCTTCAAAGTACCTTGATTGTATGGTCCGGGTGTTTTCCGGTTTTGTCAATCGTATGAACTGCACATGCCAGGCAGGGATCATAAGATCGGACTGTATGCAGGATTCCGAGAGGATTTGAATAATCCACTCCAAGGGCGTTTTCGGCAGCTGAAATTTTGGTACCTATGAGAGCCTGCTCAACGGGGCTTGGAACTCCCTGTGAATTTCTGGGAGCAAGATTCCAGGTACTTGGAACCACAGCCTGGTAAAGAGTTACCATAGAATCCGACCCTGTGGCAACCCAGTGTCCCAGAGCTCCTCTTGGAGCTTCCCATAAACCCATTCCCGTGGAACTCTTTGCCATGGAAAGATCGGTATACACAGCAACCTTTCCACCTGCCTGAAGATCCTGAGTGAGCCATTTCATAAGTTCTGAAACCACTACAAGAATTTCCTGCATTCTTGCAATCATACGAGTGTAATTGTTGACAGGATAGTAGCCGTTATCCTGAAAAGTTTTTACTAATCCCGTAACAAGAGGTTCTCCCATAATTATCATACGAACAAGAGGACCGACCTCACATGGAATCCCATCATAATGCGGAGCTTTTGCCCATGAGTAGCGACTCTTCGATCCTTTTGTATAATCAATATTATCAGGATTCCCCTCCGGAACCGTAACCCCATTCCAGGGAGGACGATCGTTTACATCGTCAATGTAAAAGGAGTGGCTAATACTTTCTGAGATCTTCCTATAGTCAAATTTTTCAAGCTTGAAGTGTCCATTCATATAGCCGGAAGAAATAACTCTGCTGTCTGCAGGACTTGTAGGGTCATATCCATCTCCTTTCTCGGGTTTAAAGAAAACTCCGTAAGAAAGAAAACCTATCTTATCGGGATCTTTGTAAGTCCCTGCAAGGTCCATTTTCATACTGATAGGCAGACCGAGAAGTTTCTCTCCTATCAACTCCGAGCCGAAAGCCGCAAAGAGTGGGACATCACCCCAGCCTGCAGAGTGTGAGAAGTCCTTGCTGGTCAGGGATTTATTCAGAAGTTCTTGCAGGTGATTAAGAACGAAATTAGCAGCTTTTTGAGGAGAAGAAGCCCTGTAAGTATTTGCAATCCAGGTATCGGGAGAGATCCCAAGAGTAAATGCTTTAACAAACTCCATTGTCTTCGAGACATAGCTAAAAATTTGCCCTATATCAGCAACTGTTGGAGAATAAACTACTCCTCCAACATGCTGAAGAACCGGATGGGGCATTTTGCTAGCTATCAAAGAAATAGCTTCGTGCAGGCGGCGAAATTCCACTATAGCACCTAGATAAGACGAGCCAGCCGGATAACTGGTACCATTGACCTGATAAATCAAGGGCGCAAAACGCCCCTGGAGTTCTTTCCATACTGCATTTCCAACATCCCCGTATTTTGCCAGGATGTCATGGTAAGCCGGATTTGCAAGATCAGGGCCCCAAAGAAGGTAAATATGTGCTGCATGGCTGGCTATGAAATTCAGAGCCTGGTGAACATTTCGCATTAGAAGACCGGTTATTGGAACCTCACCTGCAACCCCAAATAAATCATCCAGGGCATTTGCTGCAGCTATTCCGTGGCTAACCGGGCAAACTCCACAGATCCTCTGGGACAGAAGTGACGCATCCCTGGGATCCTGGTGCTGTAAGAGACGTTCAAAACCCCTTAACTGCAAGCCATTACTCTGGGCGTCGGTGATTACGCCTTCCTCATTGACTTCGGTATTGATTCTGTAGTGTCCTTCAATTCTCGTAAGAGGATCAACAGTAACCTGTACCATTATTTTTCACCTCCTGTTTCTTCTTCGGTTGTTTCCTCTGGAGTGCTTTCTTCGGCAAAGCCTTCCTCATCCTCAGGTCTTTTCATGGCAGTTCTCCTGACAGCATGAGCCCCTGCAGCAAGTAGAGCGGCTCCTATTGCTACGCCTGCTATAGTAGTGATATTCGTACCTAGAATTCCTGTTTTCTCAATTTCCACGAAAAAAGGCCTGGTACTATCCGGGAAACCCGGCTGAACGCAGCCAATACAGGGAGAGCCTGCCTGAGGACAGTAATTGAGATGACCGTTCCAGTTGCGAGTAGCACAGTCTGCGTGGGTATAAGGCCCTTTACATCCCAGTTTCCAGAGGCACTTAGGTCCACCTACTGTCAGCTCAAATTCTCCACGGTCATAGTACCCGCGACGAGAGCAGTTGTCATGGATAACATGGTCAGGTGGGAAGAAAACCTTTGGACGTTTCCAGTGATCCAGTACATAAGGCAAATCATCAGGTACCTTTATTTTTCCCAAAATAACTGCGCCTATTGTCAAAAAAACCCAGTCTGGATGAGTAGGACAACCAGTAAGATTAATTACAGGCTTTTCGATGCCAAGAAGATCTAAAATCCCTTTTGAAGCATCTTCCATAGTAAAAGCAACCCCACGGGGGTCCATAAGTTCAACTATATCACTCTTAGCAGCGTTTACCCCGCTATTCGTCGCACAATTCCCGATTGCAACAATTGCTAAAGCGTTTTTAGCAGCTTTTTCATAAATTTCTTTATAGGGCCTTCCTCCCAGCATGAGATATTTCCCGGAACCTTGAGGTCCGTTCGAAATTGCTCCTTCGGAGACTAGAACATAACCATTTTCCTTTTCCAGGATCTCATCCAGCACGATTTCAGAATTAAGATCACTGGTATTTGCAAGCTTCCCATCTACGAAAATTCCCTGCTGCATCATTAAAACTTCATGATAGAGGAGTTTGAGATTAAACTCCTGAAGGAATTCTATGATATCAGGAGATCCTCCGTCTAGCATTGATATGGTGCAGCCACTATCCATTACTCCGTGAAGCCATACAACTTTAGTCTCTGAAAAATCAAGAGCTCTTGCTATATCGTTTTTATACGTTTGTAAAAACAGTGAAGCCCCTAATACCCCGACAGACTTTATAAAAGTCCGTCTATCCATTTTCATGAAATCGAGGTTTTTAAATTTTCCAAGTAAGTCGTCATTAAGTAAGCAGTCATTATCCGTTCCACTTCCCCCTATGTACGAATAATTTTATATAAAGAATATATAAAAAAAGGAATCCAATATATTAAAGACTATAGCATCATTAATAACTCATTTCTCAAGTAACTTATTATGTAACACGAAAGCCTGTTAAGCGCCTGATAAGCCAGCAAATAAAAGACCTTCATTTTGGAAAGTGGAAGATGAACCAAACTCTAATATCATAGTGTTTTGTCCGTTTCAGTCTACTTTTATAATCGGTGGGCATTTCCATTCTGCATTGATCACTGCAGGGTGTGGGACATACATACGCAAAATGGTAAACCACGCTTCACTACCAGTTGGCAACCAGTTTGATTCTTTTTCTGGACCAGGAGATTCATTCTGGAAATAGAAAGTTGTCCCACCATCTGCATTCTTTTTTACGCCCTGGGTACGGTCCCCTATAGAATAACGGTTGATATGGTTAGGGATAAAATTATAATCGGTACCGTAGACTGTCATTAACCAGAATGCATCTACAAGTGGCTCATACCCTTTGGGAAATGTTACCTCGTACTTGTGGATACCTGTCAGTGGCTCACCTGAATTATCCGTAAGGTTGACAAGGTAAACTGCCTCTACAGGGTCGTTGGCAGTGATTCCGACCAGGGATTGGTCTGCAGCACGCAATAGAAACTCGTCTCCAAAACGACCTATATTGATAGGAGGGTAACGCCAACCATTGACGAATTTTGCCCAGAACACACTCATAAACTGTTGTCTAAGCAACGGTATGCCGATACTAAGCACGCGTTTTAGCGCATTCTTCACGACTTCTGGTTGCTGCTCCACATCCAGGCCTGGCCCGACACCTATAGTTGCGAACTGCTTGAGCAGCACTTCATGATGAGCTGCCGGAGGATTCTCAAGCAGCATGGAATTAAGGGTTTTCCATGCTCCTAGCGGATCCTCTGTGCCAGCAAGTGCAATAGCAGGTTTATAGACTTCCCGGCTTTCGGGAAGCTGGACATCGGGTTTATCCCAGAAATTTAATGGTGTCAGCTTGTACTGTGCCTGCAGGAGCGTGCACAGCTGGCAGGTCATCGACGCCGTCCACCAGGGTGCGGCCAAGAATTAATATCCATGGCGTAGGGGAAGAAGGTGTCACGGCAGTTACATCCTTCGGTAAATTGCCATGCCAGCCAGGCGCAATGATAGCATAATTTCCTGCTCTTGAACCAACACGCCGACCTACATAGGCAAAATTGTCCGAAGTGAAAGTGACTAGTTCAAACGTCCAGTAACGTTTTTCCGATATATCGGGCACGGTAAGAATCACCGGTTCTTTGCCAATATCTACCCAGGCAACTGAGTACAACGTGTCATTATTAGGGCAGCCACCGTCGCGGTATGTGGCGTCTATGAGTTCAGAAGCGTGCCAGAAATGGTTAACTTGGCGCATAAGGAATTCTTTTTGGGTCCTGAGGACTATTCGTCCATTTATAGCGCGTGAGAGCATTGTAAATATACGGGAAACCATAGATGAATGCCTGCAAGCCCAGCGAATATGCGCATTCCGCCTGCCAGTCGAAGACAGAAGATGCAGCCTGCAATGCTGATTGAGGGACTGCAGCAGCCTTGACTGCCAGGTCATTTGTACCTTCGGCTGCACCCAAACCTGCACCTATACGCTTCAGATCGTCGGATGTAAGAACCTGGGCACCTATTTCCCTGATGCTGTCTTCGATCTTGCCAGCATACTGCAGATCCACGAACAGGCCAATAGCCACTGTACCTGGGTTTAGAGCGTAACCCAGATGGGTCACCTGCACATTTGACTCAGTTGGAATAACCACCAGCTTACCGGAAATGATGTTCACATCCGCTGCAACACGCTCAACCAGAGAGATGCTATTTGTTCCAGAAGTTGAGCCGATATCGATGATGTTGATCTCAACTTTGCCTTTATTGTCCTTGGCAAGAACCAGGATGTTGCTTGCATTCACCTTCTGAAGTCGCGGACGAAGACCCTTAATCTTTTGTCATAGCAGCGTCGTCCGCCTCCTTGCTAGCAAAGATTCCCGCTACAAGTCGATGCTTCTCAGGAAGCAGCATGCTTGCTTTCGAGACTTTTGTTTTCGGTTTTTCTACCACTGACATACCACCCATAAGTTTCCCTAAAACAGATATGTTCAAAATAAATATACAGAGGGTGTTATATAAATCAAAGAGAAACTTTAGTATATAATGGTTGAAATTATATCGAATGGTTAATAAGGAATAGTTAATATACAGGAACTCCCGAGCTTTCATATTTAAACGAAATAGTGTGATTTGTCTCACAATCTATTCTTTCACTTGCTTTTTACTTTTGTTTTTACTAATGATAGGTTAGCTGTGTGTCAATTTTTATGTAAATTACAAATATCAAAAATTTTAAGATAGAAAGTTCCATATCGAAAGAACAAATTCACACACAATGCAAAAAATTAGCTTAGAATTTACAGCAGATTCGTAATACTGCCAATACTTTTCAATTTATTTAAATAATTCATATACACTTAAAATAAACATAGATTTTCTAAAAACTTATATATTTTAATATCATTATTCTATTTATTGAAATTTTACAGTTAGTAACATTTAGTAATAAGACTGCATGTTTAAGGAAAGAGATTTGCAGCAAAATAGGGGGATAGAATATGACTATTGGGGATGGTCACGACTTAAGGTCATCGAGATTTGCAGGCGATGAAGTTCTGGAGGGCTGCTATGATAAAGAAAAAGTTCTCCAGAGAGGGGATAGTGGTTCTGCAGTAAGGAAAATTCAACAGGCTCTGATAGTTCTTGGTTTTCCTGTACCTGAGGTTGGAGCCAATGGCATTTTCAGTGGGGAAACCGAACTGGCAGTCAGAAGCTACCAGGAAGCACGGGGATTGAAGGTTGATGGTATTGTAGGATCAGTTACTATAGGAAGTCTCGATGAAGAATTCTTTACGGGTACTCAAAAACCTTCGGTTTCACCGGTAACTGAGCCGCAAGTATCGGAGGTCCCAACTCCGTTATTTCCGGAGTCTCCAGTTAGATCACCAAGGGCATCTCCTGTGGGGCCGGTAAGGGCACCTGAAGTTCAACCAGTATCGGCCCCTAAGGCTCCGAGAGTAGAGGCACCTGCAGTTAAAATACCTCAACCTCCGACTGCACCGATAGCGGAACCTCCAATCCTTACTACGCAGACCGTTCCACCTGAACAAACCCCGGCTCATGTAACCAGGCCAATAACTCCACCTTTGACCAGACTACCTAAAACAGTTGACAGTAAGGGACGCAAATTTCATACAGCAGGAACCTTGAGTGGAAGTAACTTTTCTTTTGAAGCTGAAGCTGGAAAATCGATCCGTCTTGAGGTAAGTACCCTGAATGCCAGAGAGTCAAATGTCACGATAAAGACAAACACTGGGGAAATAAAAGAATCCGTACTTTTACCTGACACCCCTGTAAATTTTGAATTTTATGGAGTAGAAGAGCCCTATATATGGCGATTTTACATCGAGACTGACATTGAAGACTCTTTAATCGAGTGGAAACTCTATAGCAACTGGGTGCCGGAAGAATCCGAGTAACCAGTAAGCGGAATTGAGCTCCATTGAATTAAACAGACTTTAAAAAGAAAAAGAGCCGTATTAAAAGAAGCTGCATTATAGTTAAACGGATTCGAACTAAGAAAGAATGCTGTATCAATCATCAATCATAACTAAAAGATCCTGAATACTTGATAATATTCAAATTTAAAAACACGTCGCAGTAAGGAATCGGATTTTTAGGTTCCTGACCTTTTATTGTGAAAATTTTATATATGTGAAAACCACTTGTAAAGCTACCCTGAAACCTGACTTTGACAGTTATATAAAAATAAGTGCTCTTTGTTTTTTGTTCTTTGATCAAATGAAACTCACAAAACAGAGAACATTCCCTACAATTCCTAAAAAGAATATATGTGTTCCTATCGGATCTATTCTTGCTGTCCAATACTTTTATGAAAAGCTTAATTTCTGTGATATTTTTGGCAAACATAAAAGCAAAGGTCTTGATCTCAATAGTTTACTAATTGGCTTGTTAAGCTACAAGCTTACTGAGAATTTTAGTATCAAAGAAGCTGGCAAATGGT
>DAQQ01000193.1:0-12759 GCA_002508465.1 Methanosarcina sp. UBA7 | reverse complement strand
GATTCAATTACAAGATCTTTAATTTACAAGGTTAATATAAAGCACATTACTCTCCATGTCACAGTACCTATTACCCAACCTTATAACTTTGGACGTTGGCTGTAGAACTTATCAACATTGGCTTCGATATTGGCTATTACATATTACATAATAAACTTCCATACACCTTTTTATATAATTATGATGTATTATTATATGCCTTTTTCCAAATAGGATTGTTTTTAAAGAGGAAAGGCATTATATATCGATTTTAAATAGTAAGGTGCACTATAACATTCTCATATCATATAGAACACTATATATTGTAACACTAGAACTTAACATGATGGATTAATTTGCGCAGAATCTCAGACGCACAATTATATATTAACAATATTAGAGTTTATAGATGTATAATATCAATAGTAAAAACTTAAAGACATATTTTCTCAACAGTCTTGTATCTGCTGTTTAATTCAAAATTTATACCTAATATTTATACCTAATATTTATACTCAAATTTATAATAAAGTTTATACTAATTTAGCTTAATTTATAGTCGTTTAAATTTAATTAACAACTGATTAGCAGGCTAAGTTCAACTAATAACTTTAACAGGCTAAGTTCAACTAACAACTTTAGCAGGCTAAACTAATTAGCCTTGTTCACAATACTTTACGTTTAATTCATGAATAGTTAAGCTTAATTATAACCTGTTCAGCTCAATAACTCGGAGAATTCCCTTGAATGGCACAAGCATTGCATTAAGTATTTTTTTACTGTATTGGTTCGCAATTTCCGTTCTTGACAGGAAAGGTATTCTGGAGAAGTATAACATAAGCACCTTCGGGCCGCTTCCCATTCTGATGATCAGGACAACTAAGGGCCTAAAACTGCTGGATGTACTGGCCCGTCCGAAGTCTTACTGGAGAATCTTTGCAAACCTTGGAATCTTGTTGATGTTTGCAGGCATGATTGCGATGTTTCTGGTCATAGTTATCTCGGATCTTGGGCTGTATACTTCGTTCCTTAACGGAAATGTGCCTGAGCCCGGAAAGTATAGTTCTCCGAGAAACATCTTTCTCATTCCCGGATTAAACGAGTTCATTCCTTTAACCTGGGGAGCTATTGCTCTCATAGTCACGCTTGTCGTGCACGAGTTTTCGCATGCGATTCTTTGCAGAGTTGAAGGCATCAGGGTCAAATCGATGGGTATACTATATGCTCTGGTCCCTATAGGAGGCTTTGCTGAGCCTGACGATGAACAGCTTTTCGGGACGAAAGAGAAAACAGAAAGAGAACTTCCTCTGACCGCCACAATCGAAGAAATTGAGGAATGGGAAAAAGAAGAAAAAATAAAGCAAAAAACTGAGAAAACAACACCTGGTGAACCGAAATCCGATCCTGCAATAGGTGCAACAAGAATTCAGAGATCCCGGATTCTTGCAGCAGGCGTTATGGCCAATTTTAGCGTGGCTTTTATCGCTCTCCTGCTCTTCTTCGGGCCTGTACTGGGGGCAATTGCTCCCTCAAGTGATGCCTTGATCTTAAGTGTAAACGAAAGTTCTTCGGCTGACCATGCAGGGCTTGAGAAAGGCATGATAATAACGCAGGTTAATGATACTAACATCACGACTGCAGAAGATCTGCAAGCATATCTCGAAAAAACTCGACCTGGAGATATGGTCCGCATCCGTTCCGTAAGAAATGATACAGTTTCCACACATGACTTGCAGGTCGCACCAATCCCTGAGGACTATGTTGGTGGAGTGCCCGTAGGAGGAATTGTCTCAGGAAGTCCCGCAGAAGCTGCAGGGATCAAAACCGGAATGACAATGATCAGGATCGACAATACGAAGATGCAAAACGTTACAAGTTTCGTAAATTTCATGGAAACTACCAGGGCAAACCAGACCGTAGAAGTAGAACTTCTCCCTCCTGAAAACTACACAGGCAACCTCACTGAAAAAGGCACGGTTGTTTTCGATGTGCAGCTGTCAGCCAATCCGGAAAATAACTACGGTTTCCTTGGAGTCATTTACGGAAATAACGCAGTTATGGAATTCCCGATGCTCGGAATCTCCGTGTTGACGCCTCAAGCAAAAGTGTATCTTGAAGCCTTGAAGCAAATTCCATCCTTGCTAACCATACCTGCAGGCTGGCTCATTCTCTTTGGACTTCCCATATATGGATTTGCAGGAGAAGGATTCCGGGGTTTTTCAGGTACCTTCATGCAGTTTTACCATCCAGTTGGCTGGGCAGAACCTCTGGGAATAGGAATTTTCTGGATTGCAAACACACTGCTCTGGGTCGGCTGGTTGAACTTTTATGTCGGACTGTTCAACTGCTTGCCTGCCGTGCCTCTGGACGGAGGACATGTGTTTAAGGACTCTATCTATTCCTTTATATACCGGTTCACAAGAAATGACTCAATCTCGGAAAAGGTCTCAAACTCTATTACAGCAAGCTTTTCGATGTTAATCCTGTTCTCGTTTGTGTTTATGATACTTGGGCCTTATATAGGACAATGGATTTGAAACGGTTTAGATTGCCTCATTTCCTTTGCCTTCAAGGAAGCAGAAGGCCTGGGTTAATATTTTTTCCATTTACATAACTTTTTTCTTGCTCTTGTACAAAAAAAATATCAAGAATATATTATGGT
The DNA here is from genome assembly GCA_002508465.1 of Methanosarcina sp. UBA7. GTDB lineage: Archaea > Halobacteriota > Methanosarcinia > Methanosarcinales > Methanosarcinaceae > Methanosarcina. Next base: position 10,118 of record DAQQ01000193.1, on the reverse strand, counting down.
TATCAAGAATATATTATGGTTAAAGACATTACTTATATGTTAATTCATCATTAATATCTATAAAACCTCTCAACTTAATTTGTTCAGGAAATTCAGGCAGGACTTTAACAGTGTTTACCTCAGGAAGAAGAAAAATCGGTCTGAGATCAAGGTTTCGGAGGTTACTCCACAAAAAGCGTAATTTTGCGTACAAAATTGTAGCAGTGCTTGTGCTTATTATTTATATATTTATTTTTGAATACCTGATGATTCTTGAGAACCAGTTAGAAAACGCAGATCCGATAACTGCACTCTACTGGGCAACATCTACCTATGGCAATGTGGCTTTTAATTCCCCAGCAGGGAGACTTTTTTCAGTAATTGTACAGCTTTCAGGTATCGTCTTGATTTCTGGTTTTCTTGTAACCTACGTTGTTACTCCCTGGGTGGACAGGGTTATCAAGTTCAGGCTGCCAAGAAAAGTTTCTGTCGGCATAAAAGATCACATAATTATCTGCGGATATAATCAACTGGTTGAAACCCTGATAGACGAGTTTAATGAGGAAGATATGCTTTTTGTAATAGTTGACGAAGAAGAAGAGCTCATCAGGGAACTTGTTTATAAAAACATTCCCTGCATTTTCGGATCTCCGAGTGATAAGCAAACCCTTATGAACGCTGGTATAGAAAAAGCCAGACTCCTTATTGCAAATAAATCGGATGAAAGAAATGCAAATATCGTTTTGACTGCCAGGGAATTTCCGCATATGAATATTATTGCTATAGTTGAAGACCAATCTAACACCAGATACCTCAAATATGCAGGAGCTGATACGGTCGTTTCTCCCAAATCGATGTTCGGACAGTTTATCGGAAAGAAGGCAATGGACAGGCTTGTAAGCAGGGTAACTGGAGCAACTGAAATCTTTGATGGTGTCCATATTGTTGAGTTCCCTATTTATCTGAAAAGTCCTCTTATAGGCAAGTCACTTAAGGAAATATCTAACCAGCATCTCACGAGTTCAAAGATCGTAGGAACCTGGGATAGCGGTACTCTGTCTTTTGACCCCAAGGAAGAAGATCTTGTCAGGGAGAATACCGTTTTGCTAGCTGTAGGAACCCGTGAAGAGCTTTCAAAACTGAAGAAACTGACACATTGACTGAGTATTCAAAATTTAACTGAAGAAGCTGACAATTAACTTGAGATCCAAAAAAAATAAATTGTCAATCATTCCGATAATTTGATATATATAACAAATTTATTTGCATAAACTGGTAAAAAATCGAGTTTTAAAGCTGAAAACTCGAAACTGAATTTGAGAAATGTAATTTTACAGAATCTGGGAGCAAAAATGGAGCCAAGAGGGCATCTTATCGTGCTGGGATACGGGGATGTTGGAAAGAGCATAGTAGATATACTTTATGGAAGCCCATTCCGTTTTGTAGTTGTGGACTCTAATGAGAAGGTTTTTGAAAACATAGACTTCGAACATCTTGTCGGAAACGGTGCAGATGAAGACATACTGCTTGCAGCCGGAGTAAAAACAGCTTCTTTTGTATTTGTGGCTCTTAATGATGATACCAATGTTATTTTTGCAACTCTTATTTCAAGAAATCTGAACCCGGAACTAATCATTGTAGCAAGGGCAAATTCCGTAAAATCGATTGAAAAGATCTACAAAGCAGGAGCTGACTACGTAGGTTCTCTTTCTATAGTAGCTGGGCAGATGCTTGCCAAAATGACTGCAAACTGCATGGGAAAAAGCTGTAGAATCGATGAAGATATAATGCTTTACGAGGGAATAGAAATCGAGAAATGTCACGTTGATAGAGGTTCTCCTCTTGATGGCAGATCAATAGAAGAGCTTGATCTGGAAGGACGGATCGGGTGTACTATAGTAGGCATAGAACGCGGAAAAATCATCATAACTGCTATTAAAAAGCAGACAACAATAAGGGCAGGAGATACTATTGCAGTTGTGGGAAGCAACAAGCAGATTTTAGAATTTAAGGAAAAATATGTTAATTAAAAAAATCTCTTTTAAAGTTCATTTGATAATCTGATTAAAACGAATAAATCTAGCTTTTAAACTTTTACTAACTCGTTGATATGACATATTTAACTGATTTTTAGACTTACTTAACTCATTTTCAATCCTTACTTAATACTATTTAAAATTTACTAACATCATTTTAAAATTTACTAACACCATTTTAAAATTTACTGGCATCATTTTAAAATTTACTTAACATCATTTTAGAACTGATTTAACTCTTTTCCGGCACACAACAAATTTCTTATAGAAGACTATATTACTCAAGACATATTACAATAAATAAGAAACTTATCTGTGGTTAAGATGTGATAATATGGAGAGTTTATCTACAGGGATCAAAGGGCTGGATACGCTAATGGACGGAGGCTTCCCTAAAGGAAAAAGCATTCTGGTTACGGGTCCTCCAGGCTCCGGAAAAACAGTTCTTGGAATTCATTTCCTGCACAGAAGCTGCAAGGAAGGCAAGAGGTGCATACTGATTCTTACAAGGGAACTTACGGAAGACATCTTCAGCCAGTCCCGGAGCCTTAACCTTGACCTCAAGCCTTTTGTGGAAAGAGGACAGCTCAGTATCAAGAATATTTTTGAAGACAAAATGAACAAAATCAAAAGCGCTTCCAAATTCGGAAAAGGTCTCTGTGCTGTGGATACGGATATAATCGAGTATATCAGTTCCTTATCTTCGAAAGTTGATGTCATGGTTATCGACAATATAGGGGTAATAGCCATAAATCATGACATAAGAGACTTTGCCGATGAGTTCAATTCAATAAACATTATACTTCTTAAAAACGGGTGCACAAGTCTTTTTATTATGGATGAGGACTCCTATAACCTCACCCACAGACTTACTGGCTACATGGTTTTCGGGCTAATCCGACTTACTTCACAGGAGAACTTCAACTCAGGAAAGACAAAGAAATACCTTTACATTGAGAAAATGCGGGATAAAGCTGTTCCGGTCCAGTATTCTCTATTTGATATTACCCCGGAAGGAATAAGAATTATTACAGGTATGAACGACTTATTGGAGGCGTAAAATGTCCTGCTTTCGGGTTATGATCATTTCCTTAACCTGAAATCTACGGAAAAAACGAATTTCAAGCTTAAGACTGACAAAAATATAAATTCAAATATTTTCATTGCCTAAAGATATTCTGTTTTAACCGATACAAACCAGAAAGGAATTTACTTGAATGCTACGCAAAAAATATCCGGAAGAAAGAAAACAGCAAATGAAATCATTTTTTGATTCTTTGAATGAGAGAGACAGAAGAAGATAAGCGGCCATAGAAGCAATTAAGTTAGGTCATCGTGGTTTTTTATCCTAAATTATTTCGCGTTAATTAGGTTGGTTGTAGCTCCTTATCTATTGTGAAAATGCGTTATGAGATTTACAATCCGGTTTCTNNTTAACTCTTGTATCAGAAAGTGCCATTAAAGTTACACTTGCTCAAGAGCCTGCTCTATATCCGAGATTATATCTTCTATATCCTCAGTGCCTACGGAAAGGCGTATGTAATCTGGCGTGACTCCATTCGCTTCCTGTTCGGTCAGGGTTAATTGTTGGTGTGTGGTAGTTGCTGGATGGATTACGAGGCTTTTAGAATCTCCTATATTCGCAACGTGTGAAAGCAGTTTCACAGAGTTAATAAACTTTTTACCTTCTTCAACGCCACCTTTCACGCCGAAACCTATCAGTGCACCATAACCACCTTTGAGATACCTGGATGCAAGTTCATGACTCGGATGATCCGGTAAACCGGGATAATTAACCCACGAGACTTTCGGATGATTAGAAAGATATTCTGCCACCTTGAGGGCATTCTCCGAGTGCCTCTGTATTCTAAGATGCAGGGTTTCAAGTCCCTGAAGCAACAGGAACGAATTAAAAGGTGAAATAGCGGCACCTATGTCTCGAAGAAGCTGTAGCCTTATCTTAAAGACTAATGCAACATTTCCAATTCCGGGAAAGGCTGAAAATGTATCCCAGTATTTCAGGCCGTGGTATTCTGGGTCAGGGTCTGTGAATTCAGGGAACTTACCGTTGTTCCAGGGAAATTTTCCGGAATCTACTATAGAACCGGCAATTGAGTTTCCATGCCCGCCAATGAATTTGGTTGCCGAATGCACAACGATATCAGCGCCATGTTTAATAGGTCTAACAAGCCCAACAGCACTTGTGTTATCCACAACAAGCGGAATCCCGGCTTCATGAGCAATATCTGCAATTGCCTTAAAATCCGGAACATCAAGTTTCGGGTTACCCAGTGACTCGATATAAACAGCTCTGGTTTTCTCATTAATAGCTTTTCGGTACGCTTCTACATCGGTTGAATCTACAAATATTACTTTTCTTCCAAGCTTGGGAAAGGTATAGCTAAAAAGTTCATAGGTTCCGCCATAAAGATTGTTTCCGGATACAATTTCGTCTCCTACTCTGGTAATAGCTAATAGGGCATAAGCTATTGCTGCTGAACCGGATGAAACTCCAAGAGCTCCGGTCCCACCTTCAATGGCAGCTATGCGTTGTTCGAAGACATCAGTAGTGGGATTCATTATTCGGGTGTAGATATTACCCAGCTCTTTGATGCCAAAAAGATTAGCTGCATGATCGGTATCCTTGAAAACATACGATGTTGTCTGATATATCGGTACAACACGTGCTCCTGTCGTTGGATCTGGGACCTGTCCAGCGTGAAGGGCAAGTGTTCCTAATTTGTAGTTATTAGTCATTGGAATTTTCCTCTCTGTTTACCTGAATGTTGTATTTTTCAGCGATTTCCTGGAACGTATCTACCACATAGCGAATCTTATCCCATGAAAGCCCGTATGTATTAAGTTTCCATACACGTGTGGCTCCTGCAAATTCTCCGACAATGCCCTTGCTTGAAAGTTCGTCTGAAAGGAAGAAACCTCTGCGTTTATGTTCCTGTGCTATAAGATCAAAGCTCTTGATAGTGTCAACTTTGGAAAGGGTATGTTTGCGTGGATATTCTGAGACGATTTTGCTGCCTTCAATAGCAAGCAGGCCATCGATCAGATAATTCGATTTTTTCAGCTCGTTTTCCCAGTTATTTACTCTCTCCTTAACCGTAGGGAATGAGGCCATCATACCCAGCAGTGTTGAACCCATCAGTGTGCAGCCAAGCATCTCTACTTCCTTTACCCCAAATTTGCGTTTGGTTAGATCACCAGTCATCTGAGTTGTACGGAATATCTTCGGAGCCCACTCCTCAGTTGTTGCCAGTATCCCTGAAGGTGCAGGAGATGCCATACTTTTATGGCCTGAACCTACAACAAAATCTGCACCGATACTTTTTCCATCAACCGGCCTGACGCCAACAGTATATGCTCCGTTATACAGGAAAGGAATGTCATACTGATGAGCAACTTTTGCAATGCCTTTTACATCATGCTCATTTGCGTATTGGTAATCAAAGTGGTCGATCATTACCAGTACAGGTGATTTGCCTGTTTCCTGTTTAACCGCTTCAATTTTCTCAGCAGTAGCATCTGCAGTTACAAGATTGTACTCATTTAAGGGTACTTCTCTAACTATTCCTCCTGCTCCTTCTACTGCAAGAAATTCGGTATAATGAGCAAGAGCTGAAACTATTACGGAATCACCTTTATTGACCAAGGTAGAAGCCACCGCCTGGAACCCTCTCCTTGCGCCTGGTACTACTCTAGCCACATCCATGTTAACGAAACTTGCGAGCTGTTCATGAAATGGAGCAACAGGCGGACTGCTTATTTTATCAAGCCTGAAAGGTTTGCGGCAAGTATCACAGGTGGAATAGCCGTCACCATATGCTATGAGAGCTTTTCGTGCTTCGGGTGTAAGCCTCCCTGCTGCCTGGATTGGCTGTATGTTGATATTTGTTTCTTCTCTGGACCTGATGTCAATATTATCAGCTATTTTTCTTACTTCCGGGGTTCCGGTATAGTTTTCGATATCGTCCAGAATTTTTCTGACTCTGTTTACACTTTCTTTAATGGTGTTTTCTTCTTCTGGACTTGTGATATTCGGAAGCCTTTGTCTAAGAGTCTCCCTAATATCTTCAAGGGCAAAAAGTGCCTCAAATGTTTTTTGTGTTCTTATATCCATATACTACCCCTAAGCTAAGACCCGGAATCGAACCGGGATATAATGGAGTTGCAATCCATCGCGTAGCCTTTCCGCTATCTCAGCATCTTTTGCTATTTTTACTTCTATTCCGCAGATGTACACAATAGAGGGGTTATCTGGCCAGTATCCGGTATAACTGATACTTATTTAGGAGGACTATACCCATATCGATAAATGGGTATTCTTTTGTGAACTTCTGCGGAAAGCGAATTATACAGATTTGGTTGTGGGTTTTGTTAGTTAAGCTGGGTCTGTTCATCTACAACTAGAAGTTTTTGTCCTGTGGGTTGAATCACTTGGCAACTAGCGCCTACAAGCTTCACAATTGTGAAGTTCATATATCTCATTTTAGTTTTTGTCATAGTTTCTTTATGTTGAACCTCCCTCAGGGCAAAAAACCCTAAAATTTTCTTGCTAAAAGTTTTCTGCTAAGGTTATGAGAAAACTTTTAAGCCAGAACCTGGAATCGAACCAGGATAAAATGGATCTGCAGTCCATTGCGTAGCCTTTCCGCCACTCTGGCACAGCTATTCACAATTGTGAATTAGCAACACATCATACTCGTTTTTAATATTTAAACCTGCTTTTTGAGGCAAAAATCGTATTCTACTGAAAAGGGGATTTGAAACTTAATATTAAAATTTATTATTATGTGTAAAGAGAACCTATGAACCAGAACCTGGAGTCGAACCTGAAATAAAAAGATCTTTGTCAATTTTGTATATTCATCTCCTATAATTAATTGGAATCAATCATAATCTTTTTAAGTTCACAATTGTTAATATTATGCTATTCACAATTGTTACTCAATTTAGTTTACAATTGTAAACACCATTATTGGTACACAGCAACTGTACTGAGCAAATAAACTGAGTATTTTACTTTCTGAAGTGTATAATCATGGACAAAGAACTGAACACAAATATCAAGGCAGCTCTTTTGAGTATAGGGAGTGCTCAGGTCGACAAATCCCTTCTTCCTGATAGGCTTGAGAGCAAGGCTACAGCCGGACCCGGAGCAGGCAACTCCTCAATTTTTCTGAAGTCAGCAAACCAGAGAGTGAGGCTTACAATCAATGATGCGTCTCCTTTGCGTGTAGTGCCTGAAGATGAGCACGTGGTAGTTCTTAAAAGCGATGACGTAGTTGCCAGGGGAATACTTGAACGTCCGCTTTGTCACTGTCCGGAACAGGCATACATTACACTATCTGAAAAATGTGTATACAATTGCCAGTTTTGTCCGGTGCCGAAAATGCATGGAGGAATAAAGGACAGTACAAAGGTTCTCCAGATGGTTGAGGAAGCTTCTGCAACAGGCGAACTGAAGGCTATTTCCCTTACCAGCGGTGTAGCTGTTTCACCAAAAAAAGAAGTCCAGAGGGCGGCAAGTATCATAAAGCAGCTTAAACGTGAGTACGATCTCCCAATAGGTGTCTCGGTCTATCCCACGACAGGTTCGTCAGAAGAACTTTATTCTGCAGGCGCATGCGAGATAAAATACAATGTGGAGACTATGGACCCCGAGCTTTTCCGCCGTTTCTGTCCGGACCTCTCGCTTTACACAGTTCTTGATGCTCTCGACACCGCAGTAAATGTTTTCGGCAAAAACCGTGTCTCTTCGAACTTCATAATTGGTCTTGGTGAAAGTGACGAAACCGTCCGAAAGGGTATCAAGCTCCTTACGAGCCGTTGTATAATTCCAATTCTCAGACCAATTTCTCCCCATCCTCTCAGGAAAGATGTAAAGGTCACCAGGCCAGATGCTGCACGGCTTTTAAAACTGGGAAGTATGTTGAAGGATATGCTTGACCATGAGTCACTCTGTGTCGATAAATCGCGAACAATGTGTTTGTTTTGCACTGGCTGTGACCTAACACCTCATAAAGACATTTAAGCACATATAATTAACTTCAGCACAATTTCGAGGAGCAGATAACTGTTTTTCCATCTAAATCTTGTGATAATTTCCTTAAGCTGTTATATAGGGAAATTATAGGTTCTAATTAACCTGTTATTTCCAATATTTTTATTTTTATTTCCTATAATGGACATAATTTATCTATACTTTGGCTTTTGAGGATAGTATTATCTACTTTATGGAAAGACTTATAAATCTCAAATCTTCACAATTGTGTACATGATAAAGCAATTCGCTCTTACGGTTCAATCTGGGAAAAACAGACTTGGAGAACAGGAAGGATTTGAAACCATAGAAATAAGACCAGGGGACACTCTTGCAATTGTAGGCCCGACTGGCTCAGGAAAGTCGGCTTTAATCAATGATATCGAAACTCTTGCGCAGGGAGACAGTATTACAGGCAGACGAGTCCTTATCAACGGTCAGGAGCCTCCTGAATCCTTCGTGAGAGAGCCAGCCTTCAAACCGATTGCTCTAATAACCCAGAACACACGTTGTCTGGCAGATCTCTCAGTCGAAGAATTCCTGCTGATGCATATAAGAGCACGGAAACCAGGCAGGGAAGACTTGCTTGAAGAGACAATGAATCTTGCAAATACATTTACAGGTGAATCGATTAGCCTCAAAAGCAGGATGAGTGGCTTATCCGGAGGGCAGACTCGTTCTCTAATGATCGCAGACGCCCTTGTAATCGGTGATACTCCTATCCTTTTGCTTGATGAGATTGAAAACGCAGGTATTTTTAAAGACCGCGTCATCCAGTCTCTTCAAGGGGGAAACAAGGCAGTCATTCTTGTAACACACGATCCTTATCTTGCCCTTACGGCAGACAGGCGTATAGTGATGAAGCATGGCGGAGTTGCATCTGTAATCGAATCTACCGGAGAGGAGCAGCAGCTTATTGAATATCTTGCTTTAATCGAAGACAGGCTCCACCAAATCAGGGAAAAACTCAGACAGGGAGCTACTTTTTCCTCCGCTTCTGCAAAAATTCTGATGACTCCGGCCAGGCAAAGCCTCCAGTTGAACAGGGTGTGATTCCAGATGAAACTTCTCATCATTGCCGGTCCTCCTAGCGGAGGAAAAACAGCTGTTATTCGCCAGATTATAAAGAATCTCCCTGAAGGATCACTTCCCGCCTTTCTGAAAATCGATGTTGTGCATGCTACAGAGGATCAGGAACTTGCAGAAGAGTTTGATATTCCTGTCAAAAAGATCTACTCCGGAGATGTCTGTCCTGACCANNATGGGAATTCTGGTTCTTGACGATGCGTTACGCTGGGCTGAGAGTCTTTCAAGAAATATCCTGATAATTGAAAGTGCAGGCCTCTGTCTCAGGTGTACTCCTTACACAACGTACTCTCTTGGAATTGCAGTCGTCAGTGCGATCTCAGGAACAAACTCTCCCCTCAAAATGGCACCTTTGCTTGCTCTTGCAGATGCAGCAGTTGTTACCAAGACTGATCTGGTGTCCCAGGCAGAAAAGGAAGTTTTCAGAGAAAGTATCCGAAAAGTTGTCCCGGAAATTGATATTGTAGAGACAAATGCTATTCAGGGAACCGGTTTACGATACCTGATGAGGAGAATTGCCGATCATCCGGATATAGGGCCTGAGCAAATCAAGCTCAGAGGTGCCCCTCCTCTTGGTGTATGTACGGTATGTATAGGTAAAAAAGAAATCGGATGGAAAAACCACTTTGGAGTTATTCGGCCGCTGGACATGCCAGAGCCCTTATACCGAGGCGACTGATTATGAATAGATGGAGTCCACCTGGCAAAAACTGTGGGGCTTGTGGCTCTCAGACCTGCTTGGACTTTGTTTCCAGACTTGAAGCAGGATTAACAGAGTTGGATATGTGCCCATTCTACAGTATAGAAAAAACCGTAGAAGAAAAAGTGAGTCAGGAGAAGATTCTGAGCCTGAGAAACCTCGCTATCCAAGCAAAAAACATCACTTACTCCGGTGTAGATGTGGCTGGAAAAGAATATGACTTCGTCCTCCTACCATTTCCGGATGAACCGTCAGCCCGGAA
>DAQQ01000139.1:0-2985 GCA_002508465.1 Methanosarcina sp. UBA7 | reverse complement strand
GGTTGTGTTCTGAACTTCTATCTTTCAGTAAGGATCGGAACAATCCGTGACGCCGTAGCTATATATCATGCACCTGTCGGCTGCTCGTCTGCAGCACTTGGTTACCGTGAACTCTACAGGCATATACCTGTTGAACTTGGTCGTCCTGCAAATTTTGACCTTCACTGGATGACAACAAATCTCGGAGAAAGAGATGTGGTCTACGGTGCCGGCGAAAAGCTCAGGGGAGCAATAAAAGAAGCTGAGAGACGGTATAATCCAAAAGCAATCTTTGTACTTACGTCCTGTACTTCAGGAATAATAGGAGAGGACATAGAAGGAATTGTCTCACAGGTTCAGCCCGAAATAAAAGCAACAATAATCCCGATTCACTGTGAAGGTTCACGCTCAAGACTTGTCCAGACAGGTTATGACGCTTTCTGGCACGCAGTCCTGAAATATCTTGTCAAAAAGCCGGAAAAGAAACAGAAAGATCTGGTAAATGTAGCAAGCATGCTCTCTTACACCTGGCAGGACAGGCTGGAAATTAAGCGCCTCCTGGGAAAAGTCGGTCTTCGAGTCAACTTCGTCCCTGAATTCGCATCTGTAGAGCAGTTTGAACAGCTTTCCGAAGCTGCAGTTACTGCACCCCTGTGCCCGACTTATACTGACTATCTTGCCCGCGGGCTTAAGCAGGAATACGGAATTCCTTATTTCCTCTATCCTTCCCCAATGGGAGTTGCCCACACAGACGAGTGGCTGAGGGAAATCGGGAGGCATACCGGAAAAGAAAAGGAAATCGAAGCTCTGATCAAGGAAGAACACGAAAAATGGCTGCCTAAACTGAAGGCAATTAAACATGAATTTGAAAATTTCAAAGGCAATGGAGAGAAAGTAGAAGTGCTGGGTGCACTTGGACAGGGAAGACTTCTGGCCCAGGTCCCGTACTTTGACGAACTCGGCCTTAAATCTTCAGCTGCAATGTGCCAGGACTTTGACAACCTCATACTCAAAGACCTTGAAAAATTAATTGCGCAGATGGGGGATTTTGACATTCTGGTAAATACATTTCAGGCTGCAGAACAGACGCATATAACAAATCAGAGAAATCCCGACATTGCAATGACCTGCCCGTTCCAGGGAGGTGCATTCAAGCGTGACAAGGGTGTAACAAGGGTGCATGCCTTGAGGTCCGATGCACACCCCTGGAGCACCCAGAGTGGCTATACGGGAGCGATTGCATTTGGAAACTTCCTTTTGCAGTCTTTAAAAAGTCATTCATATCAGCGGACTATGAAAGAAAAGACATTGAGTACGTACAAAGACTGGTGGTACAAACAGCCAAATTCACTGTATTATCTTAAAGCAGAGGAGTAAATAGGTGTAATTATGGGATTAAGTGAATCTTTAGAGACAAATAATGTTATATCAGGTGCTATTGAAGCACCACGCTACTCCTGCGCACTTGCAGGGGCTTATTCAACAGCAGTAGGTATATTTGGAGTTGTTCCCATACTCCATTCAGGGACAGGATGTGGAATCGGGCAGCTTTTTGGTCAATTTTACGGTGGTGGCCAGAACGCTGGAGGACCTTACGGTGGAACAAGCACCCCCTGTTCCTCTTTAGTTGAAGAGCATGTGATTTTCGGCGGCGAGAAAAAACTTGAAGCGCTTATTGAATCAACGGTAGAACTTGTAAATGGGGAAGTATTTGCAGTCATCTCTGGTTGTGTCCCTTCACTTATAGGAGATGATGTGGGAGCAGTTATTAGAAGATATAAAGAAAAGAATCTTGAGGTCCCAATCATACATATAAATACCTCAGGGTTTGCAGGCACCTCATACGATGGCTACGAGTACTTTTTCGACTCTGTGATCGACCAGCTCCTTGAAAAGACTCCGAAAGAAAAAGGATTGGTAAACGTGTTCGGGATAGTGCCTTCCCAGCACATATTTTGGAAGGGCGAAGCAAGGGAGATAAAAACCCTGCTTGAAAAAATAGGCTTGAAGGCAAATCTGATCGTAGGAGAGTTTGATGCTCTTAAGAACCTGAAAAAAATCTCGGCTGCGGAATATAATATTGTCCTCTCAAGCTGGATAGGGCATAAAACGGCAGAGAAACTCGAAGAAAAGTTCGATACTCCTTATATCTCCTTCCCCGGGGTACCAATAGGACCAAAACAAACCTCGGAATTCCTGAGAGTTATAGGGGAAAGGTTAGATGTTTCAGCCGATGTCATTGAAGAGCTAATTGCCAAAGAAGAAAGGCGAGCCTACAGATTTGCAGAATTTGTTGGCGATATACTCCTGATCACCAGGCCGCATCCTTATTTTGCGGTTGTCGCTGACAGTAATTCGGCTATAAGCATTACAAAATACCTTGCAAATGAGATGGGTTACCTGCCTGATATTGTTCAGATAACAGATAATCCACCTGAAGAAGCCCGTAAACTGATAAATGAGGAACTGACAACCAGCCTTGAAACCCCTGCCTGGCCTGAAATAATATATGAAGTGGACGCATACCGGATTCGGGAAAATTTAAAAGACAGGAATTTCTTGTTCCTGCTTGCAAGTTCTCTTGAAACTCCTATATCCGGTCCGGAGTTTAATGCCCTACATCTGACGGTTTCATTCCCTTCATATAACCGCGTGATACTTGAACACAATTACGCAGGGTTCAGTGGAGGGCTTACTTTAGTGGAAGACGTTATGAGTACATACGCAGGGCCTCTGTAATGTATTGCCTCTGAGAGTACTGCTTCTGAGAGTACTGCCTCTGTGAGCATGATCTCTATGAGTGGATCTAGCCTCCTTTTTCCACTCAATTTTAAATTTGGAAATTTATCTTCCTTTCTCTTATCCTTGACTTTTTAAATCTGGGAAAAACAAGAGTTGAAAACAATAAACCAGTGGACGCTTTACAGCAAAATTCACGGAGTATTAAGAACTGACAAAAATATAAATTCAAATATTTTCATTACCTAAAGATAATTCTGTTTTAAC
>DAQQ01000269.1:0-5497 GCA_002508465.1 Methanosarcina sp. UBA7 | reverse complement strand
GGAAATGTGACAAAGTCAAGTTACGGTACTTACATTTTTAACATTAGTAAGTATCACAGGCGCAGCACCATTTGCGTATGTTATTAATCAAGATTTGCCAAGTGGTATTAATGTCATTGACACTGCGACAAATAAAGTAGTATCCTATGTGGATGGAGATGCATCAGGTCCTGGAGTCGCAGTAAATCCAGCAGGAACAAAGGTCTATGTGACGAACTCGGATAAAAACACTGTCTCCGTAATTGACACTGCGACAAATAAGGTTACAGTCACGGTAAAAGTAGGAAATGGTCCTTATGGAGTTGCAGTAAGTCCTGAAGGAAAAAAGGTATATATTGCGAACAGCGGCAGCAACACAGTTTCTGTAATTGACGCGGCAACAAATAAGGTTACAACCACGGTAAAAGTAGGAAATGGTCCTTGTGGAGTTGCAGTAAATCCAGCAGGAACACAGATCTATGTGACGTCAGATAAAAACACCGTCTCTGTAATTGACACGGCAACAAATAAGGTTACAGCCACAGTAAAAGTAGGAAATGGTCCTTGTGGAGTTGCAGTAAGTCCTAATGGAAAAAAAGTATATGTGGCGAACCATGACAGCAGTAGTATCTCTGCAATTGACACCACGAAAAATAAGGTTGCAGCCACGGTGAAATTAGGAAATGGTCCTGATGGGTTTGCACTTAGTCCAAATGAAATAGCGATTACCCCAGATGGAAAAAAGGTATATGTGGCGTGTTCGGTATCATCAATGGGTTATTATAACTTTGTCCCGGTTATTGATGCTTCAACAAATAAAGTAATAACCAATATAGATGATGGATTCTATGATAACGTTGGAATTGCAATTACTCCAGATGGAAAAAAAGTATATGTGATAAATCGGGGTTATACTGGCGCTGGATACGGTGTTTCTGTAATTAACACGGCAACAAACAAGGTTACAGGCGATGTGGATAGTGGGGAATATATGCTGATTCCTATAGCTTTCGGCCAGTTTATAGGTCCTTCAGTAAAATCTGTAAAACCTGTTGCTGCATTTACTGCATCTCCAACTTCAGGATCTAAACCATTGGTAGTTACATTTACTGACAAGAGCACAAACAATCCGACTTCGTGGAAATGGAATTTTGGAGATGGAACTACTTCAACAACCCATAATCCGATCCATACATATACTAAAACAGGAATTCATACTGTGACTCTTACAGCAACTAATTCTGCAGGTAGTAGTACGATAACAAAAACAAACTACATAAAAGTGACAAATCCCATAAAACCGGTTGCAGCTTTTTCTGCATCTCCAACTTCAGGAACTAAACCATTAAAAGTGCAGTTTACTGATAAGAGTACAGGCTCACCAACCTCATGGAAGTGGAATTTTGGAGATGGAACAACTTCAACAACTCATAATCCGCTTCATACGTATATTAAGAAAGGAAAACTAACCGTTAGCTTAACAGTAAAGAATGCTGCTGGAAGTAATGCCAGAACTATCTCTAACTATATTACAATAAAGTAAGTAAAAATAGTGATGAAAAACTAATAAAATATCCAAGGTCTAAAAGGCATTTATATTTGATTTAATCAATCAATCAATCAATCAATCAATCAATCAATCAATCAATCAATCAATCAATCAATTAATCAATCAGTCCTTTTAGCCTTGTTTGAATTTTCTATAATTCAGTTAAGCTTTTTTAATACCTATTACTTGTCTATCCGAAAAATATTGCTTTAATTTTTCAACGTGCATTATTGAGTTTTAGATAGTTTATTAGTGCAGGAACAAACTCTGAGATTTATCTTTAAATGTAGGTACGATGGCATTTGAAAATCTCTTATAGCTCTCAGCGTAATTCATTTATTAAAAATTTTCATTATTAGAGTTTTCATTAGGTAAATTGTATAAAGAACAGACCTTCGAACTTTAGCTCTTCCTTTAAGAATGTATCCTTCTTCTAATAATTCCCCTTTAGATACTTCTCCTCACTGTTTGCCTGCTTCAATATATTCATCTTCAGAGGCATCAGTATACTCCCAGCATTTTGAGTCAGGTATATTTATAGTTGGGTATTTTTGTGTAAGTTGATAATATTTATCTGCAAGTGCATCATAAATTATTGCATGAGTAAGATGCTCGTGAAAATTATCTTCACTCTCGGCATATAAGCGAGTCGCCTTTTCCATTTCCTTAATAACTTTTTTGTCTGAGACTCGAGGCAAATGTAAGATAATTAGACTATAGTAAAAACAAAGGTGTGAGTAATTAGGGTCATTCTTTAAGACATTTTCGCAATGTGTCGCAGCATCTTTAAGACGATCCATATCGTAAAGCAGAACTGCATAATTATAATTTATAAGTTGATTTTTCGGATCATTCGATAAAAGTATTTTGTAGTGTTTTTCTACCTCTTCAAACTGATTCCTTTTATAAAGAAGTTCTCCATAATTTCCATGAGCAACCAAATTCAAAGGATTTATTTCTAAAGATAGCTTATAATGTTTTTCAGCTTCTTCTCGCCGACCAATTTTACTAAGCAGAATTGCATAACTTGAATTAATAGCTAAATTTAGGCTAACCTGCTAAAGCAAGTTTGTACTCTTGCTCTGCCTCTCCTATTCACCCCATCTCATCAAGATTAACTCCACGACGATAATGTATAACTGCATTTATAGGATCTTTTCCGGAAGACTTATTATAAATTGGCTCAACATCTTTTAACAGGCTGGTCTTAGCGGATATAAGTACAAAGTCATAGTTAACATCAGGATTAATATGAATTTCTGAAGCGAGTCTATACTCTTTTTCGGCCTCACCTAATCTATCGGCCTCTTCAAGGAAAACACCATAATTATAATGAAAAAAGGGTTTTGGGAATCATACTCTAAAGCTAACTTATGCTATGTTTCAGCTTCATCTAATCGCCTCATTTTAACTAATAGAGTTCCATAGTTTGAATGAACACCTGAATTTTTAGGATCTATTTCTAAAGCACTTTTGTAATGTTCTTCTGCCTCTTTAAGTCGATCAATTTTGCGACTGAATACTCCCTCACTGAACTGTGGGGAATGGTCACGATGAGATCAACTAGAAAGCCAGTTTCTCAATACTGATTCTTAATATATTATAAAACATTATTTATATAAATATATATATATTAGCTCAATATATTAAATCTGAATAATTGAGAAAGATTCAGTATGAATGCAGGAGGGGACTATGAAATATATTCAAATTATCTTCCTATTTTGTTTATTGATCATGACGTCTCAGGGAGTTCTTGCTTGGGGAAGCGTGAGGGGCAATGATGTGCTTAATTTGGAGAGTGCTATTGCGCCTTCCCATGACTATATAGACCAACGAGCTTATGAGAATTTAAACAATGATGCAGCATTTGATGGAAGTGGTTTTCCTTCATTTGAGTTAATTAGTACTAACGAAGGCCAATATGCAAGCTCATCTGGTAAGGTGACAGGAGGAAGTCCTGACGTTACGACTGCGTATTCAAAACATGAATATAACCCGAGAACTAACAAAGGAGGAGCACCACTAGAGGCTTCAATGTACTATAACTCTCTTAAGCTGAATTTTGACAATCAAGAAAAGGCAGCACATGATGCAGCCTGGCTTGCCCATTATGTTGCTGATATGAGTTGTCCCTACCACGTCAATGGTATGCCACCAGAAGATATCTCACAGTACTGGACGCTGGACAATAGACTCGTTCTCCCTGAGAAGGTTGTTGGCTATCCTCTACCAATAACTAATGAAGGGATGGGTCGAATCAATTATTCTTTGGGTAAGGAGCAATACCAGGACCCATTCTATCCAATTCCAAATATGGCTGGTGTATTTCCTGATGATGCACCTTTAAGAGGTAGAGGATGGGCCGATTATGGGTTTGAGGTTCGGGTAGGGCCGGGAAACAAACCTCAGCCGATAAAAAGCAATAGTAAAGAGAATTGGTCTTATGAATATTCTAATTTCATGGGATTGCGTAACAAAAACAATGACGGCAAAATCGATTGGTTTGATCCTTGGTATACTGATGGAACATATAGCTATATTGTGAAAATCCCTACTCCTCTAGGTGACATTGACACCCCCATTGCTGATCTTTTTGGTGAGAGTCTATCTGAACAAAGTAGCACACATTCATTATGGGAGTGGTATGCCTTCTGGAATTACAGCCGACCGGAATATTCCAAAGTTGAGTATTCCCCAACCTTTATCGAAATACAAAAGAGAAATGGAAATGGAGCTGATATAAATATAGAAGAATTCGCAAAGAAAATAGCCAATAATACTCGATATAACCAAACAGAGATACTTGATGAGTCCACAAGTGGTCAAAGTAATCTTCCGATTAATAGCAAGCTTGGACAAGCTTATCAGGAAGCCATAAGTGACGTCTATACGGTTTGGCGAGCATCATTTAGCGCACTTAGACCTACGGTCTCGATAGAGCAAAGTTCCGAAGGCAAAACTGACTCTCGTGATGTGAAAATCAACATAGAAAATAAGGCTAATGAAGCGGTCAAGAATGTTTACATAACTGCAAGCACGAATTCAATGGTTTGGAGTATCTCGCCTGCTACCTATAATGCGGGTGAAATTCCAGCTGGAGGAAAGATTTCTTTAGACAAGGTGTTCAAACTCACTGGGACTACAGAAAACTCAAATTCTGTTCTTGTCAATATCACAGTGACCGGCGAGTATCAGGGTACACCCGATTCTGGATTCGCAAACAAGACCATAACCTTTGAACCTCCTCCTATGCTGAAAAGGTCATCGATTGAGGATCAGAGCGAAATCTGGGATAAGCCATTTGGTAGCCCACAGTACCTGCTTCATGCCACAGGCCATGGCACGATGAGCGGCCCAGTGGAGGACGACTGGTACTTCCTTTATCCCAATGCTCCAAGAAAAGGTTCAGATGGTCGAGACTACATAGACTTACCTGATGGTATGGGCGGGACCTTCACTTACAGCATCGATAGCTCACAAGGACCTTTCAATACTCCCAGGGAGGTATGTGATGCTGGTGGTGGCTGGAGTAGTAATCAGGAATTTGGAGAATGGCGTTCTAACAATTATTTCAAGTGCTCAGATATGAAGAAACAACAGCCGGTGGTGGTATAAAGATCAAATGGAGGACGACTATAAATTTCCTTATCCCAATGCTCCAAGAAAAGGTTCAGATAAATGGCTCGGGGGGAGAAATAATGAGAATGAGAATTAAAATTCCCTAAATAACTTTACTTTCAATTTTTTGTGTAGCGTTAGCAAAACCAGTTTCAGTACGAGAAAAAGGAGAAAAAGAACAAGAAAAGGGAGAAAAAGGAATTGTCTGGAATGAAGCATTCGATAAGATAGAAAACAATGAGTTTGGCAGTGTACCTATTTTTTCCGTAAAATTACAAATTTTAAAATATTTCCGAATAATATATTCAATGAGCTTATCCTAAAAGCCATTTAGTTCTTAATCATCAA
>DAQQ01000051.1:321-8206 GCA_002508465.1 Methanosarcina sp. UBA7 | reverse complement strand
AAAATATGATGAGTGAGTTTTACCGACCTATAGTGATTGCAACAGATGGATCTGAGGATACTCAGAGGGCAATTTCTTATGGCATTGAGATTGCAAAGCTTACTGGAGCTACTGTCTATGCCCTTCATGTAGTAGACACACGCTCTACAATTTCTGAAAGCTGGACTATTGATAAAAATTTATTTTATGATATGATGATGAGTGAAGGAGAAAAAATATTATCTAAAATTAAAAAGATCGGAGAAGACTCCGGGATAGAAATAAAAGGAGTTCTTTTAAGAGGGGATCCAAGTAATGAAATCATCAATTTTGCAGAAAACAATAAAATGAGCCTGATAGTAATGGGTACTCTCGGGAAAACAGGATTCGATAAATTTCTATTAGGAAGTGTTGCTGAAAAAGTAGTAAGAAGTTCTAAAGTTCCAGTCATGGTTGTTCGTGGAAAAGAGAAAAACTAAAATTTTCTTTTAAACAAAATATTTTTAAAAAATCAGTGTTAGGTAAACTCAAATGTAAATGGTGAATACAAAACCATAAAACTATTAGTAAACTGTCCCTATTTGAAAAAGGCTTACTAAAATGGAGATAATGGGGAGAATAACAGTCGACTAAAAAGATTCAAATTTTACTGATATTGGGAATCTTCTCAATGATTGTAGGTACATTCTTGATCACTAATACAGTCTACTTTCGGCAGGTCGACATTTCATTTTCTATAATTTTCGATGATAGCGATTTTGAAATGATGCTCCATAATTGTGTGCAGTTATGAGGTTTACATAGGATCCAACATAATCTCACATGCTAAACTTTAATGGAAAAATGGTTCAGTTTTATATGTTTCGTGGGAGTTGGACCACATGTTAACCAGCTTTAAATCTAATGTATCCTGTATTCGGCAGGTAGACATATAAGTTCATATAACTAATTTTCCTATTTGTTCTGGATCTTCCATGGCAGATAAAAACAACAGTCGAAGAGCCGAATCCTCAATAAAACGTACAAGATTCTTAGGTCACCTTGGTCTCATTGCTGGAGTTTTCCGAGAACGTGAAGTTGACAACGATAATGGTTCTCTGTTTAATGATTTATTCAATTGCAGAATGGAAATTAAGGACAAAATTAGAAGAAGAGACTGAAACGGTTCCGGATCAGAAAGGAAAACCAACGAAAAGACCGACAATGAGATGGATATTTCTCAAGTTTCAGGAATTACAGAACTTATAACGCAGAAAAGAGGGAAAAAAGTCAGAAATTCTAAATATGGAAGAGATTCACTGGAAGATTTTGGGTCTAATGGGAGAGAAATATGAATATATATCTATAGTTGCGTTAATCTGCCGAATCTGGGATTTGTAATCTCAGAATACTATTATTCGTAAAATTGGAGAGAAAGGAAGAAGAGCACTCAAGTACCAGAGTCTGCAGGAATAGTTAAATGGGTAATTTGAAGGACGACACAAGCACTATTACAAGTAAAATATCTGGAAAAACGAAAAATCGCTTGCTTTTGAGTTATTGTTTGGACTCATTTCTTTATTATGTGTATCATTTAAATTAAGGGAAGGTAACTTTACCTAGTCCTTTTTTAGACTTAAGTATTCGATTTATAAAAAATATCGATAAAATTAAATAATTGTATAAATGTTGAATATTAATGCTGTGGGATTCTCAAAAGTTCAGAACGCTTTAGTTTTAAGTGACTCACAGTCCACTTAATAATGATGTTGAGGTTTTTCTAGTGTGGTACATGAAAAAAAGTACGATGATTTTGCTTATAGTTTTTGTACTGATGGCAAGCTGTGGAATAGGGTCTGCATTGACAGAAACAAGGCTCTCAACCAATACGGCTGATCAATGGAATCCTTCTCTTTGGGGAAATTATATCGTCTGGCAAGATTCTAGGAATGGCGGAAGTGATATTTACTTAACAGATATGAAAAACAAAGTCCAGACAAGAATTACTGCAAATGTTTGGGCCGTAGATCCTTGTGTATCTGGTAATAAGATTGTTTGGTCTGATGACAGAAACGGTAATTCTGATATCTATATGTATGAGATTTCTACCAAAAAAACTACTAGGATAACAACGAACACAGCAAACCAGACGTATCCTGGTGTATATGGTAACTATATAGTTTGGGAGGACGACAATTCAAAGTATGGTCATAGTGTTTACTTATATGATCTTTCTACTAAAAAGGAAATTCAACTTACTTCCAGCGGAGGGTCTCCTGCAATTTACGGTAACAATGTAATTTGGTTTACTGAGGATAACCAGGGTGTTGCAAAAATTGTATTTTATGATATCTCTACTAAAAAGATAACTCAAGAGTCATTTGGGGCAATGATGCCATATGATCTGTCAGTATATGGTAACCTTATAATCTATAATGATATGTTTACAGGGATAGATACTGTCTTATATGACTTTTCTACTGAAAATTGGATTGAATTGCCATTCAGGTACGTTGATGATCCGGCTCTTTATGATAATAAAATAGTATATACTGACAACCTAAATGGAAATGAGGATATTTACATGGTTACCCTTGACTCAGAAATCCCAGCTGCTGATTTTTCTGCTTCCATAACTTCAGGATATACACCACTGACAGTCAAATTTACTGATAAAAGCACTGGATCACCAACAGCGTGGAAATGGAGCTTTGGAGATGGATCTGCTCTGGTAACTCAGTATAATCCAACTTATACCTATACAAAACCCGGAACTTATACGGTGAAAGAAACTGTTAGTAATGCAGCAGGCAAAGACACAGAAATAAAAACAAATTACATTACTGTAAAAGCAGCTTCTGTAAAGCCTGTTGCAGTTTTATCGGCTTCTCCAACTTCCGGAAATGCTCCACTCAAAGTTCAGTTTGCTGACAAGAGTACAGGTTCCCCCACTTACTGGAAATGGAGTTTTGGAGACGGCACGTATTCAACCTCTAAGAACCCAGCACATACATACAGTAAAGCAGGAAAATACACTATAAGCTTAACAATTAAGAATGCTGCAGGAAGTAATACTGTAACTAAATCTAGTTATATAAACGTTGCAGCTCCTGTAAAAGCTCCTGCAGCTTCTTTCACTGCATCTCCAACTTCAGGAAAAAAGCCTCTGAAAGTCCAATTCACTGATAAAAGTACCAACAGCCCAACTTCATGGAAGTGGAGTTTTGGAGATGGAACGTATTCAACCTCTAAGAACCCAGCACATACATACAGTAAATCTGGAAAATATACTATTAGCTTGACAGTTAAGAATTCAAAGGGAAGCGCTACTAAAACAGCTTCTGGATACATTACAGTGAAGTAAGAATTCGAAAAAGAATGAGGAGATCCTCATTTCTTCTTTTTTAGCTTACTGTTCAACCCAAGTGAATCTCGAGTTCTCTCTTGGAGGGCTTGCTCTCATCCCAGATCCGGAATCAACATCAGGTAGCTAATTTCAGTAGTAATGTCAATGGGAGTTTTGCACCTCTCTTAGTTCAGTTTATTGGCTATTCACTGGCAGCTCAGAAAACGCAACCTGGTGAAACTGAAACTTTGTGGACAACATGTGCTTAACAACTAAAAGTTCTGTACATACTTAATGGACCAGGAAAATATAATGTCAGCTTGACAGTAAGGAATACAAAATAAGGAATACAAAAGAAAAGAACATGAAAACCTTGAGTAAAGGTATATTATAGCCAAAAAATGAACTTCCAACCGGGAAAATAATTTTAAAATTTTCCCTTTGCTATCAACATTAATTTTCCTTTGCCTTTGAGCCTATTGAGTTTTCCTGTACATTGTATTTTCTGAAATTCGCAAACGATCAAGCTCAATTGTCCATCATTTGAGTTTTTCCACTGCACCCCAAAGAATATACACAATTGCAAAACACAAGCCGACTAATAAAGCACAAGTCAGTTGATTTTCTGGATCTCCGCTAAGTGCAACAGTGGCAAAAAGACATATACCGATTACACATAAAATTGATATGTCTAATATAGTTCTAAGTATAATTCTAAATACAGTTCTTATCTTCATGGTTTATGCCTTCTTGTAATGATCTTGAAACGCCGGTAAACTTCAGTTAACTTGAAAACTTAATAGAGATTGAAACTATTTCTTTGTTATTATAATAATCGCTGCTTGCTTATTGTAATTTTAACTTGAAAATTTGATAAAGATTAAAATTCAACGTCAATTTCTAACACTAGTGCTTAGATTCCTAAGTACACTCATAAAACTGAAATTCTAAACCTATCCATTGATTAATAAATTCTTCCTTCGATCATGGATCAATTTTTGAATCGATGCACCAGTTATTGGTTGTCGTTTTAACAGGATATATTTACTAAAGTAAATAATCGAAAATATCCTGCACTTTTCGCTGCTGTATTGCTCTTTATTCTCTGAAACTATTGGTTATTTTTAATAACTTAGATATTTATACCTAATAACGACGTATTTATATCTTATAACGACATATTTGCATCTTATAACGATATAATCGTGTAACGATCTATTGGGGGTGAAAAGAGATGGAAATACGTGAATGCAAAGCACTGAAAATAATTGAGAATTGGGATTCTATAAATAAAATAATGGAACTGAAATGGCACGAAATTGCTCAACAATCTAATTTGAGTTTGGAACAGTTCCATTTACTTATAAAACTGGACGAATTGGAACTAAACGTTTCCAATGAAACACAATTGCCTACTGTAGGAGAAATTGCCAGCAGCATAGGCAATGCTCCAAATACTTTATCAGAAAGAATCAAACGACTGGAAAAAAAAGGTTTAGTTGAAAAAATTAAGGATAAGAGTGATTTAAGAGTTAGTCGAGTAGCTCTTACAAATGAAGGTAGAAGACTTATTGAAAGTATACATAACCAGGTTGGTAAAAACCTTCTTAATGAAGTTTTAGAAAAAATGGATGAGGAATCTATAGACAACCTATCAAAAAGTTTAGATCAATTACTTAACTACTTATCGAACAGGAAGAACTAGTGTTATGAAAATTTAATTTTGAGCATAATCTTTAGTAGCTTCTTGTCAGAACACAATGATTATGAACTTTAAATGATGAATAACTAAATTTTCTTGACACTAATATGAATTTAGAAAAAGCAAGTTATTATATTAATCATTTTTATGAAAAAAGGAATCGGTCTGAAAGAATATATTGAATCCACAAGTCTGAAAAAATTTGGGCCGATAATTGAGGAGGATGTCTCCAGAATGATTCAGATCTTGTGTAGGCTGATTCATCCAATGAAAGTATTAGAAATTGGAACGAGTATAGGCTATTCAACTTTTTCAATGGCTAATATAATAAAAGAATATGGAGGCAAAATAACCACTATCGAGTATGATAGATGTGTTGCAGAGCACGCCATGAAAAATTTTGAGCGAGTTGGGTTATAGAAAATATAGAAGTGAAAATCGGATTTTCAAGTGTTCAATGGATTGTCCTTAGCTATTTATTGTCAATAACCGCCTTTATTGTGGGGATTGACGCATTGGAGGTATGTTTGGATAAAAATGGCTATATTTAATCGGATTGTGATTTTTACAACTGCATCATTAGTTTGCGGGTTATCATTTTCTATTAACATGCTTATAGTCGCTCGTGTTTTACAATGTATTGGATGGGCTATACTTATGTCGCTATCTTTTGCATTCGTAGGAGATGTAACTCCAAAAGAAAAATTCCACAGGTTATGGGCATTTTAACAGCCATGCTAACGTTAGGGATATCACATTTGGTATTCACGGCACGTTTACGGTTGCAGTTATAGCAGCACATAGTCATTGTGATCATAGCTGGCATATTTGTGATCATTGCTGGTATACACTACTTTTTTGTCAACAGAAAAAATCATACAGGGTTTAGTTGCAGAAAATATAAAAATGATTCATTGAAATAAGAAAAATTTATAATCATAATTAATATTTTAATGTTGTTTACTAACAAAACATTTTACCTGAAAATATTATTTGTTCAGAACCAATTTTTCATATAATTTATTTTAAATAAGTTTGGGGATAATTATAGGTTGTAACCCCACAAAAAATTAGAGAACAGACTAAAACGAACGGATCAGAGCGAATGAGCTTATACCACCAAGACAAAACTGACGGATCAACAAAAACGGGCGCCAGAACAGTGAGGCTTTGAAGGAAGATCTCGACTTGCTCCGGTGCAAATATTGATCGTGTGCAATGGTTCATGGATATATGATGTCCATGAACTCTGTTCTTTTCATGATTTTTATGTGTAAAGTCATTGTGTATTTGCAAATTTACTCTAATAAATATAAATCTATGTAAATATGGTAATTGTCGGTGGTCTTTACAACTGGCAGTATTTTCCTTGTCGTAATAACTGCCTAGTGCAAATAAAATTAAGGGATAACAAATTGTTGAATTACTTTTATTAAGTCTACCTCAGTTTGCCATAACAACTGAGTTGCATGCTTATGAGAAAAGGAGGAAGTCGGAACGGCTGAATACTGTACGTATGAAAAATATGTATTAAAAAAGAAGCTTGAGATTCTGAGAAATAAAAGTGGAAAGAGCAAAGAATTAATTTCCCTTTATATTCCTTCTGATATACAGATTTCAGATGCTACAAATCATTTGAGAGAAGAGCATGAGCAGTCTTCGGACATTAAGTCTAAACTTACCGGCAATAACGTACAGGGAACACTTGATTTTTTGTTGGCAAAGTTAAGATCGCTTAACAAATTACCAGAAAACGGGATTGTTTATTTTGCAGGGCCTGACGATACCGGAACTAACAGGACAGGCATGGTAAATGAAGTTCTTATTCCTCCGGAACCTGTTGTAGATTACATATATCACTGTGACTCCGTTTTTTATCTTGAGCCCCTTGAGAAAATGCTCAGAGAGTGCAGTACTTATGGACTTATACTTCTGGATTTAAGAGAAGCAACTATCGGAATGCTCGTAGGTAGGCAAACTGAAGTTATTAAGCATCTCCACTCTACTGTCCCTGGCAAACAAAGAAAAGGAGGTCAGAGTGCACATCGCTTTGAACAGCTCAGACGCATTGCTATTCATGATTTCTACAAAAGAATAGGGAATGCTGCAAATGAGGCATTTCTTGAAGTGGAGCCAGCTGAACTTAAAGGCATTCTTATAGGAGGGCATTCTCCAACTAAAGAAGAGTTCGGTGAAGGTGGATTTCTACATTATGAGCTTCAGAAAAAGGTTCTTGGACTGTTCGATACGGGGTATACGGACGAATCAGGTTTTTCTGAATTAATAAATGCAGCAGATGACACTCTCCAGGGTATTGACTTAATTAAGCAAAAGAGAGATATGGAACTATTTTTTAGAGAGCTTGCTACTGAGTCTGGTAAAGTATCTTATGGAGAAGATAATGTACGGACAAACCTTGAAATAAAGGCAGTTGATGTGCTTTTACTTTCTGAAGACCTGCGGTCTGAAAGAGTAACTCTCAAATGCAGTGTTTGTGGATATGAGAATAAACGGACAAGAAGATGGAAACCAGATGAAGCTGTTCCTGTTGCAGGAAATTGTCCTGAATGTGGTTCTGCACTTGAAGTCACGGATGTTATTGATATCATCGGCGAATTCTCAGAACTCGCTGATAAAGGCAATGCAAGAATTGCTTTTGTATCAACGGATTTTGACGAAGGCTCTCAACTTATTATAGCTTTTGGAGGCATTGCTGCAATCCTTAGATATAGCACAGAGGTGTAGGTTAAGCACATGGATGCAGGTTAGTTCAGAAGTTTATTAGTAAATAATATAGGTAAATCGCACAAAATTTGAGACTGTTGTATCCAAATGTACAATAAAATTTAGATTTCTTTTCCAATTAATGTTGCAAACAA
>DAQQ01000051.1:0-220 GCA_002508465.1 Methanosarcina sp. UBA7 | reverse complement strand
GAAATAAAGTGATTGATAGTAATTGTTAAATAATAATAAATATCATTTAGTAATGGATATCATGTATATCTAAGTAAATCTGCTTTCACAGGTAGTTTAGGTGGACGGCAATGAAGCCCACAGACAAAGCTGGCATGAAATACACAAATCAGAGAGTTGAAATACTTGCTTTCCTGCGTGAACACGATGGTCATCCCACTGTAGACGAAGTTTATGATGG
>DAQQ01000254.1:0-7460 GCA_002508465.1 Methanosarcina sp. UBA7 | reverse complement strand
CCAATTACGATTAACTGATAACAGTTAACCGATAACAATTAACCAATTACGATTAACCGATAACAGTTAACTGATAACAATTAACTGATTATGTCTTATTTACCTGCCTATGTCAGCATCAATAGAAAATGCTCCTGAAACTTTACCAAAATCCTTACTCAAATCTACAGTACAGATCTCAGGGCAAACTTCGGAAGCCTTCCTTTCACCTTACTGCAGTGCTGGCAGTCCTGACTTTATCTGC
The DNA here is from genome assembly GCA_002508465.1 of Methanosarcina sp. UBA7. Taxonomy (GTDB): domain Archaea; phylum Halobacteriota; class Methanosarcinia; order Methanosarcinales; family Methanosarcinaceae; genus Methanosarcina. Next base: position 7,216 of record DAQQ01000254.1, on the reverse strand, counting down.
TTGCTTGCGACTCAGTTTTATAATTAATAGTTTTCAGTTCCCAATTTTCAATATTACTTTTAAATTCGTGATATAGCCTCTGGATGTCACAGTCGTTCCCATTCCAATAAAAGTCTTTACGTGTTTCTCCTTTTTGGAGCTCTTCAAGTATAAATTTTGATAAGTGAAAAAGGGCTTTTTTATTGGAAAAAGGAATACTATAGTTTACGCGATAACCACCGGCTGTTTTTCCATAGGACACGAGTGTGTACCCTTTACTCTCATATTCCGTAATCTCATCAAAGTTGCATATAATTTCAAATTCATGAACTGTAGACTGGTCAACTTTTGAAATTCCAATTAGTATCTGCGCTATAATGTAATCAGGAACTTTCCGTCCAAACCACACGGCGATTTTCCCGTAAGTACAGATTAAGTTGACGTCATTCCTGCCCATCTCAAAGGAGCCTAGAGTCTGGGGAGGGTAGATTATAGCTTCCTCATCTTGGGTCTTCTGGGCACACATTGCTTCCACTTCGTTTACTTACTTGCAGAGACAAGTGCACTTATGAGATTCCGATCTTTTTTAAGGGTTTTGAGCTGGTTTGCAGGCCCTATTACCGTAAGTCTCTTACTGCTCTGTCTTTTGAGAATTTTTCCAAGAAATGAGCCGTCCGTATTTGCAGGATAACTTTGCATCTCGATGCCCGAAAAAACATCAGGCTGAATCACTGACATTGTCATTTCTATAAGCTTTGCTTCCTCCATCGGGTTCAGGCCCTTTTCAAGCACCAGGATTTTACCTTTTCGTACCTCATCGATTATGTATCTGACCTTTTCCATCGAAGCCATCTGAGAGATTCTGGCTTCGGATACCAAATCAAGTTGAATTCCCTGCATACGGATCACCCGAACTGTTTTGCTAGAGCTTCATAAAACGAGTCCATTCCCACTCCTTCAAGGGCAGAAACTGGCACCATGGGATGCTGGGGGAAAGCTTCCTTTATGACGGACGGATCGGCATCAGGAAGGTCTACCTTGTTTGCTACTATCAGAAGCGGAAGGTTTCTGGCTTCCATGTTCCCTATTACTGTTACATTGACCTGGGTATAGGGATTTTCTGTAGAATCCATAACAAGTATGACACCGTCAAGGTCATCCAGCCATTTGACAGCTTCGATTACGCCTTCTGTTGCTTCTTTGGACCGTTTTTTGGATTCGGAATCACTCATTCCCTGCTCCATGAAGTCATGGAAATCGATTTTTGTGGCAAGCCCGGGCGTGTCTACGATATCAAGGTTGATTGTGTGCCCATTGGTCTCAATACTTATCTCGTTCCTTCTCTTGGCATGCCGGGTTTCATGAGCTATATGAGAAACAGAACCCATAGTTTCATCAGCTCCGACCCAATCCTTGAGGATCCGATTACTAAGGGTCGTCTTACCGGCATTTGGGGGGCCGTAAATTCCTATGCATGCTCCTTTTTTCTTGAACAGTTTATTGAACATTTTTGAAAAGCTTACCTTAAATCGTTCAAACATATTCATAGCTTCCCTCCTTTGGGAAAAGCATAGTACCTAAGGATTTCTCGGATTGCTTTCCTTTACGGATTGGTACTTAAATTTAATTTCTTGATCCATGCATTTATGTAACTTCTATTTATCGTACTGAGGGGATTGGGGAAAATTGTAGATGTTTTTTCCCTTTCCAGTATATCTGGAAGTAAATTGGAAGTTTAAGATCCTTTCTACGGTAGAATAGAAAGTGCCTCCGTGGAAATAACACCAGAATATAAATAAATTGCTTTCTATCGCCTAATTCCCTCACCACATTAATAAAAAAGCTTTTTATCCATAAACAAAAAGCTTTCTATCCAGAAGACTTCAAGCTCTTCCAAATTTTTTATAAGTATTAATTTTTTATATGTGCACTGATGTTCTGCACTTTACTTTATATTTTTTCCTATTTTATCCATTCAATCTTAAAAATATAAATTGTTTTTATTAGAATATCTTCTGGTATCTTTCTCACTTAATTCTTTTTGTAACATTTTACAGCTCAATTTTTCTCTATGTACTTAAGATATCTTTCAGAAACTCTAAAATATTTTTATATATCTAAAAATATTTTTTGAGCAGCTCAGAGCATTGAAAGGTAAATCAATTATCTCGATTTAAGATGTTAGTTATATATTTAACTCTTTTATTACTTTTGAGATCTTTATCTGGTAATACATAGAAATTTTACCTTGAAAATCTTTCCATTTTTATTGACCGCACTCCAAGAACTGAAGTTTTCAGTAGTTCTCCGTCAGGCTGGGGATTGAATAAAACCTTTGTGCCTGGTTCGGTCCCCGTTTTTTCAGTCCATTATTAAGGATGGGAAGCAATGTAAGTAGATCCACCTGCCTGCTATACTTTCCTGGCCCTGATAATTATTTCATATTTTTGATTAAATTCGTCAGATCTGAAATTAGAAACGTTTGTTCCTGATTCAAATAGTATCCTCTGCTAATATTTGGAAATCTTTCTTGTATATGTGATTAGACTTTGCTATTTATGTTTGTAAATTTCCGCTTTTTTATGAATACTTTTCAAAGCTTTGTATTTCAGGAGACCCGGATCCTGTAAAGGAACGCAGTAAAAAATATTAAAGAATAATGCATTCTGAGGATGATGATACTTGAAGGGCACGCCTGCGCGTCTGGAGCAGGAACCATTATCGCGGCATTTGCAACCTGGAAAGGTGCGGCATTCGGAACCGGCTTAAAAACATATTCAGAGGTGGAACTCTCGGACCGCGAAAGAAAAGTCCGCGGATCAATTGAGGGAATGCCTGAAGCAGACACTTTTCTTATTGAAAGGTGTGTCGAACTTGTGCTTGAGCACTTCGAGATTAAACTTGGGGGCAAGGTAAAAACAAGCAGCAATATTCCTCTTGCAGGCGGACTCAAGAGCAGCAGTGCAGCTGCCAATGCAACCGTACTGGCAACTTTAAACGCTATAGGAGAATCAATGCCTCCTCTTGACGCTGTAAAACTTGGGGTAAGAGCTGCAAGAGAAGCAAAAGTAACCATAACAGGGTCTTTTGATGACGCTTGTGCTTCTTTTTTCGGCGGAGTTGTGATTACCGACAATCGGAAACTGGAATTGCTTAAAAGAGAGGAATACAATTCAAAGGTCCTTATCTTTGCGCCGAACAGGAAAGTGTTCAGTTCACAAACAAATGTTAAACGTTCGGAACTCATTGCTCCGTATATAGATATGGCATACGAACTTGCACTTGCAGGAGAGTATGAAAAAGCAATGACTTTAAACGGTTTCCTCTACTGCAACGCCCTTGGCTTTGATACCGAATGCATTCTTCAAGCCCTGGAATGCGGTGTAAAAGGGGTAAGTCTATCCGGCTCCGGCCCGGCATATGTTGCTCTTGTTAAAGAAAACCAGATAGAAGAGCTCAGGTCGGCCTGGGAGAGCTGTGGGATGGAAGGCAGGGTTATAGAAACCTCTATAAATAACAGAGATGCAATGTCTTTATAAAACGAGGGGTTCACTTGAACGAACTTGAGGACATCCGCAGAGAAATCGAGGAAATTGATAGGGAAATACTTGCCCTCATTGATAGAAGAGTAAATATGGCCGAAAGAGTGCTTGAATCAAAAAGAATAAATGGAACTTCGATAAATGACCAGAAGCAAAACGAGGTTGTAATTAACAGAGCTTTAAATGCCGCAACCGAGCTCAACCTTGATCCGGGTTCCATAAAGGCCATTTTTGAGGTTCTTATCAGGATGAGTATTGAGCGCCAAAACGAGTTAAGCGGCAAAGGAAGCCTGCCCTGACTGCTCAGGAGAAGCTAAAAATGGTTGATATCTCAGTAATTATGGGTTCCGAATCCGACAGGTCTATCGCCAACCGTGCGGTGTCCGTACTTGAAAAGAGCAAATACACTTACGAAGTAATGGTCATCTCTGCTCACAGGAACCCTGACGAACTTGAAAGCTACGTCTCAAGCACCGATGCAAAGGTCTTTATTACGATTGCAGGTTTGTCTGCAGCCCTTCCCGGGGTTGTAGCCTCCAGAACAAAAAGACCTGTAGTAGGAGTCCCTGTTAGTGCGAAGCTTGGCGGACTCGATGCCCTGCTCTCCATTGCCCAGATGCCCCCGGGAGTGCCTGTAGGAAGCGTAGGGATAGATAACGGAGCAAACGGTGCACATCTTGCTCTGAGAATTCTGGACTTGATTGATACTGTGAAGCCTTAAGAGCCTGTAAAAAGCTCTCACTTCCGGTTTATACAGTAATAATCAATTGATTAAAAAAAGCTACTAAGTTGAATCGGCAGTAAACTCAGTCGACTGTTTACAAAATTCGGTCGGCTCACTCCGAAAATTCTTTTTTATACTATTTGAATTATTTAGTATATGTTAACTTTGTTCCGTCTTTTATTCAGTCTTTCATTCAGTTCTCTGTTCAGTCCATTCAAAATGGGTGTTAAACATTTTCCTGTATTTGCTTGTAATTCTTACTTCTTCTATAAAATTAAAAATTTTCAAGCAATGATTTGTTGAGAATAGGGAGGCACTAGTGCTGTTGCCGTAATCCGCTCCAATGTGGCTATTAATTCATCAATTTGAGTTGAGGTAAAAAGCCCATCCGGGCCCTGTGGTGTAAGGTCAGTAAATGGTGATTCGTAAAGTAATGCTACATCCATTGCTCCGTGCGCGGTAAGATGGTTAATGATCAGGTTTATGAACTCTATCTGGTTTGCAGTCAGTGTTTTACCTGCCAGGAATGTAGCAAGCGACTGTTTTGCAGCTTCCCTATCAAGCCCTATGAGTGAACGCACGAAGAGTCCGAGTCCGTTTGATACCTGTTTTGCACGGGCAATTTCTTCCGGTCCTCCAAATCCACTTTCAGAGAGTATCAGCTCAAGTTCATCAAGATCAGTTGCTGTCAATGGAATATTCATCCGAAGCTTATGGATTACGGCATTGTCCTGATGTTCCAGGAGGAAAGCACGGGTCTTGGCACGAAACTTTTCAAAATCTCCTGCTTCGGCAAAACCAGGTAATTCCACGTCGGCTTCGCTGCCCAGTTCATCTTCGAAGTCAGTGTAAATCGGCTTTCTGCGGTGTTTTTCTATCAGTTTTACCAGATCTCGGAGGTGCCGCCTAAGCGTTTCCAGCATGGGAGTTGTCACATTCTCCCACCATTCATCGGTCTGTACATCAAGAATCAAATTCATCCGGTCACGTACCATAGGAATGGCTGATTTTTCTTCAAGGAGACCTGCAATGTCTCTGACCTGGTTGCTCAGACGCTCAAAGGCCGGCTCGGCACGGAGTAAGGCCAGCTGCAGGTTCAGGACCAGGAGATCAAAACGTTTTGCTTCCTCTGCTTCAGGTTGTAATTCCGAGGGAAGACCTGCGACTTCATGAGAAAGATCGGAGAAGTCTTCCCCGGACAGCTTTATCCAGGCTTCGGGCCTTGAGTATTTCTCGACTAACCTCCTCCTGGGACGCACTACGAAGTTATCGAGGTTCATTGAGGCAATTTCATTGTGTAGAGTTTCGGCAATCGAGAAGCGGACTTCAGCTTCCGTTTTCGGTTCACCATATATTTCCGAGGTTTCAGCGCCGATTTCGCAATCACTGTCAACTGCAAGTTTCTTGTCAAGCTCGGAGAGCAATTCAAGCCGCGACTTGAACAGGCGTGTACCAAGAGAATCTCCCAGTGTACCGTCAGTGGTTTCCGGGTTCTGGCTGAAGAAATCCAGGTTCTGGCAGTAATCGAAAAGATAAAAGAACTGCTTGTCTTTTCCAGGCTCGAAAAGGTCAGGACAGAGCCTTGTCCCACGTCCGACCATCTGCCAGAACTTTGTCCTGGAACGCACCAGTTTGAAGAACACCAGATTCACGACCTCAGGCACGTCAATTCCTGTGTCAAGCATGTCCACTGAGATGGCAATGTGCGGGGCTTTTTCTTTGATAGAGAAATTGTCTATCAGGCTCTGGGCGTATTCGGTTTTGAAAGTGATAACACGGGCAAACTCGCCTTTGAAATGCGGATAATTGGCATTGAAACGTTCGGCAATATACTCAGCATGAGCCTGGTTTTTGGCAAAGAGAATGGTCTTACCCAGGCGGTCACCGGCAGCAACTTTCAGGCCCCGTTCCATCAGGTGTGCCAGCACTTTGTCTACGGTGTCTTTATTAAACAGCCATTTGTTGACAGCTTCGGCTTCCACCCTATCAGGGATTTCTCCGTCTTCGTCCCCCCAATCCAGAGATTCCCATTGCTCCTTATCCTCGTCTGAGAGGTCGTCGTAATTGATTCCCTGGCGCTGGAACTTTAACGGCACTGAAACTGCTTTCGGAGGGACCAGGAAACCGTCTTTTACAGCTTCTTCAAGCTGGTAGGCGTCGGTTGGAACACCGGGTTCAAGGTCAAAGAGGCTGTAGGTATTGCGTTCGATTTCATTTTTGGGCGTTGCTGTGAGACCAACAAGAAGAGAGTCAAAGTAGTCGAAAATAGCTCTGTACTTCTTGAAAACCGAACGGTGTGCCTCGTCAATAATTACAAGGTCAAAATGCCCGACACCGAAGCGGCGCTGTCCGTTGTTTATTTCTTCTATCTGCTTCATCATTGTCGGATAGGTTGAAACGAATACTCTCCCGTCGGTGTCCTTTTCTGTTACAAGGTTCACAGGTGCAGAGTCAGGAAGATGCCGCTTAAAGGCGTTTACTGCCTGGTTGACCAGAGCTACCCTGTCAGCCAGGAAAAGCACACGTTTGACCCAGTTACAGCGCATGAGAAGGTCGCAAAGCGCAATAACCGTACGGGTCTTGCCAGCGCCTGTTGCCATTACTACCAGGGCTTTTCTGTCATTGTCCTGTTCAAAAGCTTCTCCTATGCGCCGGACAGCCCTGGTCTGATAGTAGCGGTCTGCAATTTTGGAGTTAATTTGAGCTTCGGAAAGAGACCTGCGGCTGCTGCGCCGCTGGATAAGGAGTTCGAGTTCGGATTTTTTGTAGAAGCCCTGCACCTGCCTCGGAGGATACCTGGAATCGTCCCAGATCCAGTTTTCGTACCCGTTTGAATAAAAGATGATCGGCCTTTGCCCGAATTGATTTTCCAGGCAGTCGGCGTAGAGTTTTGCCTGCTGCTGGCCAACCTGCGGGTCTCTTTTAGTGCGCTTTGCTTCCACGAGGGCAAGCGGCTTTCCGTCGTCACCCC
>DAQQ01000238.1:0-15006 GCA_002508465.1 Methanosarcina sp. UBA7 | reverse complement strand
GTCCTCCCGAGACGGGACTCGGGGTGTGGAACTCAAGTGCCTACTCTGGCTTTACATAAGTTTTTCCTTCCAGCCACATTTTGAGTTCCTCTTGTCTTTCAGGGCCTATTATTCCGGTATCCACATCTTCAAAAGATTTAAGCAAATCTTTCTGGACAGTCGGTGAGAGATAGGCATCAGCCATTGGAAAAAGTTCATTCTCCTCCTTGTCAATATGCAGAACCAAAAGCCGCATATAGGCTCTTGAGTACTCAACCATAGCAGAGAGTTTCCTATTTTCTTCTTTCTCAAAAATTACTTTATTAATTTCATTAATATATTGCCTTTCCTCTTCATGTTCTTTTTTAAGGGAAGTTATCAGTTCTTTTGCCCCTAAAATTTCTGCTTTTTCCATCTCCGGGAAAAGGTAATTTTCTTCTTTTACATAGTGAGATTTTTCAATAAATTCTTTAACGAATACTATGAATCCTTCAAGGTTATTCTGTTCTACACTTCTACCAGATTCTATTTCCGCACATATTTCTTCAAGGACTGGCAGTATTACTTGTTTGATAATCCTGTGTTCCTCTCTTAAGTCATCTGTCGGTGTCATACTACTCCCCATTGCCTCTTGAAAGTAACTTCGATCTTTTTTTATCCTATAAATATAGCAATCTTATCCAAGAACAAAACCTTAGAATCCTATATAAAATTTTTAGAACTCTATTTAATATTCAATTTCAATACCCAACAATAATAGAGTGATTCATCAATAATAAGCTTATATTATTCTAGAAAATACAGACAGTAACGCTACATTCTTTTTATCGACTCAGTTCAAAATTGAGTGTAAGAATTATAGAATGTAAGAATTATATTATCATTAAACAAATGAGTTTGGAGAAAAAGCATACTCAAAAACATTTGATATTATTGAAAATGAATGGAGTTTCTGGATTGAAGTTTTTTTAGAAATATTTTTAAGTTCCCAATTGTTGAATTACCTATGCAAAAGAAAAGGCTTCTTCAGGACATCGGGCTGACGGCTTATGAAGCATCTGCATATCTTTCTCTCTTAAAATTCGGAGTCTCCGAGGCAAATCACATCGGCAGGGATGCTGACGTACCCTATGGGAAGATATACACTGTTCTTGAATCACTGGCAGGAAAAGGTTTTGTAGAAGTCCAGGCTTCAAGGCCTAAAAAGTTCAGGGCGGTTGATCCTGAAATTGCCTTGAATTTATTTTTTGAGAGAAGAAAGTCCGAGTTTGAAAGAGAAGTCATAACTTTAAAGGGTTTTATTGAAGAGGTAAAACAGGTTTTGAAAACCATACCTACTCAGAAACGAAAAGATGAGGTCTTCTGGACGACTGCCGTAACCGAGTCCGAAATCAGGAAGTTTGCTGTTTCTACCTATGGAGAAATAAAAAAGTCAGTACTTATAATTCCTCCTTTATTCGGAATGCCCATCGTTCCCAGCTTGCTGCCTGAAGTTCTAACAGCTATTGACCGAGGGGTCAAAATCAGGCTGCTGGGATCTCATCGCTTTACATCTCTTTCTTCTATGATTTCACTGCTTGGAGATGAGGATTTCTACAAGTTAAAAAAAGGTATGAAGATAAGGCTTGTCCAGAAGAGTTTTAATTCCTGCTTTGGCACCTTTGACGACAGTGTTGTAGTGCTGTTTCAGCTCCATCCTCAGGATAATGACCGCATCCTTTCGGTTGTGAAAATCCGGGATGCAGGGCTTGCGAAAAATCTGAGTAAGGAATTCGATCTCCTCTGGAATGAGGGAGAAGAGTTTGATTTTGAAAAAGTTACTGGAAGATGAGATTTTCCTAATTATCAGGAATAGATAAATAACATATATACAGATACAATACTACTATTATACCAATAACCAGTTGAATTATGACCGGTTAATTACAGTGGGGGTTAGCAAATATGGAAGAACATGGGGAAGGATGTTGTGGAGGACGTCAGGAAGAACACGGAGACCTCGAACATGAAGAGTTACTGGAAAGCATGAGCGAGAAGCTGGGTTTTACTCCTCATATCCTTGAGATCCTTGGAGAACTTGACAGCGAATCTCTTAAAAAATATAACAGATGCAATAAGAAACTACTTTCTGACGGTGCCCTACCTGCAAAAACAAAAATCCTGGTAGCACTTGCAGTCGTTGCAGCCAAGCAGTGTGAAAGGTGCACGGTTGTGCAGATGCAGAGTGCACTAAAGAATGGGGCTACCAAAGAAGAAATTATGGAACTTATGGATGTTATATTCATAACTTCAGGGGCACCTGCAGTCGCAGCTTGCAGGGATGCGTTAAAACTGCTAAAGTAAAATTCTTCAATTTTACAAAGAGTTATATTTTACTCTTGTAAAGTTTTTTTTTAAATGCCTGTAAGCCTGAATATAACAGTTAAATGCTAATAATACCGAAAAAACTGTAGAATTTTCTAATAATGCCTTTCTAACAATGCCTTTCTAACAATGCCTTTCTGACAATGCCTTTCTAACAATGCCTNNTTTCTAACAATGCCTTTAAATTTTTTATACTAAACTTTTTTGAAAGTAAGTTAGTTTAAAACGCTGTATTGAAGAGGCAATCATTAATTCCTGGTTTTCAATCCGGGATTCGGGAATTTTTTCTCTTGATTATTCCAGGATTATTCCTCTCAGGGTTATCCAGGCAATAAGCAGTCGAATGCGAACTTTTGCGCCCTTCAGGCAGGTATCTCCAGCTACTACGGCTGCGCAGAATTCCGTAGTATTCATCAGATCAGCTGGTTATCAGATTAGTTGAGTGGACTGCTTCATTTTGATTTCCAGCACCTCACCAATCTCCCTGATACATCCTGTAATTTCTGTGGCTTTTTACATGCGTCCGTTCTTCTCTCTCGACATAATCTGTAATAGGAACAACCCGAAAAACCATAAGGAAGTTCTCCAATCTCCTCCGGCACCACAACCTCAAGCGACATATACCGTGCTGCATCCAGAAGAGCACGCGTATATGGATGCAGTGGTCGGTCAAATACATCCGTCCCTTCCTCAACAATCTCACCTGCATACATCACCAGTACACGATCGGAAACAGCCTTCGCTGCCTCCAGGTCGTGTGTAATAAACACCAGGCTGAGACCGCGTTTTATCTGAATCTCTTTGAGCATCGTCACAATAAACGCCTGCACCGACACATCAAGCATCGAGGTCGCTTCGTCACAGACCAGCAACTCAGGCTTCAGAGCAAGCGCCCTGGCAATTACAACCCTCTGCAGTTCCCCTCCTGACAGCTCGTGAGGATATCGGGTCTTGTGTTCCGCAGAAAGCCCTACTTCTGCAAACAGGGCATCTACATTTGCCGAAATCTCCTCTCTGGAAAAACCTCCGCAAATGACAAATGGTTCGGCAACCGATTTTTCAACCTTCCATCTAGGATCAACCACATCATCCGGATTCTGGGGAATCAGCTGGATTTTCCCCATAAACTTCCGAAGATTCTTCCAGCTCATTCCGGTCAATTTCGTCCCGTTGAAAAACACTTCCCCGGAAACCGGTGCAAGTTGCTGGACAAGCATCTTTGCAAGTGTTGATTTCCCACACCCCGACTCCCCGACAACAGCCACCGTCTCGCCCGGAAAAAACCCAAGATCGACGCCGCAGACCGCGGTTTTTTTAACTGTTTTAATCAGTCCTGAGGTGTAAACATAATGCAGATTATCTGCCTTAAGCATACATCCAGCACCTCACACATCTTCCATTTATTTCCACAACCGGCGGATTCTTCAGGCACCTGTCCACTTTATGCGGGCATCGAGGATGAAACCGGCAGCCTTCCGGCACCTCAATCATCGAAGGTGACGGGCCTGGAATCGGATGCATACCACGCTCCGGTACCGCATCTAAAAGTGCCTGTGAATACGGATGCAAAGGTTCTTTGAAAAACGGTTCCTTCTCTGCAATTTCTATAATCTGCCCGCAATAGTTTACCGCGATTCTGTCTGACATAGCTCGGGCAAAACCTACATCATGTGTAATTAAAAGAAACGCACAGCCGTTAGAGGCAACCTTTTTAAAAATTGCTGCAATACTGCACTTCTTAAGCACATCAACGCCTTTTGTCGGTTCATCAGCGATAATCAGTTCAGGATTTGCAGCCGTTCCCATTGCAACCATTGCCCTTTGCAACATTCCGCCGCTGTACTGGAACGGGTATTCCCTTTCCCGCACTTCAGGAGGGATGATATCAAAATACTTCAGAGCCTGGCATGTTCTGGACTTTGCATCTTCCTTACTCATTCCAAGATGTGCCTGCATTGGCTCTGCAACTTGAGTGCCAACCCTTATTCCGGGGTTCATTGCAAGATATGGGTTCTGAGCAATTGATGAAACTATTTTGCCGCGGACTTTCTGCATTTCCTTCTCGGAAAGAGCTGAAATTTCCATACCTTCAAGTTCCACTTTTCCGGAAAACATCGCATTGGGAGGAAGCAGCCGCATTATTGCCTGGCCAAGAATTGACTTACCGCTGCCTGACTCCCCAATCAGTGAAAAAACCTCGTGTTTGTTAATCGAAAACGTTGCATCATCAACCGCATGAACCTTTCCCTGCTCAGTCGGGATTGTTACAGAAACGTCGGATACTTTCAGCAATACATCAGACATGTCAGAACCTCCCTTCAAGTTCAATATTTTTCATCTTCTGGTCAAGTGCATCCCTCAACCCGTCGCCGAAGTAGTTGAATGCAAGAACAGTTATCATTATAAAAAGACCCGGGAAAAGCATCAGCCAGGGAGCGGTTGTGAAATATGTACGGCCTGCATTCAGCATTGCACCCCATTCCGGTGTTGACGGCTGCACCCCAAGTCCAAGGAAACTTAAACCGGCCGCTGCCAGAATCACATTACCGATCCCAAGCGACGCCATAATCAAAACAGGAGATATAATGTTAGGAAGAACATGCTTTATCATTACATAAGCATTTGAAGCACCAATCCACCTGGATGCCCGAACATAGCCTTTTGTCTTGACGTCAAGTGTTGAACCTCGCGCAATTCTTGCAAATACCGTCCACTCGACAGCAATTAAAGCAAGCATCATGTTTTCCATCCCCTGTCCCAGAAACGCGGTAATTGCAAGTGCCAGAAACATTGACGGAAATGCAAGGAAACTATCAGTTAGCCGCATGATAATCTCATCCAGCCATCCTCCGTAATACCCTGCCAGAACTCCAAACGTCACTCCTATTGCAAGCGAAATGCTAACAACCGCAAACCCGACTAAAAGTGATGCTTGCGCACCGTACATGACCATTGTAAGGATATCGCGGCCAAGGTTATCGGTCCCGAAAAGGTGGTCGGAAGACGGAGGCTGCAGACGGTTCTGCAGGTCTTTTTCCGTGTAGTCATATGGGGCTAAAACACCGGCAAATATGGCCATGAAGATAAGCCCGCCGAGAATTATCAGGGAAAGAGCAATCTGTCTGTTTTTAAGAAGTTTTATCATAGCGTATCTCCGGATTAGCCCAAACGTAGACGAGGTCTACAAAGAAGTTGATCAGAAGGAAAATGACGGCAACAAAGAGTACCGAACCCTGTACCATCATATAGTCGTGGGAAAGAATTGAGTCCACCACAAGATTTCCAATGCCTGACCATCCGAAAATTGTCTCAACAACAACCGAGCCGTTTAAGAGAAAACCAATCGACAGACCGATCACCGTGATAACCGGAACAAGTGCGTTTTTCAACGCGTGCCTGATAATGACGATTTTTTCAGAAAGTCCTTTTCCACGTGCGGTCTGTATGTACTCCTTTCCCATGACGTCCAGCATGCTTGAACGGATCATCCTCATCATTACGGCTGCTGACCCTGTCCCGAGAACAGCCGCCGGCAGAATCATGTAGCTGATGTCTGTCCCGTGGCCGAATCCTGATGCTGGGAGCCAGTGAACGATTACCGAGAAAAAAATTATCATCAGATAGGCCTGCCAGAAGTTAGGAATGGATACTCCTAGAAGAGCGCCAAAGCGACAGGCGTCGTCAACAATGGTATTATGTTTCAGAGCTGAAACTACTCCGAGAGGGATAGCAATAACAAGAGCAATTGCAAGGGCAAGAACGGAAAGTTTCAATGTATTCTCGAATGCATTCAGAACAGTTTCAAATACCGACTGTTCGCTCATGTACGAGTAGCCAAAGTCTCCGACAGCTGCGTTTTTGATCCAGTTCAAATACTGGATGTAAAACGGCTGGTCAAGACCGTGGGCTATGCGGAAAGCTTCAACAGCTGCTTCATCATATCCACCCGAGGGACTTGTCATCATAATCTCTGCAGGGTCGCCAGGTGCGATATAGATGAGTGAAAAACTCATGAATGAGATAAATATGAGGACAGGGATAAGATATAAAACCCGACGGATGAAATACTCATTTAACATTGCAGTACCCTCGACAAGCTTAACGCTTCCTTGTAGAAACAAGGTATGGAGCTACATATCCGACCATGTTTCAGTAAAAATGCGTTATATTCGTCATCTGCAATTTTGTCTTCCATTTTTATTCCTCAATGTTTTATTCCGGTGGCAAGATACGGAACAGATAAATAGTCATAACCTTCCGGGTCACATCTTTTCATATACTCTGCGTACTCGGGAAGAGATTTACAGGAGACCTCGGAAAACCCGTTATTTTCCATAATGGCTGTAACCATTTCAGGCGAGTTACTGTCATAAAGCGGAAGATATTCAATTAACTCATCATGATTTCTTTCTTCCGGGTTGTAATTTCTGTTTGGGATATATCCTGGCTGGAACCATTGACCATCGATTGCAAGAATTCTGCCCCCTGGTACCAGAACTCTCAGGCATTCACTGAAGAATTTGTTATGGTCCGTTAGCGTCCAGAGAAGGTGCATGTTTACGATAATATCGAACATACTATCTTCAAAAGGCAGGTTTTCTCCGTCACCTTCAACAAACCTGATTGACAAATTGCGGTCCTTTGCTCCTTCTTTTGCACGTGCAAGCATCTCTTCCGAGATGTCAAGAGCAGTGACATTGTGCCCCATTTCAGCAAAAACAAATGCCTGGATTCCAGGCCCTGTTCCAATATCAAGGACATTGAGTTTCTTACCAGCTGGCAGCTTCTCTGAAAAGAGGATTTGCATCAGGAGAATCTCTTCATCAAGGTGGTCACGATACATTTTCCGATAATTCGGACTAATCTTGTTCCAGTGTTCTGTAATTTTGTCTTTCATTTTTTAATCCCTCAGGCAAGTTCCATTTCCTTTGTAATGAATGTGTATTCGTTTGGATAAATTTCAAAACCTTTGAGATTGGGGGAAAGTCCATCAATTTCTTTCTTGTATGCGATACAGACCAGTACCGCATCATTCTGGACCTGTTCCTGAATCATGTCGTAGAGTTCTGCACGTTTTTCTTTGTCTGTCTCAGCCCTTGCTTCAAGAATCCACTTATCAACCTGAGGATTGGAATAGCGTAGCCATGTGGATGCGTAGGTTCCGTTTGAAAGAAAGTGGCTGGACACGAAATAGTCAGGATCTCCTACAGGTGCAACACCCCAGGAATAGAGTGCAAGGTCATAATTTCCAGCTACCGCGTCAGCGTTAATTGAACTTGTTTCGGCAATTTTTATTGTAGTGGTGATGCCGATTTTTTCAAACTGGGCGGCAATTACTTCTGCCATTGGCTGGTGTGCTGCCTGTTTTGTATAGGTCTGGATTTCAATTGTGAACGGCTTACCGTTGTAATAGAGTCTACCATCATTTCCCTGCGTGATTCCTGCCTCAGCAAAGAGTTTCAAAGCTTTTTCAGGGTTATAATCGTAGGCTTCAATCTTGTCGTTCGCACTCCATGGCATGATGTCAGGGAATATTCCAATTGCTGGAGAGCCGGCAACGCCTTCGAGGGCTGTGTCAACGATCTCTTGGCGGTTAATTGCATAATTGAGTGCCTGGCGAACCCTTACATCATCGAATGGTGCTTTTCCTTCGTTAATGTACATGAAGTAGGTTCTAAGCGTTTCTCTGGATACGATATTAATATCAGGATTAGCTTCAAGAGTTGTGTACTCGCTTTGCAGGACATCTCTTGTAATGTCAACATCGCCTGATTTGAGTAGAAGAGTTCTTGCAGCGGCATCTTTGCTGTACTGAATAATTATCCTGTCACTTTTTGGCTCTCCACCCCAGTAATCAGGATTCTTTACCAGTTCTATACTGGCACCCGGCTCAAATGAGACAAACTTATATGGTCCTGTTCCAACTGGCTCTTTGTCGAGATCACTGGCTTTAGGACTTACAATGGACATGATGGTGTCTGTGAACATGAGAATCGTCGGCGCGTATGTTTCATTTGTTTCCACAACGATTGTATAGTCATCGGTTTTGTAGACGTCTTTGATAAAAGAGTACTCTGATGACCTGCTGTTTGATGAGTTAAGAACTCTGTTAATAGAATAAATTACGGCGTCAGCATTCATTTTTGTTCCGTCATGGAAGGTTACATTCTTGCGGAGCTGAATTTCCCATGATGTATCATTTAGCTGTTTATAGCCTGTTGCAAGTTCAGGCTGGAGACTCATATTTTCGTCGTAAGAGAAGAGCGTCTCATAGATTCCGGTTCTTCGCATAGGCCAGCCTTCCCATGAAATGGAAGGATCAAGGCTTCCTCCCGTATCAGGGCCAGTTGTGAGAGCTACGCGAAGAACTTTTTCTTCAGAGCCCTCTGTTTGAATACAACCCGAAAAGATGACGACTGCAATAAAAAAAACTGCAGTGCAGGCAAATGATAACTTCGTCCTTAATGCCATGTCAATACCTCTTATAGTTTAAAAAATTGCATTGTCGGCCCTGGTAAAATCGCATATTGTAATTGTTCGTCCTGGAGAAACAGCATCAATATCCACTTCCTACTTCACTGCTTTTTTCCGAAGGAAGAATCCTCAAAATATCCGTTTTCAGACACCATCTGATTTCAGATATTGTTCACGGCATGTTATCGTAGAAAGGAAGAGATCATTCAGAACTTCGCTGAGTAAGCTTTATCCTTTACTGATCTCTCCGAGCATACCTTTTCTACGAATAACATCAAACCTGCTGTCTGCAAACGGCAGTTTTTCCTCATTTCCTCCTTATGCAAATCCGATGTCCTTGGTGATGATCGTATACTCGTTTGGATACATCTCAAAGCCTGTCACATTTGATGACAGTGCATAAATTTCGTTGGCATAGAAAATGGGTATTACTACTGCATCTTTCTGAATCTGTATCTGGATTTTATCGTACAGCTCAGCACGTTTCTTTTCGTCAGTTTCGGTTCTTGCTTCAAGAATCCATTTATCTACCTGAGGATTGGAATAGCGGAGCCATTTGGATGCGTAGTTGCCTGTTGAGAGGTAATGGCTTGAAAGGAAGTAATCCGGGTCCCCGGTAGGTGCAGTGCTCCACGCGGCAAGTGAGAGGTCATAAGTTCCTGCAACAGCGTTTTCCGTAAGTGCAGCATTGTCCAGAATTGTCACAGTTGAGGTAATGCCAATTTTTTCTAGCTGTGATGCGAGGATTTCCGCACTCGGCTGAAGAGCTGCACGTTTTGTATAGGTCTGGATGTCAATCGTGAATGGTTTACCGTTGTAGTACAGCTTACCATCCGCACCTTTTGTTATTCCTGCTTCTTCAAAGAGTTTCAGAGCCTTTTCAGGGTTATAGTCGTAGGATTCGATCTGATCATTTGCGTTCCATGGCATGGTATTTGTGAATATTCCCTTTGCCGGGATGCCGGAGACTCCTTCGAGTGCTGTATCAACGATTTCCTGGCGGTTGATCGCATAAAAGAGGGCCTGGCGGACTCTGGTGTCATTGAATGGGGCTTTACCGCCATTTATATACAGGAAATATGTCCGCAGCGTTTCTTTGGAAGTGGCGTTTATATCAGGGTTACTCTTAAGTGCCGAATACTCGCTCTGGAGAGGATCTCTGGCAATGTCGACATCTCCTGATTTTATCAGCATTGTTCTTGCCGTACTGTCTTTGTTGTACTGAATAAGTATACGGTCAACTTTGGCCTCGCCGTCCCAGTAATTAGGGTTCTTTTCGACTTCAAGGCTTGCACCCGGTTCGAAGGAAACAAACTTGAAAGGACCGGTCCCATCCGGCTGTTTGTCCGCATCAACAATTTTAGGACTGACTATAGACATGACAGGGTCTACAAGAGATGAAATTAATGGAGCATAGACATCATTAGTTTCAATGACAATAGTGTACTCACCAGTCTTTCGTACATCTTTGATGAAGGAGTACTCTGATGACCTGCTGTTTGACGGATCAAGTACTCTTTTCAGCGAGAAGAGGACCGCATCTGCATCCATTTTTGTTCCGTCGTGGAAGGTTACATCCTTACGGAGCTGAACTTCCCACTCGGTATCGTTTAATTGTTTGTATCCGGATGCGAGTTTGGGCATAAGGTTCATGTCTGCATCGTAGTAAAACAATGTTTCATAGATGCCTGCCTGATGGACATACCACCCTGTCCAGCCGTTGGCAGGATCAAGACTGCCCCCGGTATCAGGACCTTCATTAAAAACTACGCGGAGGACTTTTTCTTTAGACGCCTCCCCGGTATCAACACATCCTGCACAGAGCAATGCTACAATTAGAATTACAGCAACAGTAGGGATGGAAATTTTTGTTTTTTGTGCATCAAATTTCATTATTAACACCAATACATAAATATTTAATTTATTAACATTGTTTTTAACTAGAATATAAGGAGTATATTTAAAGTGTGTGATTTTATTTTATATCTGTATATTTAAAGTGTGTGATTTTATTCCATATCTATCCTGTAAGTGTGATTAAGTACAAATTTTATTTGAATCAAAAACTGTTCAGTAAGTCGTATCTGTGACCTGGCAGATATTGTGTTGCAGGTTTAACCGGACTACAATATCCCCGGGTTTGATAACTCGTTTTTAATCTAAGAGAGCTTTTTCAGGATGCGGCATCCTCCATTTAGACTACTTTATTTATTTTTACCATTCGGAATAATATTATGCAGAATAGATGTATGACTTAATAGTTATTTATCTCAGTTAAATTAGAAAATAAAATGCATAACTATTAATATATTGTTAATTATGATGAGTTAAGCAAATTATTATTATAAATAGTAATACTACATATTGTTTTATTCATACACAATAAAATATAATTCTATAAAAAGATACCAAAATCACAGATTACCATACAGGCTTTCGGAATTCGCACATTGTTATGCAAATATAAGAGGTTAAGGCCTTTATTCGGGATGAGATGACGTTAATCCAAATTAATCATGTTACAAACATATCGCTCTGAATAACAATGTTGTTCCGGATAGAAACAGTTTGGTGTCAAGTTTGTTTGAGGAATAGAAATGACAGGTGAAACACTGGAAATGACAGATGAAACACTGGAAATGACAGATGAAATATTAGAAGTGAAAGATGGAATATTAGAAATGAAGGATAAAATTTTAGAATACTGGGACTACAGAAGTTCTGATTATCATACGGAATATGCCAAATGTATGGATGAAGAAATGGAAATTTGGAAATCTCTGTTTTATGAAATACTGCTGACGGATAGAAAAATTCGTGCAGTAGAAGTAGGAACAGGTCCTGGAATTCTTGCAATCTCTCTTGCCGCTATGGGACATGATGTAACCGGTGTGGATTTGTCAGAAAACATGCTTGAAAAAGCAGCGGAAAATGCCAGAAAAAAAGGAGTAGATGTTTCTTTAGTACAGGGAGACGCAGAAGAAATTCCTCTAAGTGATGGAGAGTATGATTTCGTTTTGAGCAAATATCTTCTCTGGACCCTGCCTCAACCGGACAAGTTTATAAATGAGTGCTCTCGGCTTTTAAAAGATGGCGGCCTTATGATGATAATTGATGGTTTGTGGTTCCAGAACCCTGATGGGACAGAGAAGGAAAGCAGTAGTAATGACAGATTTAATGAGTTGTATTCTGGTGTTAAGCCGAACCTGCCCCTTGCGAAAAATAACACCCCTGAGAGGATAACTGCTCTTGCACAATCACATGGGTTTGAGGCTGTTTCATGGAGGTTCCTGGAAGATTATGATGCCTTTTTGGAACGGAATGATCCATCCGGTCATTCGGCAGGGTATATCCAGCCTCCGCATATGATTCTTGCAAAGAAAAGAAGTCAGATTTGATTAATCTTTTTTGGTTCTTCGTAAGTAAAACTTGATTTGATTCTTCGTAAGTCAGATTTGATTAATCTTTTTCTGACTCTTCATAGTTTTGTATAATCAAGTTGTTGACTTAAGGCCTTAAATACCTGCAAGGGACTTCCTCATTCACCCTATTTTATTCTGAAGACTGCTAGCATATAGAAAATGCGAAGATCAGAATCTTATTTGTGGCCAGCGTTTACAAAATCGGCGAATATACGGTTGTGAATATACGGGTAATATTGACTCAAAATGGAGTGCCGTTAATTCCGTTTTCTATGGTACAGATGTTTTTGCTCTCAGTCCTAATGTAGCCGAGTTTGAGATATACCCAAATGAGCTGACGGTCCTGACATCAAAAATCGACCTTAAGTGAATGTGTTCAATTGGGACAATTGCTAGGGCTTATTCCATTAACCCGGGCAGTTACCTACGTTATTGAGATAATATCTAAAAGAATTACAATATTTCCAAGAAGGGATTACAATTACTGAAAACGTTAACAAAAAACTCACAGGGGTAATCACCGGACATTTTCTCATAGACCTCTATACCCCGATACTTCCGATTATCCTCCCACTCCTGATTGACACAATGGGCCTGTCCTATTTTCTTGCCGGTCTTATTGTCACGGCATTTAATGTTGTATCCTCAGTAACCCAACCGTTTGTCGGTCTCTACAGCGATAAAACCGGATGGCGTGCAAGTGTTCCTCTGTGCGTTTTAATTGGTAGTCTTGGCATCTGTCTTACGGTTTTCACAAAAAGTTATCTAGTACTTCTTATGATGGTAATGGGAGCTGCAATCGGCCATGCATTGTTCCATCCTTCAGCAATGGACCTTGTTTACCGATTAAGCTCTCCTGTAAAAAGGGGAATGTACACCTCAATATTTACAACAAGCGGCAGCATTAGCTACTCTCTTGGACCGTTTATTGCAGGAGTTTTGATTGAATTTGCCGGTCTTCCATCAATTATATGGATGGTGATTCCGGGTATTATAGGTGCTGTATGGATTTATCGAAATGACATCCGATATCTAAACAAAGAAGTTTTTGAAAAACCAGCCAGGATAGTTAAAGGTCAACTTGTAGAGAAGAAAAAATTCTGGTGGATTCCTGCAGGGTTAGTTGTGGTAATCTGCTCTCTTCGCGCCTGGGCATACATGGGACTGATTACTTATCTGCCAACACTTCTAACTCTAGAACATAGTGAATTTGATACGGTGACAACATCTTTTATTGTCACGATTATGCTGTTCTTTGGAGTTGCGGGCCAGATTGCAGGCGGGTATTTCTCGGATCGTTACGGGCGTAAACTGATGCTCGTTCTGGGTCTTTTATGCGCAGTGCCATTGTTTGCCCTTATTTTTCTTGCTGACGGCTGGCTAATGTACTTTGGGATTATGATGTACTCGTTTTTTGCCTGTTTCTGCTATGTGACATCAGTTACGATGACGCAGGAACTTCTTCCCGGAAACGTCGCATTTGCATCGGGACTTATTCTCGGGCTCTGTATGGGTATTGGGGGAGTAGGAGCCGCAATTATCGGATGGGCTGCTGATGTCATGGGATCGCTTTCGGACGCAATGTTTCTGTTGATTATTCCTACGATGTTATGTCCCATTCTTGCATTGTTTGTCCGGTATCCAGCGGAAAATTAAAAAATTACAACCACAATAATCAAAGTTGATCTGGTGTAGCCCGCTGCAAGCAACGGGTGTATTCGCGCCAAGCTCCAAATTCGACTGAAATAAAAGAACACGCAAATTATACATATAAAAAATACGACCTTCTGAACAGTTCAAGTCTGCTTGAAAAATATCTTGGCAGGGAAGTCAATGTTTCCGGAAGCAAGAGAACTAAAATTAGCTGTCGGCTCAACTTTTGATCTTACTGGCAGGCGAAACGAAACTAATTATCAGCGCTTAAGCGATAACGTGGAGCGGGTTACGCCAGATCTAACTTAATAACAGTGAGACTGAGGCTCAGGAAGTCACTGTCGTGGAACACCTTTTCGGACAATGGGATATTCTGGATAGCTCGGACAACTATGAAAAAATTGATGCTTCTACTATCGAATTTAGAGTAATGGTGCCTGCAAAAGGCACGAAACTTGTCTCTTACACTGTAGAACGCCGTTTTTGAGAATTTCTGCAAAGATCATATCTATGAAAAAGGGATAAAAGAAGGTGAAAGAATATCATATCTTCTTTCAACATCAGTAGTTAACTAATTTTCTATTTTTTCCATAAGTAATGCTCTTCATTACCTGCTGATAATATGAAAATAATGTTATATGTTTTTCATCACTAATACCCATTTGAAAAGTGAAGAACTGGAATGCAACTTCATTTTGCATTGACTTGATACCATTTAGAGAGTGAGACTTATCGGATGATTCTATATCGGCAGGCTAAAAATATGTTTCAATACCTGCACTGGGACCAGTGTAAATCAAAAGTTGAAATCAAAACATACAGAGAAAAGATTTGCAAAATCTCCGGTGGCTGAGAAAAACCTCATAAGTGCAGTCGCCGGCAAACGTCGGGAGCAAAACTCATCTTTTAAATCCCATT
Source organism: Methanosarcina sp. UBA7 (assembly GCA_002508465.1). Lineage (GTDB taxonomy): Archaea > Halobacteriota > Methanosarcinia > Methanosarcinales > Methanosarcinaceae > Methanosarcina. Next base: position 196 of record DAQQ01000238.1, on the reverse strand, counting down.
TTTTTCTTCCCGGGTTTCTGAAGGGTCTGAACTTTATTATCAGAATCTATGTTACAAGAACCTTCTTTATAAGAGGTCTTAACTATAAGACCTACTTTCGGCAGGTCGACATAAAGAATTTGAACATTTTTCTCGATATCGTTTTTGAACGTTTGATAAATACACATTAGATTTAAAGTGGTTAACGTGTGGCTCA
>DAQQ01000239.1:13621-38349 GCA_002508465.1 Methanosarcina sp. UBA7 | reverse complement strand
AATTTATAATGTCAAACTAAGGTAATAAAACAAAAAGTCAGAACCAGAAAAGAAGAATGACAAAAGGAAAGAACGAAAAAGGAACGAAAATAGAAGAATAACAGAAAGGAGGAAAAATCAAACTGAATGTGAAAAAAGAAGAATAACAAAAAAAGGAAAATAAAACATAATTATAAAAAATTGAAAGTGAAACTAGAAATATAACGTAAAAAAGGGAAAAATAGCTCGAAAGGAATAAAACAGAGAGATTAAAAAGTACTGTAGTCTCTCAATAATCAGTTGATATTTTCCAGAGTACCCACACATTCGCTTTTCGCTCTCATTTTCTGCTTTGTGTATGCTCAGTTTTCTGTATTGTGTATGCTCAGTTTTCTGTAAGAGGTAAGCTTAGAAAAACAGATGTGAATGAGCAAAAATACTCAAAGAGCCTATCCCAAAACCTATTTGCTTCTAAATCATTATGAGTTTTCAGGATCATTTTAGTGGATTATATTCAACTGACTACTCTAAATACGAAATTCAAAAATCAAATTTTGAGTTTTAGGATAGGCTCAAACACAAAATATCAACCATCTGCTAATTCACGACCAGGATTTGAAATATACCCGGAATTTATAATTTATATTTGCTTATACTATATAACCTATTATTTGAGGAGTAGAATGAACCTGAAAACTCAATATGATTGCTTAAATATTGACTGGAATCGTGTATCTGAAATATTAAAAAAAGTTAGTATGGCATCTTTTGAAGGAGATATGCATAAGAGGTGCTTTGAAAATAGCCATACTGTTATATTTGTTTTTGATAACGAGAAACTAATTGGTTTTGGGCGTGCAATTTCAGATGGAATATATCAAGCTGCAATTTATGATGTAGCAGTACTGCCTGAGTATCAGGCTAAAAAGATAGGCAGTCTAATTGTTGAACACATTTTGAACTCACTTCCGCAATGTAATTTTATATTATATGCTTCGCCTGGAAAAGAACCGTTTTATGAGAAATTGAACTTTCGAAAAATGAAAACAGGAATGGCTTTATTTCGATATCCAGAAATTATGCAGAAGAAAGGTTTTACTGAATAAATCAAAGTAAATCTAACTGACATCTCAAATGCTCTATCAAGCCTGTAATTTGGCATGAAGGTGCTTGAAATAACTTTCATAATTTTGTGCGTGTTATTCAATGAATTTTATGTTCGTTTAGTATGAAAATACGTGAGAATATCTCTCATGTGCTCCTTTCCTTCTTTTTTCACAAAAGTGCAATTATTCTACTAATTATTTTGATACGTTCTAAAACGCAAAAAATATATAAAAATAATAAATAAAGAAAAGTAATAAATAAAGAAAGTTTAGATCAGTCTGATCTCAATCGTTTCTCCCCTTTCCTGAGCTTCCAGAATCTCAGATGCAAGATCCGAGTTCGCCCTGAGTTTCACATCTCCATGCCGGCTTACGGTTGCACTGAACAGATACTGGTCTTCAAGATAAATTTCCACATCCTTTCCTGCAAGTTCCGGCGCCCCAAGAATAAGGTGTTTTTTATCTCTTTCTATGAAAGGATGGACAGAAGAAACACTGGGCTCCTCCTCAAAGCCCGTTGTCCTCCGTTTCTCTCGGAGAGTTCTGCTTTCAGCTCCGTACTTTCGACCTTTTGCAGCTCTTGGGGCTTCAACTTCCAGTTCTCTTACATCAATATGTAGACCAAGGACATTTTCGATCCGGTCAATGACATTCCCACCTTTGCCGATGACTTTTCGCACCTCGTCTTCCCGAACCTTTACAATTGCACTATCGTCTGAAGTCACTTCAACTTCAACCGGGCCGGAGGCGTATCTGCTAATAACGTTTCTTATCTCTTCTTCCGCAAGCTTCCAGGCAGGTTTCCTAAGCTCTGTAGGAGGCCCCACTGGCATAACAACAACCTGTTCCCCATAGGTATAGATTTCATATTCGACTTTTCGGGTCTCAAAATCGGCAATAACGATTACCGGTCTTGCCAGATCCTGTTCGGTCATTCCATGAGGAACTTTGACAGTAAACTCAAGTACCAGAACCTTTGCCACTTCTCCTTTATCAATAAAAATAACAGTATCCACTACCTGGGGGATTACACCCAGTTCAACTCTTCCGATCAGGCGTTGAATTGCATCAACTGCCCTGGTTGCATGTACTACTCCGATCATTCCCACGCCTGCAAGCCGCATATCCGCAAAAATCAGGAAATCACCGGTCTTTCGGACTTCATCATAAATCGTATAATCCGGCCTGACCAGGAGCAGAAGGTCCGCAGTATCTTCCATCCTGCCATTCAAAGGTGAATACTGGGTGATTTCAGGAGGCACCTGAAGGTCTCTCGGAGACTCCATTGTTTTAACTACCTGTCCGCGGTCATTCAGGTATCGGGCAACTCCGGCAGCAAAAGTAGACTTTCCAGCTCCCGGAGGGCCGGCAATAAGAATACCACGCTGGCTTACAATTCGTTCTTTGAGCTTATCACTCAGCCGGTAGTGCTCAAGATCCACAATTACGGTCGGCCTTACAATCGTAATTTCCATGTCATCGGAAAAAGGCGGGTGAGCAATCGCAATTCTCATGTTCCTAATTTGCAGGACTGTAGCTCCGCTTGAAGACATCTCGATAAAAGATTCGGGGTCCAATCTTGCCCTTTCAATAAGTTCCCTCGAGATACTTGAAAGCTCTGCAGAAGTAGCAGGCTCATCACGGATTTTTACGTAATGTATATCCCCTACAGGTCCTTTCTTGGCCATAGGGGAAACTCCGTTTTTAAGATGTACGGACATAGTATCTTCCGTGAAAAAACGCTCTACTTTGAGAGGCGAAAGTTCGGATGGATCTAAGATTTTGGGGGAGATAAACTCGACATCAAGTCCTTTAGCTTCAGCTATAAGAGACTGTACCCTGTCCTCACTTAAAAATAGCCCTCCAACATCAGTAGCTGTGCTTCGGATAAGAGCATCTACTCTACCCTCTTTAGAGAGCTTGATCTCCTCAAGAGTGGGCTGAACCCCACTGAATTGAAGAAGGATTTCGTCCCTCTCTGCCAGCTTGCGAAGTTCCAGAAGCTCTTCAAGCCCTTTAAATCCTATTTCTCTGCCCTTATTTGCCTGGGCTTCAAGTTCCGAGACCACAGCTTCGGGAATAATGATCTCAGCACCCCTGAAATCCCCGCTTCTAATGCGGGACGAAAGCTTTCCGTCAATAATCACGCTTGTGTCCGGAACGATTCTCCATATCCGCTTCTCATCAGCCATATAAATGGATATAGAGCCGAGAAGTATATAATAAAACTTCTGGCAATTTTATTTAGAAGAACGAAGCCAGAAAGTGGTGTTTATAATTGGTATTCTTTCTGCATAAAGAAACTTTTGTAAATCTGAAGCTGATTCTTATGTTGTTATTACTGTACTCAGGACTAGTAATCTGTTCCGGTATAAACTTAAATTAACCAGTTAAAATTTATATTAAATATAAAGTCTAAATAATAATATTTTGTACTATAAATATATAAGTCTCAAATTAAATAATAATAAATTATTTTAAATTATAAAAAAGATAAATTTTATGATAAATCTTTACAATAATATAAAGATTTAAATTTTAAAATCATTTCTTTGATAAATATAATAGTTTATCAAAGATTTAACTCGATTTGGAGTACAAAAAGACTATATTCAATTAATATTGGTTTCTAATTTATATTTCTCTAATTATTATATCTGCTGGATAATAATAAACTAACGATACAATAAAAAATCACTTTTATCGGCAAATAATGAATAAATATAATTTACTAATCAGGTAGTCTTTCAGAAACGTACACAGATTATTGATTTTTGGATTAATCAGATTTGCCCATAAATAGTGAATTTAGCAACCAGTGAAATTGGTATTGTATCGGACTTAGCAGAACGATGGAGATGATATAGATGAGAGAACAAAGATTTAACAAAATAAAGAAGATAGTCTTTATTTTGTTGGTTGTCTTTTTGGCAGTATCATTGACAGCTGCATCAGCAAGTGCATGGTACTCAAAGACTAGTGACGGAAAATGTAAGGTGGTAGCTAAAGAGGAGGTTAAAGAAGCTAAAGAAAAGCCTGTTAAAGAGGTAGTAAAAGAAAAGGCTGCTAAAAAAGTAGTAAAAGAAAAGGCTGCTAAAAAAGTAGTAAAAGAAAAGGCTGCTAAAAAAGTAGTAAAAGAAATGGCTGCTAAAAAAGTAGTAAAAGAAAAGGTGGTTAAACAAGCAGTTAGAGAAAGGGTATTTGATCGAAAGGTATGTTATGAAAAGCTAGACAAAAATCTGTTAGAATTCACAGAGAGTTACTGGTTCTGCACCGCCTGGGGAGGCAATTGTGGAAATTGCTGTTTCGGTAACAATTGGGATGACTGTTGAGACTGTTAATTGTTGACAAGTCTAACCATGGACTTCGCTGTAGACAAATTTATACCAGTAACGATCCATTCGTATACTGCACATCGGACTGCAGAGACAATGAGACTCTAAAAACATTGGAGTCTCTCTTGATAGGACTTATGCAAATTGATAGGACTTACGCAGTAAATGAACTAAAGTATAAAGCAGCTCTGTATTAGGCATTGTATGAAGTGCAGTTTAAGGTTCCATGCCACTTTTTTGGGTTTGACCGCGTAAGTCCTATACATAAAAATATAAAAATGAAAAGAGAAATAGATATCTTATATTTCTTAAATTTTAATTTTTTCAAATTTTAAGGTTTATACACATCATCAGGCTCAAAGACTTTTTCTCCCACAATCTCTCCATCAAGATTCCGATAAAAACAGGATCTGTACCCCATATGGCAGGCTCCCCCAACCTGTTCCACGAGCAGAAGGAGAGAATCCATGTCACAGTCAACCCTAATTTCTTTTACTTTCTGTACATGCCCTGAAGTCTCTCCTTTTTTCCATAACTGCTGTCTGCTCCTGCTCCAGAAGTGTACGATTCCGGTCTCGACAGTCTTTTCAAGAGCTTCCCGATTCATATAAGCGCACATTAGTACCTCCCTGCTAAGCTGGTCCTGAACCACAGCAAGGATAAGACCCTTTTCAGATTTCAAAGCATCAAAATCAATCATGGGGGATAGATTGCAAAACAAGTATAAAAAGGAGAGGGCATTAGATCTTAAGTGGCCCAGGAGAGAAGAAACTAAACCTGACTCTTTTCTTCAGGGTTTGATACCAAGTACATCCTCGACATATGCTCTGAGAATTTCAGCAACGCTCCAGGCCTGAGCAATGCAGCCCCCTGGAGTGTAAGGATAATCGCCGTCAAATAATTCGGAAATTGTGCCTATACCTGCAGTTTCAAGGTGAATATCAAAATCCTGCAGGAGAGCACGCATATCTTCGAGACTTTCTTTTGAATAATTATGGACTTTCCGGTAAGCTTTCACATACGCTCCAAGGAGCCAGGGCCACGCTGTTCCATTGTGATAAGCTGCATCCCGGGTTACTGAATCTCCGCAATAATGTCCTTTATATAACGGGTTATCACTCGAAAGTGTTCTAAGTCCAAAAGGAGTCAGGAGATCTTTTTCAACTCTGTCTACGATTGCTTTTTCTTTTTCAGGGGAAAGAATTGTATAAGGCAGAGCCACTGCGAAGATTTGATTGGGGCGGATTGCAGGGTCTTTAACCTCATATCCTTCTTCGCCTTTATACACGATGTCAAAGAGGCAATTGGTCTCCGGATTCCAGAAGACATTCTCATAATTTGAAGCTACACTAGCTGCAAGAGTTTCATATGTAGAAGTATTTTTTCCTAGATGAGTGCCCAGACTGGAAGCTGTTTTCAGGGCATTATACCAGAGAGCATTGATTTCGCAGGCTTTACCTGCCCTCGGTGTCAATGCTTGTTCCCCAATTTTGGCATCCATCCAGGTTAGCTGAGGCCCCTGCTGGATAAGATAATCGGAGTCCATACCTATCCCAAAGTCCGTACCCTTACGGTAATTCTCTATGATCTCCTCCAGGGTATCCCAGACGTCAGAGAGAAAAAGAAAATCTTTCGTATATGCAAAATATCGGCCTACAGTGTGAATAAACCAGAGAGAAGCGTCTACAGTGTTATAAATTGGTTCTCCTCCGAGTGCCAGGAAAGCATTAGGGATCAGGCCTCTCTTACAATGCCTGGAAAAGTTTTTAAGAATGGATTTTGCCTCTTCAAAACGACGGGGAATTAAAAGCAGACCAGGCATAGAGATCATGGTGTCTCGCCCCCAATCCGAAAACCAGTGATACCCTGCAATCACCGTACTTTCACCTGAAGAAGGATTCTTCACTATAAAAGGGTCCGTTGCTCTGAGAAGTTTAAGAGCAAAGGGTTCGGTAAGTCTCGAATTAAAGGCGAGAAGGTTTTGTCGATATGTTTCCCTTGTATAGAATTCCTCAACCTGTTCGAGCGTTAGAGAAGAAACATCTTCGGTTGAAGCAGCTATGAAAAAGTGAGAGGTACCCAGTTTGAGTTTGCTTTCAAAGTAACCCGGATTGAAATTGTCCTCCTGGAAGTTAAGTCCTCTCTTCTTCTCAATATCATACTCAAAATTATAGTACCATTTAGGATCAGAGTGATAACTGAGATTTGATGAAAGCGAGAAGGTGCAGCCGTTGGAGCTTTCCAATTTTACTCCTGTAGGATTGGTTTTCTGAGTGAAGGAAAGTTCTCCTGAGCGAACAGTGTAATGGAAATTTCTGGAATTCACCAGCGGAAAGATTCTTAGCAGAGCTCCTTCTCTTCTAGATCTGATGTTATAGAGAATGCAGGTTGTGTTGCTGTTGTGAATCATGAAAATCTTTTTCTTTATGGTAAAATCGCCGGACTGGTAGACCCAGAGAGGAAAAGGAACAAGGATGAACTTGGAGATGTAATTGAAGCCTGAAGGAAAAACAGTATCAGGATATTTATGGGTTGCAAGCCTATAAACTTCTTCGTTAATCGAAATTTCTTCATCAAGGGAAGAAAGCAACACAAATCTTCCAGGAGATTTTTCCGGAGATGCCACCAGCAGTCCATGATAGGTTCTTGTATTTGCCCCTATTACCGTAGATGAGGCATAACCCCCGAGTCCGTTTCCTACAATCCACTCTTTCTTTATCCCTTCCTCGTATGTGGAAAAGGAATCTGCTCCAAACTTGATTCCACTCATAATATATCTGGTTAGGATTTAATTTGTTAAATATTTGTATCCCTGGAAATAAGAGTTGAGGAAGTCTAAGACGGAAAAAAGCCAGATTATAGTAAAAATATCAAGTTATTAAGTTCCAAATGTAATCATAAACTATTTTAGCTGTGCAGGATATAAGAAAGTGAGAATCATGAAGCAAGACCTTTTAGAAATCCTTGTTGATATTTTCAAATCCTCTGGATATAATACCACAACATCCAGCCAGTTTGACATTTTTGTGGAAAAAAACAGGCATAAGGCTTATGTTAGATATGCCCTGCAGCCAGATTGCGAGGATATAAAAGCCTTTTCAGAAAAGATAGGGGACTGTACAGGAATCTATGTAATGACCCGGAAAGGGCCCGAAGAATTAATCAATTATGCAACTGAATTTGGGATCTATATTTGGGACAGGGATGAGCTGGCCCTTCAAATCGGAAGAGCGGTTCTTGTAAATCTTGAACAGAAAGCAAATACTTCGTATTCTGAACACGAGAGCCAAATATCAAGTGAAGTACGAGATCAGTACAAGCAAACAATTTTCGAATTACCTGTCGAAAACTGGAAGTTAAAAGAAGGGTCCGGAGGGGAGTCCTACTTTGACGGAGATCTCTTGCCTATTCAGGAACAGCAGTCAGAGGCCAAAAAAAATTCTATCGAAAATCAATCTCTGACACGGGGATTTGAGGAGAGAAAAAACTTAGGGAAGCAGGAACAGGTTGTGGTCCCAGAAACCGAATCGTACGAAATGGTGAATATACGGTCGGTAGAGCCAAGAATTTCTAAAAACCAGGCTATTATTATCGCAAAACCCTATCTAATCAATCCTAAGGATGCAATTTTAAAGTTTGTACCTTTCTGGAAGTATAAATACAGTGTTGAAGCGGAAAAACGCTTCAGGTCAAAAGTTCTAAGTATTGTCGGAAAGGGAAATGGTCTTCTTAACGCTCTAAATAAGTCAAAGGAAGAGATGGAAATTGAAGGGCTTAGTACACCTACGAAGGTTCCTGCCGTGCAGTATGAGTTAAAAAGACCAATTGTAGATAAAAAACAGGCAGAAAAAATTCTTCTGGACTTTATTAAAGAGGAGAATACACGCGAGATACGTTTTAACAATACGGAAGGACAGGCCGTTATATATGAGCACAGAAGTATCGGTCCCAGGTCTGATGAGATACAGCTCGATATCGAGCTTGTGTATATCCCTGTCTGGGAAGTGAAAGGGAAACGTAACTCTCTGGAGATCAGTGCTTATAATGCAAAGGTTCTTGAGGAGCCTGTTGATGAAGATGCCGAATTTCTATGAATCGAAAACCTGAAAAAGTATTGGAAGAAAAATATATAATATAGAAAATATATTTTTATATACTGGTAGAACAGGATTTCTTGAAAAAGAATACGGATCTTATCCTTCCAGATTCCTGTGGAAAAGTCTTTCAGGAAAAAGCGCAATTTTACTATAAGCTTTATATTTGTTCGATGAAAGAGTATATAATGTTTGGAAATTATCTTTCAGCTGTAACGGATGGCATCTTATAGGAAATAAAACCCATAAATATTTCATAAATATAAAACATAAAAAGAGGTGCGTAAATGATAGAAGTAACAGACAGAGCTGCTGAAGAATTGAAAACATTGATTGAACAGGAAGAGAAACCTGAGCTTGCTCTCAGAATTTTTGTTGCCGGGGTTGCCTGCAGTGGAGTTCAGTATGGCTTAGCCTTTGACGATGAACTTAGTGAAGATGACGTAACAATGGAAAGTAACGGGATTAAACTCGTTATGGCAAAAGATATCGAAAGGAGCTTCTCTGAGGGCAGTATTGACTTTGTTGAGGACGAAAACGGAAAAGGATTCCTTATCCGTAATCCAAGTGCCGGCGGTGGATGCGGTACCTGTGGCGGATGCCATTAAATAAAGTAAAATCGCGCTGAGTTATCGAACCCAAACCTGAAAAATAAAATAAAACAAAGGAGAAGCAAGTCTATGTTCCCAGGAATGGGAGGGGTCGGAGGCCGGGGAATGAACCCGGCTAAAATGAAGCAGATGATGAAACAGATGGGAATTGACGTTAAAGAACTTAAGGATGTTCAGGAAGTAGTCATAAAGACTGCGGACTCTAATATCATTATAGAGAATGCAAATGTCACTATCATGAAAGTCCAGGGTTCGGAAACATACCAGATCGTAGGTGACGTAAAAGAAGTCCCGAAAGAACTGGAGATTCCTGCTGAAGATATCAAACTCGTAATGGAGCAGACAGGTGTTTCTGAAGATGAAGCCCGGAAAGCCCTGCAGAGTTCGAATGGAGATCTGGCAGAAGCCATTGTGGCACTTTCTTCTGCCTGATTCTTTTTTTCATGGATTTTTATAATTATTACTTTGCCGTAAATTTTGTAACTATTGTCCACCCGAGTTCAACCACCTGAGTTTCGTTTCTGGAACGGAGCCCTTTTCGCTCATTTTGCTCGTTCAAGAGGGCCGAATTATGTGGGAAAACTGATTTTCAATTCATTCGGGACCTATTTTCCAAATTTTGTTTCGGATCACTCAGCAGTAGTAATCACAATTTTTTAAAAAAGTTGCTCACAAATATTTTCAGAATCTATTTAATCAAAAACGATGTGGTCAACATGATCACAAGCCTTTTCAAAAAACTGCTNNTTTTCAAAAAAGGCTTGACCGAAAACTCCAGTAACGTTGAGTTTTAAATCTTATCCCCAAACCCTATAGGCGTGATCATAAGCCTTTTTTAAAAGGCTTGAGCGAAAATAGTGCACGAAATTCTTCCCCTGGCAACGGCGTGATCAACCGGCGCAACGGTTGCGGGTCAACTGTTTTGGAGGTTTGCTCGAGAGTTTGTACCCTCGAGCGACATTTGGTAAGGTATTACATGGTTTTTTACGTGATTTTTAGAGTTTTTTATCAATTATATGTTTTTGGAGGTTTACTCGAGAGTGTTTACCCTCAAGTCGTATTTGATAGATATTTGGAACCGGATTGTGTTTTTTAATTTTATTTTTAAGGCTGCCAATTTTCATTCTTCGTCAATTGCACTAACGTACCTGGGAAACAGGAGCATATAATTTTCCTGATAAGATTTCCCATCTTGATTAATATCAAGAGTCCATATTAGTTCAGGTGTTCTTGCTATTGATTTTCCTTGAATCGTCTAATTCCTCCGAACTTAATTTCATTTCATAATCTGCTCTTTAGAATTTGATCTTTTTTAATCCTGGTGCACGTCTTTCGGGAGTGTTCAATCCCAGGACGAACACCAGCTTATTGCATGTCTGTTTGCTATAGAGAATTTAATTTTCCCATCTCTAACTAAACTCGAAAACTAAGTAAGGATATGGATTTGGGTAACATATCTTAGCTTCAGAGATAACATAAATATAAAAATAGAAGTATTACTTCTATATAGAATTCATTAGAAAACTTTCTAGAAACCTATTGAAGTCTGCCGGTTTTTGTAGAAATAGATAGATATAAAGGTTCCTGTCTCAGGGAGAAAAAAGTCGAATTTCACTAAAACTGATGTATAAGCATAACGTGAGGTGTATTCTCAGTTTGCCCTTATATTTTTCATATTTTCAGGAATCTATTTTTCATATTTACTCATATACCAGGGTAAATTCATCCTTTTTTATTTTCATTTTTGGAATTAATTTTCTAAATGTCTCATAGTTTTATATTACATTGTAAGGATTTGTAATAACAAAATTTCAAAACTTATTAAATAATTCTAATTTTGTCCACATATTAAAAACTAAAATATTTCATAAACTTGCAAGTCCTTACAAAACCCTCTATAGCAGCTAGTTATCAATCTAGAAAACTGTTTTAACCCTAATTTTTAGTAATAAATCTCCAGTTTTTTGTTTCTTACAGAAAAATAAGGTATGAACTGCTCTGGACTAAAAGTCCCTTTCTATGGCATTTATCCAGAAAAACTTATGAATCCCTGCATACAAAAATATTTTCTAAAGATAAATACCTATTTATAAAAGCGTCTCCAAGTTTGTTTGATGAGCTTATCCCGTAAATCAAAGTTTGATCTTCAAGTTTAATCTTTCAGTAACCTAGTCTCTTATTTGTCTAGTCTCTTAGTTGCCTAGTCTTTCAGTAGTTAATTGAGCTTCTCATCTTTAGAGTCCAAACCTGAAATTGTTAATAATCAGGATTGAAGTGGGGTTTGGGATAGGTTCAAAATAGAATACTAATCAAGGTGTCATTATGTCCGAAAAGAACTTCAAGTTTCATTCTCAGGAAAAGGAAAGCGGTTCCGAACAGCCGTATGAGAACACTCAAAAGAGTGGACTTCTCAGTTTCCTCCGTCGTTTTCACGTTCATTCTCATGGCCACTCCTGTACTCATTCCCAGGTACACTCTCATAAACACTCTCACGGGCACAGCCACACTCATGGGACTGTGGACCCTTCCATACTTGCTACTAATAAAGGACTCTGGGCAGTAAAATGGTCGTTTATAGGGCTGATGATCACAGCCATTTTGCAGATTTTCATAGTTTTTATTTCAGGAAGTGTTGCCCTTCTTGCCGATACTATCCATAACTTCGGGGACGCATCAACTGCAATTCCTCTTGCAATAGCTTTTTCCCTGGCCAGAAGAAAACCAAGCAAACGCTTTTCCTACGGATACGGGAGGGTAGAGGATCTTGCAGGTATAGTCATCGTTTTCCTTATCCTTTTCAGTGCAGCTGTTGCAGGTTATGAGTCTGTAAACCGCTTCTTGAACCCTCAGCCTGTAGAACATTTGCAGGCTGTAGTTATTGCCGCAATTATAGGCTGTGTCGGAAACGAGGTTGTGGCCCAGTTCAGGATGAAAGTTGGAAAGGAAATAGGAAGTGCAGCCCTTATTGCAGATGGATATCATGCCCGAATAGACGGTTTTACCAGCCTTGCGGTCCTCATCGGAGCCATCGGTATCTGGCTTGGATATCCTATCATTGACCCTCTAATTGGAATGTTAATCACAATCAGCATTCTCAAAATAGTTATTGATTCGAGCAAGCTCGTATTTACTCGCCTTCTTGACGGCGTTGAGCCTGAAGTTATTGATAATGTAAAGAACATTACTGAAAGTGTAGAGGGTGTCTGTGAAGTAACCGACCTTAGAGTACGCTGGATAGGACACCGGCTACATGCAGAGATCAATGCTTCAGTTTCGCCTTCTCTTTCAGTTGAGGAAGGACATGAAATCGCCAATGCTATAAGAGAAAAACTTCTTGAAAACTTCTCTTATCTTTCCGGCACCACTATCCATGTTGATCCTCTCACGGCCTCAGGAGAGCGCTGCCACTACGGGTCTGATAATTCGGAAATCCTGCATGGAAAACAGAAGCAGGTTTCAAATGCCTGTTCCCAATAAGGTCTTATGAAGTTTTAGTTATTGGTGGCACTTTATTGTAAAATTCTTATCCTTCTAAGGGACTGCATTAATTTCGTCGTTAGGTTCTGGTGAACTTGCCGGAACCTTCAGGCTATTTTTAAGTAAAAAATGTGTTAATTTCTTCAAAATACCTATTTTGCCCCTTATCTCAATTGATTCGGTATTGTAGCGAGGTTCTGTAAAAATCATAAATTTTGAAAAGGTGTTTTATCCCAAAACTATTTCGCTTTTTTAATGTTCTTCTATTGCGTTATATATTGTATACAGGCGACCAATATTTCAATTCAACTTCGAACTTATTTCTTTTAAATAATCATTCCAAAATACCAAAATAGAATTGGAGTTTACTCAGTGTTTAACCTTTTGCGGCGCCTATTGTTGCATCGTGTATTGGACTTTCAAACGGCTTTGGATCTGCGAAATCATTTCAGGATAAACACAAACTGCCTTTCATCGAGAGCAGCTGGCGAAGAGATCCAGTACCCTCTTATGACAGGTCTGAGAATCCGAATTCCTTTGGAATTAGTGGACAGCTATTTGTTGGATTCCAATTAAACCAAGTGTATTATTCAACGTGGTTCCCGTAATGGTGTATTCTGCGGTTGCCGGGTTGCCTTTCTCATATATAAATTGCTGCTTAGCTTCGTTGTCTTTGCCCGCAACAACAATGGCTTTCAATATGATGGTTGAACCATTTGGAACGCCTAAATCCCCTGGGTCAACTTTTTTCGTTTTGCCGAGTGTGATACCGTCTGTTTGTTCTGAGGTCTTCCAATTAACGCCGTCCGATGTGTATTTAAACTCCATCTTGACAACGAACCCACCTCCGTTATGGAGGGAAACATATCCGACTTTGTCTGTCATAATAATCACTATTGTAAAATCCTTACAATGTATATAAAGATATTGTAAAAGTTGATGGTGATGTCTTTCCGTAACGAAAAAAATTCCAACCTACCAGTAGACGTTTTTATTTTATTACTAATAGTAATTATCGGACAGCTTGTTTAAGATGGAGTGGTCGCCCACAATTTGAGTTTATAACCTGAGTTAATGAGAATGATTAACTTTCCTAATGTGAAAGGTTTACTTGATTTTTTTAACAAAGCCAGTTTTTTGCACCAAAGCGGAAATACCATGTTTAGTTGCTAATCAACACTATGTTTAAGTTGCTAATCAAGATCATACTTAATTTGCTAACAACATAATGGAATTATTTAAATAATTACTATAAGATTTTATAGTTATTAGAATTCTTTGTTGGATTACTTCGTTTGTTTGTCTACTCATTTCATAACATATTTTAGGGACCTAAAAAATGAAAACGTTTTCCGCTATCATTTTCTCTAGCATTTTATTTATGTTACTGTCACCTGGAATAGCTGGAGCAGTAAACCAAAATGACATTAACCAGGAGCTTCAGCAGGGAGGTATAATTCACCTTCCTGTCGGAACTTATACTTTAACAGATTCAATAATTCTTCAATCTAACACTATTTTAGAAGGTGAACCCGGAACTGTGATCACAATTCCGGATCACACTGGATGGCCTGCATGGAAACCATTGATCTCGGGAAATAGTGTCCAAAACGTCACAATTCGAAATTTGGAAATTAATGCAAATAGCAACGGAAATTTAGAAACCCCGCATGGTGCAGGTTATTATAACTGCATCCATGTAGTCGATTGCGATAATTTGCAGGTTTATAATTGCACTTTCCATGATAGTTTAGGAGATGGCCTGAGAACCAAAAGATGTGAAAACATTAAATTTTATAATAATCTTGTTTACAGACTCGGACATGAAGGCTTCTTTGGCATTGAGAGTCAGTATATTGAATGTTTCAATAATCGAATAACTACAAGAACAAACAGTGGCCTCAGGATCTGGAACTCTGCAAACGTCAGGTTCCATGACAATGTTATAGATGCGCAATTGGATGCCGGGGGAGGTGATCCTGGCATTCAGATTGAAGATTCCAAAGGTTCTGTAGGTAATGTAGAAATCTATAATAATGTCCTAAATAGAACGTGGGGAAAAGGTATCTGGTTAGTTGCCTATGATTCGGGAGTCTCAAACATCCAAAAGGTTCTGATTCATCACAATTTATTCTATGAAATCGGACAGAGTTATAATATTCCATCTATAGGAGGCATAGTTAACGATGGATTCCAGGGTACTCGGATTTATAACAATGTCTTTGACGGGGTGAAAAACAACGCCTTTAGAAATCAAGCCGGAGGACAAGGCACAGTAATAAAAGATAATGTTTTTACAAATACAGTTCAACACACTTCAATTTCTCAGATGGGAACAGGCTATGCGATTGCTGATCTTGCAGGAGCAAACCTTTCTGTAACTAATAATTCTTTTTACAATAATGAAAACGGGAACGCATATCAAACAGGTATTTCTAACGCCGATTTTAGAGATCCTGAAACCCATCGGACTTCTTCAGGTTGGACCTGGACAGGCTCAACATGGACATGTAAGTTTGTAAAACCAACGGAATTGGGCTCTATTCCACTTACTACAACCATCAGGTTACGACTAATGGCAATAATATACAGCATATTGTATTGTAAATTTTTTAACTGAACACAATATGAAGTATGTGATATTATAAATTTTTACATAAAAATCGTTTTAATTTCGAGTTCAACCAATTTTCTACCATATTTTATTCAAGTTTTGGATTATACATAAAACCCATGCACTTTCAAGAATAAATCCTAAAAGTAAAGAAGAAGCAACATTATAAGGTAAAAATTGCTGTCTAATTCTGTAGCTGTGATCTTGATATTTAGAATTCCGTAAGTATCTTCAAAATTTTGAGCTTGAGTTATCAGGTTCTCATAAACCTTTTTGATGACTCTATACAGTTATTTTCGTAAAACCTATGTGTTTTAGCCTGCTTTGTGCCAATTTTAGCAAGAGAGCGGAGAGTATTCAGTGAAACACAGAGATTTTATTGTAAAACCTCTGCGTTTTATATTTTACATAACCTTTGATACACTACCCGCTAGAACATGAAATAAAAAAGAAGGCATTTTAAACTTGTATTCATAAATTATACCAAAATACAGAAAAGGTTAATACTTAGAGCGAGCTTTGTCGGAAATTTTACGATGCCTACTATAACAAATTAAGGAAGTAACATAAATGTTAAAAAACCAAATCGAACAGATACCAGAGCTTCCTCAAGAAATAATTAGAGCAGTAGACAACAATACATTTGCAGTCTTTATAGGTGCAGGGGTCTCACGAATTATTGGTTGCACCAGCTGGTATAATTTAGCAGACAATCTTATTGAATCCTGTTTTTTAAATTCATTTATTAATTTTAAAGAAAAAGAAACGCTTCATACTTATGATCCAAAGAAAGCAATCACTATTTGTCAGCATATCTTTAAGAAAAATGAATTTGAAGAAGAATTTCTCAATATTATAAAAAAAGCCCTTGAATCAGATCCAAAAAAGGTTACTTCGTTTGACATTTATAGAGAATTACATGGATTACGAGGACTTTTCGTTACAACAAATGCTGACAATTGCTTTCAAGGTCAATTTGAACGATTAAATATAGCTTATAAGCAGGGAGATTTTGAGTTCAATGCTCAAGAAGACAAACTTGATAATTCAATACTTTATCAAATACATGGTTCACTTCTAGATCCTAGTACATTAGTTTTTACTGTTCCACAATATTTAGAAAAGTATAAAGATCGGCAATTTACAGAATTTATGTTGAAACTGTTTTCCAAATACGTTATATTGTTTGTAGGATATGGACTAGATGAATTTGAAGTGTTGGATTATTTGGTTACCAAATTCGATTCCACTAAGGGAAAAGAAATAAAGCATTTTATACTTTTGCCCTATTATAGAGGCGAAAATCGTATTTTAGAATTTGATCAGTATTATTATAGTTCTTTGGGAATAACAGTTGTACCTTATGAGAAAGATGAAAATGGATATAATCAACTTTATGAAGTGCTTAAAGCTTGGAATAGTGAAGTTAACCAAGTATCAACTTATTTATACAGCTCCTTTGGAGTAATTGAGGAAGCAATAAATAACTTTAATGAAATATCAGCAATTAACGTATTCCAGATTATAAAAAATGATAAACCGCAAAGATTACATTTTTTCAAAAAACTTGCCATATGTAGCGACCCTTTTCCCTGGCTAGAGCCTTTATATGAAAGGGGATATTTTGATCCTAAAGAAAATCCTTTCTTACAGAAAGTCCCTGGTAAAGATGGATACTACTCTGAGGTAGAAAATTGGGACGTTTTAGGTTATTTAAAAAATCTTGCCACAAAGAATGCTATTCGCCCTTCTAACCAGATAACAACCCACATTTCTCATATTATTGACACAGTGTTTGAATATCGAAATGAAGAGGGAAAAAGAGTTGAAAATTATTATACTGACTCTGCACTAATTAAAATCATTTGTAAGTTGCCTAAAGAGATAATTAATGAAAAACATATCAGATTCATTGAAAGTGCTTTAGATTCAAAGCTTAATAATCCGTTTATCGCTTCTGATATTTATGAAGACGTTTTTCCCTTTTTGATATATAATAGAAACAAAGATCTATTACTAAAACTACTTGATGTTATTTTCAAATATAAGAAATCCAATGATCTTTTTAAGTATTCATCTATAATTGAAGAATTCTGGTTAAACAGATGTATCGATGAGTATAAAAAAGCAATAATTAAACTATGTGGAATTGAAGCATCAGAGATTATCATTAATAAAATTGAAGAGATCGTTTGTGAAGATAAAACGCAATTCGGTATATTCCCAATTATGACTATTGAAGACGATGGTCAGAGTTTGTCAAAAGAAAACTATGAATCTCTTTGTGTTTCTTTTGTAAGAGACATTTTTCAGGATATTAATCCAGATGTATTGAGAGATATGGTACCTAATCTTTTATCTAGATCTCATTCCATATTTAAAAGAATTGCAGTACATACAATAAGTTACCATTATGATAAGTTAAACAAGTTTCTCTGGAGCTGGAATATCAATCCTCTCAATGAGTATTTACTTAAACACGAAATATATGAGCTGTTCAGAAAAAATTGTCTTTCATTTTCAAAATCTCAAATAGAAACAATTATTTGTTGGATTGAATCTGCAAAATATTATGAAGATGATCTTTCTTCACCCGATCTTGATAAATATTTAGCTTATAAAAAGAAAAGTTGGCTTTTACCTTTATTACAAACACATAACCCTGAAATAGTTACTTTATATGAAAAATATAATGAAATAAACCCAGCAGAAATCGAATCTCCGAATCTT
The DNA here is from genome assembly GCA_002508465.1 of Methanosarcina sp. UBA7. Lineage (GTDB taxonomy): Archaea > Halobacteriota > Methanosarcinia > Methanosarcinales > Methanosarcinaceae > Methanosarcina. The sequence continues at coordinate 20,403 of DAQQ01000239.1, read as the reverse complement.
ATAATAAGTATGGAAAGTTTCAGTGGTAATGTTAGTCCAATAGAAGAATCTGAATTTCTTATTAAACCAAACAATGAAATCGCAGGATACCTTAAAGAATTTAAAGAAGAAATGGGATTAAGAAAACCTTGTAAAGAGGGACTCGCTGAAACTCTGCGAAAATGTGTCTCAAAAAAACCTGATAAATTTACAGATTATATAACTCCATTTTTAAATGTCCCTGAAATATATCAACATTCTCTATTATGGGGATTAACTGAAGCTTGGAAACTAAATAGAAACTTTTCGTGGAATAATGTTTTTACTTTTATATCCAAAATTATAGATTCTGAAGGATTTTGGAATAGAGGACAAGATGAATACAACTATAGAAATTGGATAGTTTCTCAAATTTCAGATCTTATTGATGAAGGACTTCGAAAAGAACACACTTTTGAATTTGAATATTTCACTCAAGCTGAAAATATTCTATTAATTCTTGCTCAAAATACAGATTCAGATCTCAAGAATACAGTAAATCTTGAGATTTCAGTACTAAATTCCTTGAAAGGAAATATATTTTCGTCATTAATTAATTATTCCATGCGATTTTCGCAATTATCTATGAGAGATGAAGAAAAAAAATGGAAAGATTCGATCAAGTCTGAGTTTAATAATAGACTTGATAGAAGCCTTGAACCGTCAATTGAATTTTCTTTTATTTTGGGAGAATATATTTCTTATCTTTATTATTTAGATAAAGAATGGACGAGAGAGAATATTAACAGAATTTTTTTAATTGAGTCAGAAGAACATTGGAAAGCAGCTTTTACAGGCTATCTTTTATATGCATCTCAAGTTTATGATCAGATATATTCAATCCTTCGAAAAAGTGGACATTATAAAAGAGCAATACTAACACAATTTGAAGATCCGCGTGTTAATGAAAGGCTTATCCAACATATATGCCTTGGATATATTGAAGGATGGGAAAGATTGGACGATGATAACAGTCTGATCTCTTTACTACTTGTAAATCCAGATCCAAAAAAGATCTTAGAGATTGTACGATATTTTAAAGCCCAAAAAGGCAAATTAACCAAAAAAATAAGTGATAAAATAAAGCCTCTTTGGGAGTCTCTATATAATGAATTATCATCTAAAGTCGAAGATAGGAATTATCAAATAGTAGCTTCTTCTCTTTCTTCTTGGATATCGTTAATTGACTGCATAGATGAACAAACATTTGAGTGGATTAAGTTCTCTGCTAGATATATGAATTCTTTTTCTTCTTTCTTTAAAGATCTTGTTGCTCATGCTCAAAAAGCACCATATGAAGTTGGGATGATTTACCTTGAGATACTTAACAATGGTTATTATCCTTACTATTATGAAGAAAATACAAAAGAACTTGTTAGAATTCTATATGAAAGGAAACAAAAAATAATCGCAGATAAGATATGCAACTTATATGGAACAAAAGGACGTGGAGATTTCTTAAAAGATATATATAAAGAATATAATTCATCAATCTAATTTATGTAGGACTTACGCAGTTGAACTGAAAAATCAATAACATTAGACCTTCAACTGTCTGAAAATAATTCAAAACCATAGTGTTTACCTGACTTGATTTTATATCTCAAGTGCGTAAGTCTTATTTATGGTAAAATTCAGAAAATAGGCTATTTTTACCAGGATTATGGTAATACTTATTTCGTTTTGTTATATAACAAAAATTTTGTAAAATTGTATTACCTCCCCACATTTCGTAATATTTTCCGAACAACAATGTTTTTCTTGACAGAGTATTAGAATATTTGATAAATACATATTAGATTTAAAGGTATTAACGTGTGGCTCAGCCCCACGAAACATGTAAAACACTGAATCATTTTTTCCCATCAATAACTTGATAGACAGTCTGATCCCTGCATTTCTAATGTTTTTGCATTTGACGGGGAAGCAATTGTTAGATAAATGTTACTTTTATATGAGTGTTACTTCAGGTATGATCTTACTGCAATTGAGAATATCTCCTGGGAGGGTGTGTATTCTTTTTCTTTATGTTCAAATTTTTTGTCATACTTTTCTGCATCAGCTTCATTAATTTCTAATACCGGACTATATTTATACTTCCAATTATGTCCTCTAACAGTTCCTTCCTTTAATTCTAAAGCAAGCATTCCGTAAGGATATTCACCATTCATGTCGCTAATATTGAAATCTTTACTGCTTTTAAAACCGTGCTTGCAATAGTTATGGGGGTCGCCGAATATAACAATCACACCTATTCCATCGTTTTTGGCAATGTTAATTGTTTGACGAATTAATGCACTGCCTACACCTTTCCGCTGATATTTCGGTAACACACTTATGGGGCCAAAACTCGCAATTTCTATCTTAATTTCATCTTCCGAATACAACCAGGCTTTGGTGTACATAATGTTACCAATTATTTCACCATTGTATTCTGCAACAAAATCAAGTTTCTTAATAAAATCAGGATGATTTCTCATAATATGTACTAAATAATGTTCATTACAGCCAGGTACATAAATGTTCCAAAATGCTTCTCTTGTCAAGTTTTCTACTTGATTGAAGTCCTCTGCTTTTTCATTGCGAATTGTAAAATCCATGATTAATTCCTTTTTTGTTTTATTCGGTATAAGTATCTGATTAATGTTAATTACAGCAATTCAATGATATTAAATATCAGTATATTGGACTGTATATTGTTGAATTCAGTAGTCTTTGCCTAAAATAATCAAATTTCTTCGGATTTTCAAGCTTATATCCATTAAAATAAAACATTAAAAAATCAATATTCTATTCAAACTCATAATTTATTAAAATATTAAAAATACTGGGGGAGTTGACGCAATTTGTTACGATCCATCACTTAACCGAAGACATATGAATAAAAGTTTAGTATTTTTCAGAAAATAACTAAATTAATTATTTTAGGTTTTGTATATCTCATAAAACTTAATATAAATATTCTTTATGTTCTGAAACCCGTCAGGATGTCAACTCAGTATACTATAAAATAATCAATTTTCCTTATACTTTATCCACCACAGGTCATTTCCAATTCCCAAAATATTGCATAGTTCTTCCAAATTATCAGCGAGCGGATTAGCTACAGCACAATACAATGACTTTCCGGTAATTCTATCATCGAATAAATCTAATTTTTGAATGACTTCCTGATAGGAACTATCTGAAAATCGATGTGCTACACCTGTTTTAGATCTAACCATTTGTATATTTTGGAGAGATTTTTTTATTTTTTCAGCTAATTCTATTGGGATATGTACTACAAACTTAAGCCAATTAGCAAGTAGTGCTATTTGAGTAAATTCATTACCTTTAGCATCTCTTTTGCGTTCATCAGGAAGGTCTTTTTTAATAGATTTAATATCAAGATATTCGATAAACATTTTTGAAAGTAATATTATCGACTCTTGAAACTCGTAGTGCTCATCGTATAAAGGTTCTCTTAATGTCTTCTCTATATAAACGTCCGGTCCTTCATAGGGCTTATAAATCTTCTTTTCATTTGAATCCATGTATTTGATTATGCTGTGTTTGCAATCAATAAGCCTACTCTCAAGGCTTGGATCTTTTGATGGATTGCATTGCATTTGTGCATTCCAAAAATCCATTGCCATTCCACCTCTTGGAGGTACATTGTGAGCTCGCCAATGATTAATTTCTTCGCCTGATAACCCTTTTATTATGAGATCACCTAGCCATAAAATGATTAAGCCTTCATCATTTCTTCCTATCGGAATAATCCACTTATCTAAAAATGCAACGCTTCCCATTCCAGGTGCATGAAAGCCTACACTATATCTTTTAGGCTCTTCGTAATATCTTTTCAAAACTTTGGGATTGAAATAAACAGGGATTAAATCATCAGGATCGGGTCTTTTTTTTATTTCTGTACCATCAAGTTTCTTTTCTATTATGAATTCTGGATAGTCTTCTGCTTGAACTTTAACTCGTCTTTTACCACCAACTGTCCCAGCCTGACTATATGGTGCAACGAAATCTTTAAAAAGAAGTCTGGAAAACCTTTTCATGGAATTTTTCTGTGAGTTCGAAACATATAAATTATAGCACCCCCATTCTTTTTTACAGCATATTCCATTTTTTTCTGGTTCATGAGCATCTTCAATATATTCTTCCCAGAGACGTGTATAATCATGTTGACGAATTAAAACCATGTTTCTGGCAGCTAGGTAATCTTGGAGATAATCTGTCCTTATGCTAACGGGCCCCTTTTCAGCAGGAAAAGGGATTTTAGCGACTAACTCATCATTATATGGATCAACAAGATTACCTTTTTCGTCAGCTCGCAAATCAAAGTAATTTTCAAACGTGGGCCATAATTTCCAAGCATTTGGATAATTACCTATTGATTTTTTTAGTGTTATAAAAACCTGGATTTCCTCATTTCCAAGATTCTCATTAAAAATAACTCCATTATCTGATTCCTCAATGTCAACGTTTCCTATGTTATATGAGACTCTCCACATTTCATTTTTAAATTGCCAATCAATTATACTTTTTTCATTTTTAGCAAGGTATGATAAAATTCCTTTATGTTCTCTGAATGTGTCTTCATTTTGTCTCTCAAAGTTGTCGATTTCCGCTACTGTTGTCCAATAATTAAATCTTCCAACCTCATTATGAAAACACTCTTCAAAAAAAACCCAGCTGGGACTTCCTTTACTTAATAATTCTGTCATTATATTCCTTCTATTAATTTGTATAACAACTTTTTACTGTATTTAGCGCAAAATTTAAAATTTTTCTATGATTCAATAGTTGTTACAAATACTAAAATGCTCTATGAAAATGGCTAAGGAATCAGGAGCAATGAAAGGGATTATGGAGAAGCTTCTTATAATCAAATACAAGAGCCTAGAATAAGTAGTCCTTTACTCTCAAGTTAAGTCAGGATTTACTCACGGATTTATTGAAATCCTATACGGTTTTTTCCTTTTTTACATGTATATTCTTTCGCGTTAAGTTTCAATTTTTTTTAACAATTCTTCTTTTATGTGATTTCCTGCATACAGCAATGCAATTAAATATGTCGAAAAGAATAGGTCGGATCTTGGGAATGATATAAGTGGAATTGATATAATCAGGGCCATAAGTCCTAATGTAAACCACACGAGTATGTTAGTTATCCGGTCTGACGTATCATTGGAATAAGTGTTTTTTATTTTATAGTATGTCCACGCTCCTAGAAGGATAGACAGCATAAAGAATAAGGAGGCTAGAAAAAGTATTGCTTTTATTAATGAACCGACGTTAATTAATGAACCGATTTCATATTCGTTAAAATTGATTATTTGGATCTTATATACTATAGTCCATAATAGTAATGCAGAGAACCCGATAATTTGGATTATTCCATCTTTTATCGAAAATGAAGATGGTTCGATTCTATTATAAGTCCGAAGACTTTCAGTACCCAATCAATCACCTTTCTCAAAACTTAACGATTAACCTTAGGCATGTCTTCCTAAATTTATCTTTCTATTTTTAAACAAATTTTTACTGAAGCTTTTATGAACTCGATTGTTCCATAACAACAAGCATATCAGAGTTTTCACCGATTACCGTTCGGTTAAATGTCTAAAACGTAAGAAAATAAGCCCAAAAGTGAAACATTCTGAACTGGGTAGAGATTTGGGGAAGCTTCTTACAATCAAATACAAGAGCCTAGAATAAGCCGTCCTTTACTCTCACGTTAAGCCAGGATTTACTCACAGATATTTTGAAATCTTATACGGCTTTTTCCTTTTTTACATGCATGTTCTTTCTTGTTAAGTTTCAATTTTTTTTAACATTTTATCTCTTACATATTTTACTGCAAACAGCAACAAAATTAAGAATATTTCAAAGAGTTTATCGGATTCTGGGAATAATATAAGTGGAATTGGCATCATGAGAACAAGTAATCCTAATGTAAACCATTTAATTAATTTAATTATCCATTTTGACTGATTATCAGAGGATGAATTTTTTGTTTTATAATGTATCCATATTCCTAGAAAAATAGATAATATAAAGGAAAACGAGGCTAGAAATAATAGTGATTTTATTAATGAACCGACATCAAGTGATGAACCGTCGGCATATTCGTTAAAATTTATTGCTTTGATCGCGTATACAGCAAGCCATAGTAGTAATGCAGAGAACCCGATAATTTGGATTATTTTGTCTTTTATGAAACATGAAGATGGTTCTATTTTATTACAAGTCTGAAGATTTTCAGTACCCACTTAATCACCTTTCTCAAAACTTAACGATTAACCTTAGGCACGTCTTCCTAATTTATCTTTCTATTTTTAACAAATTTTTACTGAAGTTTTTCTGAACTCAGTCATTCCATAGATTACGGTCATCGATAGGAGAAAAGATAGGGCTGAAAATTGACCGCAATTGAGATTCCGTAATCAAAAAAGCAGGAAGTCTCTAAGATGATCATGCCTGGCCAATTAATAAGATTCCTGAAAGAGTTAATGTAATTATTTTCATCGTGTCTTGGAAAATGAGTAAAGAGTAATATGTTTTTAAAACCTTTTTCTAAAAACGGAGAATACAGCAGGCCGATAAATGAGAGTTTTAGTAGGGATCTTTGTGAAAACAATCTGATTTAGGAGGTAGCTTTTACGTCTGGAATAGAACCATCGACCTGCCAGGATAACAATACAGTCCGATGTATAAAAATATTCTGATAATTATAGTTCAGTAAGTATCTTACTGATTATCTTACTGAT
>DAQQ01000239.1:0-13496 GCA_002508465.1 Methanosarcina sp. UBA7 | reverse complement strand
ATCTTACTGATTATCTTACTGATAACCGAATTTGTAATGTTTTAAAAAGTATTTTATTTTTTAGCCGAAATAAGTCAGCTTAAGATAAAACTATCTTCAGTATTTTTTAGGATACTTTCCGGTTTTTCATCGCTGTTTCACAGGTGCTGTCGGCTGCTGCAGCTTCTGCATTCACAAGTCCATATCCGTACAGATTATCTCTTCCTGGAGTCCCGAGATCTGTAGCTGTTTGTGCAAGCCTGCTTCTTATATTGTAGTTGGTAAAAGATGGGTTTGCTGCCAGAACCAGTGCTGCAGTTCCTGCAACGTGAGGGCATGCCATGGATGTCCCGCTTAACGAAGCCCAGCCATCCTTATAGGTTGAGAGAATATTAACGCCTGGCGCAGCAAGCTCAACAGCTGGGCCTGTACTTGAAAATGAGGCCCTTTTATTCATAGAATCGGTTGCAGCAACTGCTATTACTGAACCGTAGGCTCCGGGATAATCTACAGAATCTCCTGTTCCTCTTTCATTTCCATCGTTTCCAGCAGCTGCAACCAGCAGAATTCCGGAATCGTATGCTTGTGAGCATGCTGTTTCCAGTGCTGTCACTCTATCGTTTGAACCCAGACTCATGGATATAATCTGAATATCGTTTGAAGTATCCGCATCCTTACAGGTATCAATTGCCCATTCAATTGCGGCTATCAAGTCGCTGACATTACCGCTTCCTGTACCATTAACAGTTTTAAGCGAATAGAGAGTGGCTTCAGGAGCAACGCCGATAACTCCTATATCGTTATGTGCGGCAGCAATGATACCGGCACAATGTGTCCCATGCCCGTTATCATCAAGAGGATCGGCATCATCGTTTACGAAATCATATCCTCCTTTATAATTGTCACACAGGTCAGGATTATTATAATTAATTCCTGTATCAATTACTGCAACGTTTATTCCAGTCCCTTTGTTACCATTTGTATGTACCACTGGAGCCCCAATTCTAGTTATTCCCCACGGTACGACCTCTTCCAGTACACTTACTTCATAGTCCAGTTCTATGCATGCGATTTTATTATTTTTTTTCAGATTTTCAATTGTCTGTTCCGGAAGGTCAGCAGCTACTGCAGGTATGTACTTGTAGCTGTGCGTTACTTTTCCATGAAGCTGTACAATCTCTGGATCAGCTTTATCTTTAAAGCTTATGATTACCGGTGCTGCCCCAGCAGTGGTGATCATTAAACTGCTAACAAAAATCAGTGTCATAAACAACATTACCCTGCTCCCCATAAATATTCAAATATCCATTATTTTATATAACACTTGCCAAATATTACTACAAAATAAACATAATTATTATTGTTTAAATATTTATTGCAAACAAATACCAAAAGGTCAAAATTATCTACAGCGTACAAAAACTTGACTTATAATTTACAGCAAATTTACAACACTGCCATTTTCAAATAAAACGAGACAAAGTACTATCTTTAATGCCAACATGTACCTGAATTTCAGAAACGGAAAAGAAAAGAGCATCATTAGACATTGAACTAGATAAATTATGTATTAAAAAATATGGTTTGGTTTTTATAATGCTACCATTATCATCGAAATACTCAAATATTTTAACTCACACTTTTTCCTTATGCTGTTAACAAAAACAAAAATAGGGCCAAGTAAGATAAACGGTATTGGTCTTTTCGCTAATCAATTTATTCCAAAAGGAACTGTAATATGGAAATTTCACTATGGATTTGATATCAAAATTGATAAAAATGAACTTGCTAAACTACCGGAGACAACTAAAGAATGTTTTTTGAAATACGCATATCTTAATCCGGATACAAATAAATATATTCTATGTCTTGATGATGCTCGTTTTTTTAATCACTCCGATGATCCTAATTGCATAGACGAAACTCCCGAAGAAGAGAACGAAGGAATAACTTTTGCTGCAAGAGATATACAACAAGGCGAAGAGCTTACTTCTGACTACAGAAAATATGATGCCGATTATGACTACAAAATGAGCATCCCTTGATTTTGAATTTGATGACTGAATAGCGTGCCAATCTTTCTATAAATTCAAAGTCAAATTTTTGAGTACTGTAATATAACGGGTATTTTGAAATGGGCTTGTAGCGTCAAGTTTCAAGGTTTAAATCGAGCCTAGTGAAAACAAGTTCAGAGAGAATTCCTATAGAGTCAATTCTTATAGAGTCATTATAATTAGTCTTCAAAATGAACAAAGGAAAACAAGCAAATTTCAGAAAAATTTGTTATATGAATTTAAAATACGTTGACCATTATCCAATTGTAGAACATCCAATTGTAGAAACGGTTTAAATTTTAAAACATGCTCTAAGGAAAAATAGCTATATAAAATAGTCAAAAAAGAAAATGGAAAAAAACGAAAAAAGAAAATAAAAAAAGAAAATAAAAAAAGAAAATGAAAAAAGAAAATGGAATAAGAAAACGGAAAAGAAAAGATCATCAAAAGAAATATCTCTTTTCTTTCAATGTACTTTTACACCTTCTTTTTATAGAATCCGAGATAGATTCCACCAATTGCTGCTACTACAAAGAGAATCCCAAAAATATCGGAACCCGAAAATGAGAAACCGCGATTATCTGGCTCGTCTGTAGAGTCTTTCTGCATCTCATAGCCTTCAACATAATCCTGGTCAGCAGCTGATTTTGAGACATCAGGAGCAGGTTCGGGAGAATCGACTCCGTATCCTGCATCGCTCTCTACAACAGTCTGATTGCTGCTCCCTGTACTCCTAATTACAGGCGTCGAACTTCCTTTATCCTCACTATTGCTGTGTTTCTCACCACTGCTGCTTTGTTTTTCAGTCTCTTCCTGTTCAAGAGATTCCTGCGTAGCATTCTCTATTGCTTCACTAAAACCCGGAACTGAGACCATGCCTGATACGTAGCTGTTGAGAAGGGGATTTCCGCAGGTATGGTGGCAGCAAGTAACCCCATCTTCAACTACGGATTCTTCATATTCTGTGGCCAGGCTTTCGAGTGCCTCATCCGAAGCATCCCAGTTCCCTTTGCGGGCGGTCTCAAGCATTCTGGCTGTCATAGCCTGGTAAGCATAAGGATTATTCTGCTTAACCCAGTCTCTTAGTTCCTGATTTGCCACGTACGTCTTATATACATGGTTCCATACGTCATCACTGATCAAGTCCGGGTTCGTAGCTTCCCAGCCCCAGAGGTTCTCAACGAAATCCGACATTTCCCTGGCTCCTGCATAACCGTTACCCTGCATACCTTCGATCCATTTTGAATTGAAATATCTGGAGTATGTTTCCCTCGTGAGGAATTTTTCCAGGGTTTCGGTTTTTTCGTCTCCGTTTGTCAGCATATTCGTAATATATGAATCAGGATACTCTCCTCCCGAAACATAACTGACCGCAAGATTCAGCCCTCCCATGTACTGGAAAAAGTCATCGTTGTCCAGAGTTCCATAGAGATTTGTACTCCGGCTATGTACTGTAGCTTCAGTCCCTTCAAGGTTCTTTTCAAAAAGGTCCTTCAGGTTTTCGCCCCATACATCTTCTCCGTAGGCATTGCACATCTTGCTAATGTAAAGCTCTGCAAGTGCGCCGTTGGTTTCCCATGTATCACTTGCAGAAACTGCATTAGGAAGGCCTGTGCCGTAGGCGCCGTCCGAAGACCCGAAAATCCTGAGCAGGGCAAGGTCCAGAGTTTCACTTTCATTAAGGGAACCTTCACTCGCCAAAGAAGATTTCAGAGCATCTGTATTTTCCCGGACATAATTTGGAGAGTCTTCCTGGGCATAAGCCAGTTTTACGGCCTTGTCCAGCAAGCGAACCTTGTCAGGGTACATGTCTCTGTAGAGGCCTGAAATCTGCATTACCACATCAATTCTCGGTCTTCCCAGCGTCTCCATAGGAATAGCCTCCACATCAACTACCCTTCCGCTGTTCCACACAGGCTTAACACCGAGCAGGTAGAGAATCTCTGCTTCCATAACCCCTTCGTGCCTTGTGGTTTCTCCTGCCCAGAGGACGTAAGCAACCTTTTTCGGGTAGGTTCCGTGCTCGGCAACGTAGGCTTCAAGCATCTGGTCAGCCATTTCCTGCCCGAGAGTCCAGGCAGCTTCTGTCGGCACTATTCGCTGGTCAAAAGCGTAGAAATTTCTTCCGGACGGTAGAGTTTCAGGATTTCTAACAGGATCGCCTCCTAGGTTTCCCGGTATAAAACTGCCATTCAGGGCCTTAAGAACCTGATTGATTTCTTCTTCCCCAAGAGACAGATTTTCAGCATACTCTTTCGCACTGGAAAGGAAAATATTGACGGTTTCGTTTCCTTTTCCAAGTACATTCTTCTGGGCATTTGTGGAGTTAACTCCCTGGTTCAGAACCAGGTCAAGCAGATAAAGCTGGGCTCCTTCGGTTTTATTAAATTCATTAACCGAATCAGCAAACTCAGTGCCTAGCATGGAATTTACCATGCCCACAAGCTGCTCTCCTTTCGGGCTTGTGCCCAGGACATGAAGCCCGTAAGGCATGGACTGGCTCTTGTACTCATCCAGAAGATCTTCAAGCCCTTCCAAGAAAGTGGTATTAAAGTAAGTCTCGTTGTTTTCTGCCTCTGTCATGTTGAAATCTTCATCCAGGGAAAGAGACTGAGTCAGGTTTAAAACTTCAGACCTGTGAGCCGCTTTAAGGGAAGCATTTGTATCTGCCTGTTCATAGTTCTGGATAGCTTCGCTCAGGTTTGCATAATCCCCATAGCTTCCTGCTGAAAGAATCGGCGGCACAAGATGGTCAATTATGACTGCTCCTCCTCTGCGCTTTGCCTCATTGCCTTCACCAAGCCCGTCCATGACATAAGGATAAATCACGGGCTTATCACCTATCATCAGGGAAGGCCAGTCGTACCTGGAGAGCCCGAACTCTTTTCCAGGCAGCCATTCCTGAGTACCATGCCTGCCGAAGTGGACAAGAGCATCACTGCCGAATCCTCCTTCTTCCTTGGAATGCTGGAGCCAGAGGTAGAAAGCAATGTACTGGTGGTGAGGAGGTAAATCCTTATCATGATAGAGAGCCTCGTTATCATCAAGCCAACCTCTTGAAGGCTGCGGAGCCAGAATCACGTTTTCCCCTGCCTCGATTCTGGGAATCACAAGATATTTTCCACTCTCGTTTTCCCAGACCATGATCTTTCCAGGAGCCGGGCCCCACTGGTCAATGACCTCCTGCTGTCTCTTTTCAGGTAATTCCGAAAACCATTTCTCATAGGTACTTTCCGGGAGGAGAACGACTTTTCCGGTATCAACCAGTTTCTGGAGTTCCCCTGGAGCCCAGGTCCCTATGTTGATGCCCTGAGTAAGCATCAAATTCAGTAGCTCGGTCTCGTTAAGGGACTGGCTTTCATTCAGGGCATAACCGTCTTTAGCCATAGCATCAAGAAGGTTGGACAAACTTGGAATGACATCGAGATAAGAGGCCCCTATATTATCCTTCCCTCCTCCGTGATTATAATAAATTATAGCAACTTTTTTGTCCGACTCCGGAATTTCACTAAGGTTTACCCAGCTTTCCACGCGGTCAACAAGCCAGTCTACCTGGTAATCTGTGGAAACCGAAGTCTCTGTCCCGGTTTCGGGATCTATTTCTGTTGCAGCCATTATTATAGGGTCAATAGCTCCCCAGAGCTCCTGTAAATCGAGCTTCATCATTTTGTCCGCAGGAAGCGGTCTGCTGCTGGCTTCATACTCGGTTTTGTTCATGTAATTGTCAATAATGCCGTTGATTACAGGTACATCGAGATCTTCGGCATCAAACTTGTTGCCAAAATACGTAAATGAAATAATCGCATCTACAAGAACCTCATCTCCCTGCTTGAAAAAATCACCTGAGGATAGGTTATCGGATCCATATGTGGCAATAACATTGTAGCCTTTTGCTTCCAGTTTTGAGATCAAGGCATCAATTGGCTCAATCTGGAATGGAAAATAGCTCTGGTACATGGTAATTGCAACTGTGGGCTTTGCAGGATCGTAGACATGCCCTCCATCGCTTCGATTTGAATACCATGCAAGGTAGGTATCCAGAGAATCGGTAAAGTAGCCTGTCATGTTCGTGTGGTAGATCGTTCTTTCAGGAAGCATATGAGGCTCTTCGTATTGTAAGTCGGACCTGCCGCAGCAGTCACTGGCGATACAGAATACGAGATTTTTCAAGTTGTCCTGGTTATAAGCCCCGTTAAGCCAGTAATTGTTCAGTTTTTCCCTGTAACTCTCAATCTGGTCTTCAGGAAGCGGGATACTCTCATTCAAAAGGGTATCATCATCAATAACCACACACCCGTTAGCAATTGCACTGTCCACTGTCGGTGTGAGTTTCTGAGCTGTTGAAGGACTGAGCATATTGATGTATACTATGTCCATCGTGCTAAGGTCAACATCGTTTTCCATCACATAGTCAGCCATAAAGCAGTTAAGAGTAAGGTTTAAGCTGCTGTCATTGTTGAGCTTTTCCATCAGGTTTTTAAGAGGAAGCTCATGGCTCCTGTATCCGGTTACTATTGCAATGTTCAGCTTCTGGCTGTTGCTGGAATCATTCTGAATCTGGCTGGAGTTATCCTGAGTTTTACTGGAGTTATCCTGAGTTTTACTGAAGTTATCCTGAGTCTCACCGGAATTATCCTGAGCTTCTGTTCCAGCTTCCTTTAACAAAAGAACTTTTGTTGAACCTAGAGGTATAGGGTCAGCATTCATCTGTTTCTGACGAGTGAGTCCGCTAATTTTGGCACTTCCAGACGGGTTAGCCTCACTGCCAGACATTTCAAAAAGAGCCTGAGATTCGTTTTCATCGATATCCCTGCTTGAGGTATCGAGGTTCACTGAAAGATCCGTTCCGTTCTGAATCCGAATTTGTTCATCGGCACGGCGCCATTTGTCCTCGTTGTAAAGAGCTGTAAGCGTATAATCTCCGTCGGGAATGTCGGAAAACAGGTAATTACCTTCAGCATCACTGGTTGTGCTGGCAACAAGCTCATATTGAAGATCCACGCTTCCAGCTGCCGGAGATATCGAAAACAGCATTAAAAACATTAAGAATGCCATTATCGAAGCTTTAATTTTCTTATTCAAAAGACTTATTTCTTTATTCGACTTTTCATTCATAACCTCTACTCCAGAAAATAATTTGTTTTTTATAAATTTTAAAAATAATTTAAAACTTATTTTTGTGAGGATATTTTAGGGTAATATTACTAATCTTGAGGCTGCACACTATTTGCAAGAAATCTCTTACTCTTTCATTTTTCAATCCTTCATCAGCAGACATGAAAAAATTAGATCAATAAGAAAGAGAAATCGCATTATGCATAAGTAACTAAAGTAAACTTTAATTATCAATGCAAAGAAAAACATCATTTAGTGCCTGTTATTAAAAAATATTTTAAAGAAAAATAACCTCACAAGTTCTCAGTTCCTCACCTCAATATCGTAAACAATTAAGTAACTTCAGCTCAATTTTAGTTTACTTGTATAAAAGGCTAAGATTTTAGGTAATAATCTTTAGCCAATGAGGTAACAATAAATGGAAAATAGATCAGAAACTTCTAAAACTAATAGACCGATGATTCTGTATAATATCTTAGACACCTGGAGAATAGAGAATTAAATAAATAAAATACGGTTTTTGGCTCATAATTATTAGCTATTTAAGTAAAAACTTCTTTTTTTGAATCCCGGATGAATTCAGCCCGATGATGCCACCACGACAATAACCCCGAAAACATCAGCACCATAGATGCAGGTGTTGTGCTTCGATTCTAAAATTGACTCCTTATTCCTAGAGAAATATATGATCTTTGGGCCTATTAAAAAGTCAAGTTTTATAAACTTACATCGGAGTCGCAGTACTGAATTGCATAAATCGAAAGAAGCAGAGATTTTTTTGGATCTTTGCATATCATTGATTCAAGTTAGCTTGTTTTGTTCTAAATCTCTTATTACTAGCTAAACATTCTTACATTTATATTAATCTTGTAAACGCTTACACCCCTGTTTTTTTGTCACCGTAACTTATATATAGAAATCAACGCAATTTAACTTGTCTTAATCTCAATAATATTTACTTGACATGGCCAATTTGATTCATTTACTGTGTTTACTCATTGTATATCTTCATTATTTATGGTGATCCAATGCATATAATGGAAGGGTTTTTACCTGCTATTTGGTGTATAGTGTGGTTTGCAATATCGATACCGGTTATTGCATTAGGTATTTACAAACTGAACAAGTTAGTGAAAGAAAAACGAGAAATTTTACCTTTACTTGCCGTCGCAGGTGCATTTATTTTCGTACTCTCTTCACTGAAAATGCCTTCGGTTACCGGAAGCTGTTCTCACCCTACAGGAACAGGCATAGGTGCAATCATGTTTGGGCCTGCTATTACTGCGGTTCTCTCAACAATTGTACTTATCTATCAAGCTCTGTTCCTTGCACATGGTGGTTTGACAACCCTGGGGGCAAATGTCTTCTCTATGGGCATTGTGGGTCCGGTAGTCTCGTACCTTATCTATAAGGCTGGAATGAAGGCCAAACTTAACTTCTATTTAGTTGTATTTCTAGCTGCGACCTTTGGAGACTGGGCTACTTATATTGTAACTTCTACCGAGCTTGCTCTGGCATTTCCGGCAGGAAACGTACTTTCCGTTGCAGGTTTCCTCAGTTCGTTCAGCAAGTTTGTTGCAATCTTCGCAATTACCCAGGTACCCCTTGCAATAATAGAAGGTGCTGTCAGTGCTTTGCTTTTCAAGTATGTAATTGAGGTAAAAAGTGATATCCTTGTTGAAATGAAGGTACTTGAAGATTCCGTTGTCCGAAAGATCAGGGGGCTTTCTGCATGAGTAGAAAACTGGAACTTATTGTACTTGCGATCCTCCTTATTTTTGTAGCTCAGTTTATATACGTATCTTCCACTACAAATGCCGAATATGGCGGAGCTGACGATAAACCTGAAGGTGTTATTGAGGAAATTACAGGCGGGACTTACAAACCTATAGCAGAGCCTATCTGGGAACCTCCAAGCGGCGAAATTGAAAGCTTGCTTTTTGCTCTGCAGGCAGCCATAGGTGCAGGAGTTATCGGATACTTCTTTGGCTATTACAGGGCCAAAAAAAACTATGAAAATAAGCTCGGATACAAAGGAAAAAGTAAACCCGAGGGTGACGGACACTCTCTATAATCTTTTCTTCCACCATGTTTGTTTCCTCCCTTAATGGGAGGAAAGTTTTTATCTTTTGCTTATTATTTTTAACATCCATTTTTAGTCTCATTCACCAATCCGTGGGTTCCCTATGACCAACATCCTTGATGACTACGCCCTTATGAGCCCTTTAAGGCACAGAAACAACTGGTTAAAACTGACAATAGTCCTTTTCGGGCTACTTGTCGGAGTTTCTTCCACATCTCCGTTTCCTCCTCTTTTCATAGCTCTATGTATGAGCTTTACATCAGTTGCTCTTGGTCGAGCTCCTTTAAAATTATACCTGAAACTTTTGCTCGCACCGGTAGGTTTTGCAGTAGTTGGTATCCTTATAATTGCCTTTTTCTCAGGTTCGGGGCAGGAATTAATGTCCTTCAAACTTATGGGGTATCCCCTAACGGTAAGGAAAGACGGGCTTGAACTTGCCCTTCTCGTACTTGCAAGATCGATCAGCGGTATGTGCTGCCTCTATTTCCTGACGCTGACAACACCGATGATCGAGCTTTTTGCAGTGTTTAAAGCTTCCAGGCTTCCTGAAGTCTTTATAGAACTCTCCATGTTGATTTACCGTTACATCTTCGTTTTTCTTGACATGGCACTTTCTATCAGGTATGCCCAGAGTGTAAGGCTAGGGTACTCGAGTTTCAGACGGTCTATTCATTCACTGGGTATGCTTGCAAGTACTCTTTTCGTCCGCTCCTGGGAACAGGGAGACAAACTCTTTCTTGCCATGAATTCAAGATGCTATGATGGGAAAATGGCTCTTTTCGAAGTGCACAGGCCTGTAGGAACCCTTGAACTGCTTCTTACTTCGGCCTATTTTTTCCTTACTCTTGCACTTCTTTATCTAACAAAAAACGTATCTATTGTCTGAGGTAAAAGATTATGATTATTCTTGAGGCCAGGGATCTTAAATATGTTTACCCTGACGGAACAGTGGCTGTTCAGGATCTGAATCTTGAAATTAAAAAAGGAAAAAAGGTTGCTTTTGTAGGACAGAATGGTTCAGGTAAGTCTACACTTTTCCTGCTTTTAAACGGGACGCTTAAACCGGCTCAGGGAGACGTTCTTTTTCACGGCGTTCCATTCAAGTATGATTCAAAGTCGTTAAGGGATATCAGGAAATCCATAGGAATAGTTTTTCAGAACTCCGATGACCAGATATTTGCCCCCACGGTATACCAGGATGTAGCTTTCGGGCCGGCGAACCTGGGTTATTCAAAAGAAAGAGTAGATGCCTGCGTGCAGAAAGCTCTTGAGCAGGTAGGACTCTCTCGCTTGAAGGACAAACCTCCCCATCACCTCAGCGGAGGGCAGAAAAAGCGAGTTGCAATTGCCGGAATTATGGCGATGGAGCCTGAAGTAATTATCCTGGACGAGCCTCTCTCAAACCTGGATCCTATTGGTGCCGATGAAATCATGGATTTGCTTAACGAATTTAACCAGTTTGGGAGCACTATTATTATCTCTACGCATGATGTGGATCTTGCATACCGCTGGTCCGACTATGTGTTCCTCCTGTCAAACAGCAAAATCATAGGACAGGGCACACCGGCAGAGGTTTTCAAAGAACCCGAACTCCTCAAAAAGGCCGGGCTCCGTCAGCCTACCACCCTTGAGATCTACCACGAAATCGAAAGGAGGGGGCTTGCATCTGGTGGTAATTCCCCAAAAACCATACCCGAACTTGTCAATACTCTAAAACCTATTGATCTTATATGGGTTGATGTCCCTCCAGGAGTCAAAGAAGGAGATAATCTTAACTTAGGGATTATGTACGGGCAATATGCGACTCACTCTCCTTATGAGGCTGTTAACGCCACCGTACTGCATGTTCATCCAGACGGAAGGGCTATTGTTGAGTTAAAACGTAAGGGAATCAAAGCCGGTGGAATCCTGATTTATGATACTGACAACTATTCCCTGTCAGAACTAAAACAAATCCTTAAGGAAGGAGAAATTGTTTTTGTTGGAGCGATGGGCAAGAAAAGTAAAACTCTTGCTGAGCAGGACGGAATCAGGTTGGACATTTCCTCAGGCGTTATCGACAAAAGTATCCTGACAGCACTTTGTGGAAAACGTTGCCTTATCCTTACAGCTGGCGGGATGGTAGACCATGCCTTTAAGAGAATAAAAGAATATGTGGAAACAAGCGGGATAGAGTTTACCGTTGGAGTGGTTAACCGAGGAGAAGACTGTGAATGGCTCGAAGAGGCAGGGAACAGCTCTGAAACGCTTAAAGTGTGAGTAAAATAAAGGTTCTTCGCTTTCGAGTGGGCACTTGTATATGTTTCCAAAATATTGAAGAAACAAAAAGAAAATTCAGGTACGTTTGCTGTTAAAAAATCATAAGCAAACTTGATATTTTAATTTTGGGCAAACTTGATATTTTAATTTTGGCGTGGCTATTTTAGACTACATAAATTTTTACAATCCATCGGAGACGGCGAAGAGACATAATGGCTCTTCCTATTTTGAGTGGGTAACTTACATTTAGATCCCAAGTACTGAAGTGGCATATCTAAAATTTATAAGCATTTATGATTGAAAACCACATTCAAGCTTGATATTTTTATATTTGATATATCTATTTTCTAACTAAGCAGTTATTTTTAACACATACAAAACAGCGAAGAGCCAAGATTTTATAAAATTAAATAAAAAGAAGAACAAAAAAATTAAAAGTCTTTGAATTCTTTATATTTTTACTGAGGCCACCGGGCAATTATTTTATCTATAGCCACATGGGTATACTTACCTTCGTTATTAAGAGTAAGGACATTATCGGTTATCGGCACAAGCTTCTATGGTTCCCTTAAAAATATCAGGCCCACCACAGTAGACGTCTACAGGCTTGTTTAAATAATGTTCTACTATAAAACATTGATACATTTTTTTCCTCCACTTTCTTGTTATTATCTGCGGTAACTTCGGTAATACATTGGCTAACCTGTGTTATCCATTTACTCATTATCCACTTATTAGTTATAAATTTATTCAAAAAGTAAAATTGATTTTTCAATATATAAAGTCGTTAATCGCTGAAATAAAATTAGTTTTTTGCCCAAAAAATATTCGTTCTAATATTCCCGCTTTACCAAAATAATTAATGACATTTTTCTTCAGATTTACTTGCTTTAGAAAGGTGCAAAAGATGGATTTATCTGGAATGTTATTATCCTCATTGTAGAAACAAATCTAAAGTAATATTCTTCAATTACCCGGGACCTATTACCGAGATTCTCCGATTGCTTTGTATCTACTTGCATTGGTGTATACTGTGTATGATGAGTTCTTGTTTAACTATTTTGATCAAATGCCTTACCTTTAAAGCTCAAACTTGTTATCAATTTTGTTAAATTTATATAAAGAGACTCAGATAAATCAGGGATTGAAAGTAAAGGTATTAGCCAGTTTAACCATTTGTGACTACCTGAGAAACGGAGGAAAAATTAAGCTTAGAGCCTATCCTAAAACCACGAATTTGAAATAATCACTCCAATGTATAACATGAAAACAGTATAGATTTGGGAATAAAATTGGTTTTGGGATGAGCTCATCTTCAGATGAGAAGAAGTTAATTGACCTGCTTATTTTGAGTACGTTTCAATCGATGGGTATATAGAAATTCATTCTTTTTACACCAGATATCCGGGTTAAGGAATAGATTCATAATATTTTAGCTCCAACATTGTGTTTACTAGAGCAAGTAACTGGATCATCTGGAAGTCTGGAATCTTCCAGTCAGAAAAAGTGATCTGTTCTTTGTGAATTCTCTATTTCAATGGGGAGGTTTGGAAAGATGCATAAAATGCATAATATACCGGATAATCTGTATGTTCCGTCTAAGCTGTTAACGATTGTAGGAGCTCTTAACTGGGGTCTTGTAGGGCTACTGAACTTTAATCTGGTAGCAGCTATATTTGGGAAGAGATCCTTTATCTCACGGTTGATCTACATTCTTGTGGGCCTGGCTGGTGTCTACCTGGTGATTAAACACAAAGAAAAGTATTTAGCAAAGCACAGGAAGGCAAAGGGTGAGCACGAGTATAGCGGTAAACAATACAGTTGGAGCGGAATTCAATAAAATATGGGAATTGCCATTGCTTTGTATTTATTAAGAATACGTTTTTAAACATTACTTAACTATATGTGCTTGCAACACCAAGTACATATTAATCTCTTTTTACCTGTAAGCTTTTATCAAAGGCTTTAAACAAAAAGTAAATTATATCCTTAGTTTGACATTATAA
>DAQQ01000073.1:12418-16830 GCA_002508465.1 Methanosarcina sp. UBA7 | reverse complement strand
CTGCGCTCCCGTAGTAATAAAAAATTAAAGAAAGGTTAGAAATAAACAATTAAAGAAAAAGAAAAACAAATAATGCTTCTGTTTACTTCAGTAGCTTAATCATTTCTCTTCCAAAGGCGTGAAGGTCATCTGGGCTTCTTGAGGATACAAAATTTCCATCGATTACAACTTCTTTATCCTCGTAGAGCGCTCCTGCGGCTATAATATCGTCCCTTATCCCTATCCAGCAGGTTGCTTTCCGGCCTTTTATGACGCCTGCAGAGACAAGAACCTGTGGGCCGTGGCAGATTGCAGCAACCGGCTTGTTCTCTTTAAAAAAGTGTTTTGCAATCTCAAGTGCACTCTCGTCAAGTCTCATCTTTTCGGGGCCTTTTCCTCCGGATATTACGAGGATATCATAGTCTGCAGGATTTATGTCTTTAAATGCAAGATCTGCATTGATCTCATACCCCTGCTTTCCTTTTATTGGTCCCTTCTTTATTGAAGCTACATGTGTTGTAATTCCCTCTTCTTTCAGGCGGTGGTAAGGATAGAAAAGTTCAAGGTCTTCAAAACCATCGGCTCCGAATACAAGTGCTTTCATTTGAAATCCCCCGGGTTTTAGCTTTACGGCTTTAGCCGTGCTTTTTGAATTTCTCCAGAGTTAATTTTCTGGATTCAATTTCCAAAGTTAATTTTCAGGATTCATTTTTTTCAGACATTTCAAAATTGATTTTACGATTACAATTTCGAATACTTGATTTCGCAAATGAATGATTATTCCTACAGCAAATATACCTTGTCTGATTTCGAAAATAAAATAGGTAAAGGTGGCTTGTCTGGCAGGCTTAAATTGCTTCAAGGGCCTGTTTAAGATCTGCAATTATGTCTTCGGGATCTTCAATCCCTACCGAAAGCCTGACAAGCCCGTCAGTTATGCCTATACTGTTTCTTACTGCATGAGGGACACATGCATGAGTCATCGATGCAGGATGCTGAATAAGAGTATCCGTAGCTCCAAGGCTCACGGCAAGAGAGCAAAGCTTTACATTGTCCATAAGTCTTTTTCCGGCTTCAACTCCGCCTTTTATTCCAAAAGAGAGCATACCGCTGAATCCGCTCATCTGCTTGCGTGCAAGTTCGTACTGAGGATGAGTTGGAAGTCCTGGATACCTGACCCATTCGACTTCGGGCCGGGATTCAAGGAATTTCGCAACCTTCATTGCGTTTTCAGCGTGCCTTTCCATCCGGATATGCAGGGTTTTAAGTCCTCTTATGCAGAGCCAGGCTTCATGCGGGCCCATAATGCCTCCTGTATATCCGACAACTACGGACATTCGGTCCATAAAGTCCTTATTTCCTGCAACGATTCCACCAAGCAGATCTGCATGCCCACCTATATATTTTGTACAGCTACTCAGGGAAAGGTCTGCACCAAGCTCAAGAGGCCTCTGGAAGTAAGGAGTTGCAAAAGTGTTGTCCACAACGCATAGTGCCCCATTTTCCCTTGATATCCTTGCTATTGCGGAAATATCGCATACAGTAAGCGTAGGATTGGCAGGACTCTCAAGAAAGACCATTTTTGTCTCGGGCTTAAAGGCTTGTTTTACATTTTCGGTTTTAGAGGTGTCGACGAAACTGACCTCTATTCCAAGTCCTGGTAAAACCTGTGAAAAAAGGCTATAGGTGCAGCCGTATATTACATCCGTTGAGATCAGGTGGTCTCCCTGCTTCAGGGCAGTAAGCGCAATTGCAGTTATCGCCGCCATTCCTGAGGCAAAGGTTTGCCCTGCTTCTCCGCCTTCAAGCACAGCAAATTTTTCAGCCAGGACCGCATGTGTGGGAGTGTTTGGAGGAATCCTGGCATAAATGTACCCTGATTCCTCTCCTGCAAACCTTGCTGCTCCCTGCCTAACATTCTCAAAAATGAATGTTGAAGTCTGGAATATCGGAGTCGTATGCGCTCCGAAAACCGGGTCAGGCTTTTCTGCTGCATGTACACATTTTGTTGCGAACTTCACTTCTCTTTCCATCTCCCCAAACCTCTATCAAAATGAATCTCCGGAATAAGTATTGCTTTTCCGGTAATTATTTGTTTTTCAGGGCTATTATTGTTATTTTAAAAAAGTTTTGATTAACCTAATTTAATAAAATAGTCGAGAATTGTACATGTTTAGAAATCCAAAAAACTAGCATTAAACAAAAATAGTCAGAAAATTCGACATTTAAGACTGTTTTTTATTATGTAAATGATCAAGTTAGTTTACTAATTGAAATAAAACATACCCTAATATTGGAAAGCTTGAAGAGCTGATATCTCAAAGTCTTGGTACTTATAAGGAAATTCTACGGTACAATCATTTCATCCGCTAATCTAAGATGGTTTCGTAAAAACCGCCCTTCACATATTCATGGTCAGCTTTCCAGTGGATTAAAAAGGGAAAATATCTTTTCCAGAAATAATTTTACTGCAAAGTTTGATTGTCAGTTTGATAAGCAGACCTGGTTTTGTATCTTATGATTATCTTTATCTCAACCTATAGATAATTTCGAAGGATTTCAATATAACTAAACGTGAAATTTTAAGTTATGCTTATACATATAATGGCCTAATGTTACTATTTTTCAGCTCAAGTGTTTAAGTCCTACTTAGAAAAGAGCTGTAATGAATTTGAAACTTTTTATGTCAAACAATTTTTTGTTTTAATATAATTTTTCATATCATTTATTTAATATAGTTTATGCGATTACTCTATTCTGGAGTTGGGGAATGGATATCATTTCTCAATAAAGGATTTTGCATGGGTTGCTAATCCTTCTTCAAAATTCGAGGGATTTATTCATGAAACATCTAAAAACATGTCCAGAATGCCATTCTAGTCTGAAACTGCACTCCGATGGCGAGACACAGTATTGTACCATTTGCAAATACTGGACAAAAGTAGGTACTGTAAGACTCGATTCAATCATGATTTACGGATAAAAAATCTGCATGAAAGAAATCGGCATGAAAAATCAAGGAAAGAGGGGTTAACTGTGGAACACGAACTTGAAGAAGTTGAGAGAGATTATATAGAATTTAGAAAAGAAATTGGAGAGGAATAAACATTATATAAACATTATATCTTTTATTATATTGTATACATTACTATTTTTTATAAATTATTTAAGGATGACCCAGGCTCTATAAATTTGGTCAACGTTATTAAAAGATAATTATACAATTTCTCTATATGTTACAGAACCTTCGGTGTCTAAATTTACAGGTTTCTAAATGCGCTTATCGGTTTATTAATTATTAAATTTGGATATGGGGATAGAATTTTCGGGAGAATATATTATTGGCCAATTAAGTTTACTCGTTATATCTTTATACTATAGCATTTTTTTAATTTATTCGTTATATCTTTACACTATAGATGGCATTTTTCACATAGATTTCTGTGCCTTAAATCTTACAGTATAATTCCAGAGATTTCCTTCAACTTTATCCAGGATAAAACCAGCTTCATCTCCTAACCTAATAGTAGTAGATTTTAAAGGGTAATCCGGATCAGGTAAAAATTCTGATATTGCAAGAATTCCACCAGGTTTCAGAACTCTTTTCATTTCTTTTAAAGCTTTATTTTGGTCCTGGAGTTCCTGAAGAACTGTTACCGTATATACTACATCGAATGAGTTATCGTTAAAGGGTAGTTTATGCGCATCTCCTTCTACAAGTTTGATATTTTTGATATCTCTATTCTCTGGTCTGGATAATTTCTTCTTTAGTTGCATTAACATTCTTGGTTGAATATCAAGAGCGTATACTTCTCCTTTAATTCCACTAGCCCTTGCAGCGAAGATTGTAAACGCTCCACTTCCGCATCCAACCTCCAGAATACTCATTCCTTTTTTTATTCCGCTTCGTTTTATCAATTTATCCGGAGGCTGCAGTTTTTTTCTAAAATCGCTATCTAAAAGAAATCCCATAAACGCTGGTGGTGAAAATGCATAAAATCTTTTTATAATTCTTATTGCAATTTGCAATAAAACAAAAAAACCTAAAATTTTCAGTAAAATTGTTGTAAATACCCGCATATCTAACCACTTTTAGAGCATTTGTAGTTATTAACTCCTTTAGTTTTGAAATCCATTTTTCAAACGGAGACATTATCAGAAAGGTATCGAAGACTATGAAATCATCTGCCATGTGACCTATAAGTAATTCAATATTTGATGTAAGCACAGCCAGGTTATTGGCCATATCTCATTATTTGTTTAGTATCATTAATATAAATTATTTATTATTAATATAACAGTTTTATTTGCGATATAGATTTACGAATGAAACTAAAAAATAGCAAATCTGGCTATGCTAAATTTTATTTAATTTGTTAAATTAACCGTTTAGTTCTAAACAAGAGATAGCTATTCATTGGTCATCGGTTAAG
>DAQQ01000073.1:0-12362 GCA_002508465.1 Methanosarcina sp. UBA7 | reverse complement strand
CCTTAACCGAATACAAATGGATAGCTATTAAATTTGAAAAATTATTTTTACTTCTATTTACCTGAAAGATACAAGAGTTATTAATAGTTTAAATTAATAATTGATATGAAAGGCTTTTATATTTTGTTACAATATGCTTATTCTGGGGAAAGATAATATGAGGCTGCTAAGTGATTTTTTCAACTTTCTTGAGGTTCTGTCAAGTCTATGGAAACTAAAGAATTTCTCAGTTACATTTGAATCTATAAAATGACCAGCCCTCGTAAATTTGAGAGTACAGTAAATTGTATAAAGAGGTGAGATCTTAATGAGTCTCCAATCCCCTCCAAAAAAGAGAGGTCAGAAACCAAAATTCGATCACGAAAAAATCGAAGAACTCCTCAAAGCAGGTGAGAAACCCTTTAAAATTATGCTTCTGTTGGGTTGTTCTTATGGAGTTTTACGATACGTACGAAAGAAAATGGGAAGAAAGAAAGTGTAACTTTAAAAGATATTCATTTGTATTCAGTCAATATACGATCTGGAAGAAATGTGCTGCTTTTAATGCATTTCTCTTAACCAATTATTATTATTATTATTATTATTATTAAATTTATTGAGTCATTGAGGGTAAAAATATGACTAAAAGACTATTTGCAATCACTTGTACCTTCTTATTCATAATAAGTCATATTTTCAGGCGATGGAAACACATGCAAAAATCTGTTGTCTGGAGAGGATTTTTAAGCGAATCTATGTGGGTAGAGGACTATGGAAATCTATCGCTTCTCAAAAAGTTGGTTTTTTGGGTGAATTATCCTTTCTCTTATGCTAAATTTTTATGGGTTGTTGTATGGGATCGTATTGATAGATTATGCTTTAGAGACTCAAAAGCAAAGTATACTAAAACAAGGATGGAATACGGAAACTCCTGTAAAACACAATAATATGAAAAGTTATCATTTATGCTGTAAAGACTACTATTTTCCTTATTTTATCTTTTTTTTATATGTAGAGTTGATCCCAAAACTCGAAAGTACTTCTCTGAGTCCCGGATTTCGAATAATCAACCGATTATTTCTCTAAATCTCGGATTCCAAATAATTAATCAATTACCTCTCTGAATCTCAGACTCCGAATAATCAATCGATTTCCTTATTATGAAAATAATTTTAAGACGAAAAAATGACTTAGATATTTTTTGAAAAAATTGAAGACATTCAGACATTGTTTCCGTCAGGAATTAAATAATTTTTCTAATTTATTCATATTCGAGCTTACGGAGAAGGGGTAGGTTGGGTTAAAATAACTTTTTATCGTTTTATAAATTGATTTTGTATCCTCCAAATAACTGTCCTCTCAAATAAGTATGCAAAAATCTAAACTTTTAGGCTGAAATATACAAATTTTAAAAGTTAATGATTTTATTTTTTGATATAATTAATAGGACTTACGCAGTTCAATNNCTCAAGTGCGTAAGTCCTAATTAATAAAGCAAACTTGATTATATCTCTAAGATTTACCCCCAGGTGTCAGAAATTTTAAAAATAAAACGACTATATATCTGGAGCAAAAAAGGTGTGATTGAATAAAAAGGTATTTGCTTTATAAGCATTTAAAACGATACAGGAAGACCTTCAGTGATAAAATCCATACTTGACAACGACCTTTACAAATTCACAATGCAACTTGCAGTGCTTGAACTTTTTCCTAAAGCTGAAGCCGAGTACAGGTTTACTAATCGGGGTACTCAGCGCTTTTCGACAGAATTTATAGAGAAATTGGAGAAGATAATAAGCGACGAGATCTCGAAGTTAGCATTAACAGAAGAAGAATACAACTGGCTTTCAGAGAACTGCCCTTACATGAAACCCATGTACCTTGAATACCTCAGGAACTTCCGTTTCAAGCCAGGTGAGGTGAAAGTCTGCCTTACAGAAGAAAAAAATCTGGACATTCGGATAAAAGGACCCTGGCACAGCACAATTCTCTGGGAGATTGTACTTATGGCTGCGGTTTCTGAACTCTATTTCACAACTATTGAAAAAGAGTGGAATGGAAATTCCCAGAAGGGCTGTACTTCCAAATCAGTACTGGATGCCTATGAAACAAAAATTTTTGAAATAGGAAAAGCCCTTGAGGAAAACAACTGCTTTTTTTCGGAATTTGGAACCCGCAGGCGAAGAAGTTCCGAACTTCATGACCATGTGATGAAAGCTCTGACCGGGATAAAAACCCTGACAGGAACAAGTAATGTGTATTTTGCAAAAAAATACGGTTTGAAACCCATCGGAACCGTAGGGCACGAATGGATTATGGGCACCTCAGCGCTTGTAGGGTTAAGGTATGCAAACCGTTTCGCTTTTGAAAACTGGGTGGAGGTTTATAACGGGGATCTGGGAATTGCCCTTACGGATACTTTCGGCTCAAAAGCCTTTTTTAAGGACATGGACCTGAGGTTATCGAAAATTTATGATGGGTTCAGGCACGACAGCGGAGATCCGTACGATTTTGTGGACGCTGTGATAGAGCATTACCAGAAAATGGGTATAGATCCCATGAAAAAGTTAACCGTTTTCAGTGATGCTCTTAATGCAGACACTGCAATCCAGCTCAAAAAGTACTGTGAAGGTAAAATCAACTGTAGTTTCGGAATAGGTACAAGTCTTACCAATAACTCCGATTTCTTCAGGGAAAGTCCTCCTCTTAATATGGTCATAAAGTTGCACAGCATTGATGGCATTCCTGTTGTAAAACTGAGCGATTCCCCGGAAAAAGAAACAGGAGAAAGAGACGCTATAAGGGTTGCAAATTATATTTTCGGAAGAAAAGGACTCGATGACTAATTAAAACGGAAAGCAAAGAGTAATAGTTCGGCTGAGCGGATCAAAAAGATTCCGCCCATCCTCTAAAACGGATTTAGGGTATCTAAACGGAAAAATAGCTAATAAACTACTTGAGCTAAGTAAAAACTAGACCTTCGAGCTAAGTAAAAACTAGACCTTCGAGCTAAGTAAAAACTAGACCACTCGAGCGAAGTAAAATAGACAACTTGGATGAAGTAAAAAGGGATACGTCCGTCCTCTCGAGTCGGGATTCGGACGAGACTGTTCGGGTGCCAAAGTATAATTCGGGTGGAAGATCAGGTGAAGAAGTATTAAACTCGCTTTTTTGCCCCCAAATAAATTAGTAGCGCTAGAAGTGGTAAGGAGATTACTATAATACTCTTAATTTTGCCACCAGATTCCTGTTTTTTTTCATTTTCGCCTTTTCCGTTATCTGCTCCAACGCTCAAAGGCTTATTATCCTTGTTTTCGTTTGTTGAGCTATTCCTATAGGTTTCTTTAAGGCTACTCGTATCCTCAGGATCTTTTTGCTCAATCTTCATCTCTTCAGACGTATTTTCTTCTCTGGTGTAAGTAGTTATCACAAACGATGAAAAGCCCGGAGTTTTGGCCTCAAAATAGGAGTATTGGTCATCTTCACCTATTTTCTTAACTTCAAGTTTGTTCCAGGATGTCTGGTTATATCGCCACATGCGTATTTCGGATTTTTTGTCAATGTTTTCGCTAATCCAGGGTTTTTCTACTTTAAATCCTATACTTGCATTCTCAATATTTTCTGACAGAAGAGTTCCTGCATTTCCGACCTGAATATTCACGTTTTTGTATATTTTACCCGGAGGAAGTTGAGGAACCTGGGCAGATTTCTCTTTAAGCATTTCGATAGTTGCAGTTGTCCTTTTAAATGTTTTCTTCGGATCGAATTCAAGACTGATTATACAGGTTGCATTCATAGGAAAATCAAACTTAACATGCGAACCACTATTGATGTATCTTGACGCCGTTTCTTTGGCATCGATGTTTCTGGAAGGTTCAAGACTTGTAATTATCCCTCCTCCACTATGTCCTCCGCCTGAAGAAGAACCGCTTGAAGAAGAACCACTAGCTGGGTTCTCTGTATAAATCCCTTTATTAACAGAATCACCGTTTATTGTTACAGCTATATCATCCGGTCTTTTCCAGCCTGAAATTTCAGAAAACTGGATTATGTAATTTCCAGCAGTAAGATTAGTGACTGTATAATTGCTAGGGTGCCATTCCGTATCATGTCCGGCAGTAATCTTCCATTTTGCTTCGGTTTCAACAGCCTGAGGTTCAATAATAACTTTCAGGGAATATTTCGATACGTTAATAGAGTAATTGTAAACATTGAACCCCTGCTGGTCAATATCTTCGGAAATTAGAGGATCCCTTTCATAAGTTCCTGTAAGGTCGTTTTTGAGGGATGCCCGTGTAAGGAATACAATTTTCTCTGCTGTGCTGTTAGGCTTCACCGTAATATTAAGAGTTTCTTCCTGTTGCGTATTCCACTGGTATTGTAGCAATTCAACCGATGGGTATTGTACCGAGATTTCTCCGGTTTTCCCCTGTATCAGATCACCTACTGCATATTTTTTGATGTTGCCGCCTGTGCCTTCCACTCTTTCAATTCTCTCACCATTTGGGAAGGAGACTGAAATATAGCCTTCACTTGCATTTTTGCCTTCGTTTTTTACGGTTACTGAAATATTTGCAACCTTTTTTTCAGAAATTGTACTAAAGGGTTCGATTTCAACATTTGTGATTTTTGGAGACGGAACAATATCAGCTGAAGACGCGAGTTCTATTACGGCAATATCTGAGCTATTATCCGAACTGTGTCCTGTAAACACTATTTTTGATCCATCAGGACTCCATTTCGGGTAAGCATCAAGTATTCCGAGATTCTCCGTAAGCTTGACCCTGTAATTTCCCTGTATGTCTCTTAGCCAGAGTTCTGAACTTCCTCCTTCATCCGAGACATATACGATCTGTTTTCCGTCAGGACTGAAAGCAGGATTCCACTCGCCATAAGGTGTATCAGTAAGCTGGGTCTGGTTTGTGCCATACCACTCTATTGTCCATAGATCGGGTTTCTCTTTTGAGTTATTGGCGCTATATATTACCCTCAGTCCAAGCGGATACCAGTCTTTTCCTGTCCCAATATTTTCTGAGGTTCCTAGCCTGGTCTTATTACTTCCATCCCT
Organism: Methanosarcina sp. UBA7; assembly: GCA_002508465.1. Classification (GTDB taxonomy): domain Archaea; phylum Halobacteriota; class Methanosarcinia; order Methanosarcinales; family Methanosarcinaceae; genus Methanosarcina. The sequence continues at coordinate 7,315 of DAQQ01000073.1, read as the reverse complement.
ATCAACTATCCAGAGTTGAGAAGGAGAGCCTGGTAATTCCTGAGTATGGATTATTTTTAGTCCAAGACGGCACCAGGCACCCCAGCCTTCGGACTTTTGAGGGTCCTTTGTTATAGGGGTTGCGATTCCACTGTTCATATCTATTCTGTACAAATCTGACTGAGAGCCGTCCGATTTTGTTACGATCAGCTCTGTCCCGTTTGGGTTCAGGTCGTTAAAACCTATCAGATTTCCTTCCCCTATTCTTGTTCTCACTGCTTCGCTTCCATCTGCCTTCATCCTGTACGAACTGAGGGCTCCAGATTCGTTATTTTTAACCGTATACAAAATATAGTTACCATCTGCAGTCCACACCGGAAATAGTTCCAGTTCAGGACTGTTGGTAAGAAACTTTACAGTTTTTACAGTAGTGTTTTCAGAAATATTTACTCCATACCCTTCAGCTGCTTCTACAGGCATAGAGAAAATTCCAATAATTAATATTAAGCACGCACATTTGAAACTACAGTTCATAAGTTCTCACCGTTAACATATTAAATTAATAATATATGTGTGTCTTAAGATAAATAATCTGTGGAAGTTCAACTCCAAGAATATATTCTAAAACAATTGACTAAAAACGAATAACCGAACAAAAAAGAGTAAAAATGGATGAAAACTGAAGAAAAAGAAAAAATAAATAAAAATGAAAATTCAAAAGTTACGGAACCAGTTATTTCGATTTTTTAATGTTGGCTGCACAACGAGTTCTATTCCTTCATTTTCATTATACAGTATCGATAGCTGGAAGCATTGACAGATTCTCCTTCAAGGCTTCACGAACAAATCAACTCCACTCGCTGGTAATTGTTGAAAGAGAAGGCGTCAAAGGTACTGGTTCAAGCTGTATAGCAGCAATGTCTGAGCCAGTCTCAAAAGTAGAATATGGAGTAGAATATGGACCGTTTATCATAGAATTATTAACTGTGATAGAGCCATTTACTACCGAGTTATTTGTTATAGAGTTATTTACTACCGAACCACCTATTGTTTCTGAATTATTTACTATTGAAGAGTTATCTTCTAATGTGGTGTTAGCTGTAATTTCAGAGTTATTGTCAATTATTAAGTTAGAAATATTGAGTAAAGCAATATCCGAGTTATTTATTGTAGAATTGTTCGAAACATTCTGTGGATTGTGCGCTACGAAAACTATTTTTGACCCGTCAGGACTCCATTTCGGACTCGAATCAATCATTCCGATATCGTTTGTAAGTCTGGTTTTATTGTTTCCTTTGGTGTCCCGAAGCCAGATTTCAGGCCTTCCTCTTTCATCGGATACGTACACTATTCTTTTCCCATCCGGGCTATATGAGGGATTCCATTCCCCGTATGGGGTATCAGTAAGTTGAGTCTGGTTTGTACCATACCATTCTATTGTCCAGAGGTCTGGTTTATTTTTTGAATTATTAGCACTGTATATTATCTTCAGGCCAAGAGGACACCAGTCTTTTCCAATTCCCACGTTTTCTGAGGTGCCAAGCCTGATCTTATCGCTTCCATCCCAATTAACTATCCAGAGTTGAGAAGGTTCGTCTCCAGACTTCTGGGTGTATACGATTTTTTTCCCGAGACGGCACCACACGCCCCAACCTTCGGATTTGTCGGGAGCATCCGCAACAGGTGTTACGTTTCCGTTTTCCAGGCTCACGAGATAAAGATCTGTTTGGGAGCCGTTTGATTTTGTTGAAATTAGTTCCGTTCCGTTAGGATTTATATCACTAAAACCTGTAAGATTTCCTTCTCCAATGCCTGTTCGCTCGATTTCGCTTCCGTTTGCTTTCATTTTATACGATTCAAAACTATTGGATCCATCCCTGTGAACCGTATACAGGATATCGTTTCCATCCGCAGTCCATACAGGAAACAACTCTGATTCGGGGGTATCAGTAAGAAAAGTAATGTTTTCTACAGCGTTATCAGCATAAGTTTCTTCTTCATAACCTTCGACTTCTCCGGAGACATAAGTTCGGTTTGAATCGGAATAATAATAGTTCTGTGAGGCATTCTGGGTTACATTCCATCCCAATACTTCCGTAAAATTGCCGTAGTCAGATACTACGCCCGGCTCTGCTCCTGCAGGTAACGTAAGAAGTACGAACGCTAAGAATAAAGAAAAGTATCTGTACGTGATTCTCATAAATTATCACCGTTAACTTAAAAAAATTAGCATTATGGATATAAATAATTGTTTATTCAATTTATTTGGAATATTGGTTTATTAAAAAACAAAATAATTAATTAATAATTATATTTATCTATTGAAAGTAAGATGCATATATGTGGATAAAAATTTCTATTTTATTAAACAATGGACGAAATTTGAAAATAAAATAAAATTTTTGCCCGAAAAAGATAAATACTTAGTTCCCGGACAAAACTTAAAGTTAAATAAGTGTTTTGATTTTAATCAATTGAGTTTCTTTTTTGAGTCAATTTTCTATTGTGCAAGTTAAATCTTAATTATGAAGCTTTATTATATCCTTCGGCCAGGTGGACGTTTACATACACTACAGCTTCATTAGTATGTTTGTATGCATAATCATCAGTAATTTCCGGCAACTTATCCGCTTCATCCTGGGAAGTAACAACCATACCTGCTGGAATATACCTTCCATCAGGAACAGTTACGCCAATTGCTGCCGATGTGGGCTCAAGTACGCAGTTGTTTCCTATCTTTGACTTAAAAACGAAAGCTTGCATACCAATGAAAGTATCGTTGCCTACAGAAGCCGGGCCATGAACCTGAGACTGGTGGGCAAGTGAAACGTTTTCTCCTACATAGACTGCATATTTTTTACCATCAACTTCAACAAGGTTCTTTTCTACAGGCTTGCCCTCCTCATCAAGTGTCTCAAGGGCATGAAGTACAACACAGTCCTGGATATTGCTCCTATTTCCTACGAAAATAGGCATTCCTTCGTCGCTCCTAACAGATGCCATGGGGGAAACCATAACACTAGCACCTATTCTTACGTTTCCTATGACCGAAGCCTGGGGATCAATATAGGCTGTGGAGTCAATAACAGGAGCTGTAGGTGCCGGGTTCCATGGTGTTACCGGATTTTCCCTGATATTCGAAAACTCGCTTTCGGTTATTTCCTGTGTGACATTGTCCTTTGCTCCTTCACCCTCGGAGATACATCCGCTCCCTATAAGGGCCAATGAAAGAGATAGAATAAGTATTGTAATGATCTGCTTGTTAAATCTCATAAAGGTCCTCCATTGACAGTAGGAAGATTATGAAATATATAGACATTTCTATTTTTATTTGAAAAAAGTTAAAAAAATAAATATAGGGAGATTTTATTTTAAAAAGGCTTCCGTAACAAGGCTTTCCATCATAGATGGCTTTTAAAATTTTGTTCAACAGAAATGACAATATATTCAAAAAAAGTCTTATATTTATGAGAGATAGAATATATTATAGAGTCTATACTTCATATTTCCTGGGAATCCATAATGGCAGACCTGCCCGCATTTATGGTAATTACAATATGGAATCTGTTTGTGATTCTGTTTCTTTCAAAAAAAGTATATCAAATTTCTCTATAAAAGGGCAGGTCGATTAGTTCTTCGATGTATTTTTCAAGAAAAGTAATTCACTTCCTGGCTGGCTGATTGACAGCAATGCTGCTCCTTTTTGTCGCTCATGAGCCTGTTGTACCAGTAGCTACTGCTTTCGGTCTTACTCTATAACCCACCCACCTCACAAACTTAACAGAAGAATGTACTGGTTCCAGAATTCCGAAAACCTCTATGCTGTGGATTTTACACTAAACTGGGATTAATAATGCTTTTTACCTGATACGTTGATAGGACTTTCTGGCTTGGTGTAGTTCCGGCATTTTTCATGGCATATGGAGATAAGACTACGAGCATAATAAGTAACCTCAAGTATAATAAAAGGACAAAAGCCCGAAAGTTACTGCAGGAATGCTCGTACTTTGCATAATCGTCGGCGCAAAAATGGGCTTTGTCGGAGTCTTTGCAGGAATAGTATGTTCACTTATAGAAAGAATCGAGAACATAGATGATAATATCGTAGTGCCAACATCTGGTCTGTTTATTCTGCTCTCAGCTCACTACTACTGTCCTTCTCTTACGGCCTCTCTTTATTGATTTTTCTCAGCAGACATTCTTACCTGTCTTTCTTTTCATCTTGTTTTTTCTTTTTACCTCTCCTTTTTCAAATTCGGGCATACATTTTCTTTCAAAATATAGATTTTAAAATATACCCTTAACCTGAGAGTAACCTACCAAACCGCAAGGTAAGAGAGCTCACATATTTGGAATAACAATCTAAAAGTTCATATATCTTAAAATATAACATATTTTAAAATGTTGAATATTAAGAGCTTAGTTTAATGATGTAAATAAGGGACATCTGCAACTTTTCAGGCTCGCTTAAACAGATGGGGTCAGTTACGTAAAAATTATACATACCGGGCTAGGAAACCAGGAATTGAAAATGTCAATTTTAAAAATTAAAAGACTCAAAGACATTCTATTAATTTTGAGTCTATTGGGCTGCATACTCTAAAATATTTTATTTTATGACTGGTCCTGATAAGCTTATACTACTGGGGGATAGAAGGAAAATGGATGACAATATAAAGAATCTTATTAAAAAGTTAGAACGCTCAGTCTTTGCAGGAAACCGGGCAATTGCTGCTGAAGAACTTGGAAATCTAGGAGATCCTTATGCTTTACCTGCGCTGATTGAAGCACTTAATGACTCAAACCCAAAGGTGAGAGTTGCCGCCGCAGAAGCCCTGGGAAAGTTCAATATACCCGGAGCTGTTCCCGGCCTTATTAAAGCGCTTAATGATCCTGATAGTCCTGTGAAAAAGACTGCAATTGCTTCCCTTGAAAAAATAGGTACACCTGAAGCTATCTCAGGCATTGTGAAATGTTTCGGGGACAGGGATAGGTTTGTCCAGAAGGAAGCAGTAAAATCCTTAATGAGGATAGGTTCAAAAGATGCTATCTGTGGCCTTGAAAAAGCCCTGGATTATCCAGATGATTCGCTTAGAAGGATTTCAATAATAGCCCTTGGGAAAATTGACACTTATGAAGCCGCTAACTGTCTTGTAAAGGCAATTGAAAACTCGGATAACAAAATAAGGCAACACGCGGCCGAAACACTGGGGAAAAGAGGTAAATCGGATGTGCTTGATGAGCTGATGGAAATCCTCAGGGACCCAAGACAATCTGTACAAGAAACTGCATCCGAAACGCTTTGCAAAATTATAAGTATATCAACTTCAGTGCCTGTGATTGTAAAGGCACTCGGAGCTTCGAGCAGGGATGTAAGAAAAGTTTCAATTGAAGTCCTCTGGAAGATAGGAACGCCTGAAGCAGTTTCGGGGCTTTTGAGAGCTCTGGATGACCCCGACTGGTATCTGAGAAGCCGTGCTGCAGATGCCCTGGGAGATATAGGTTCTCCTGAAGCAGCTCGAGGACTGGTTAAAGCTTTTGATATATATGAAAACTCTGTAAGGAAGGCGATTACCTGTGCTCTTGGAAAAAGTGGAACCCCTGAAGCCATAGAAGGACTGATTAAAGCTCTTAACGACCCTGATAGCTCGGTCAGGGAATCAGCAGTTCTGGGTCTTGGAAAAGCAGGCACCATTGGGGCCATTTCAGGTCTTTTAAAAGCTCTTGATGACACTAAGGCAGCAGTGAGAGAAGCTGCAGCTTCCGCGCTTGGAGATCTCAAAGCGCAGCAAGCTGTTCCGAAATTCGTGGAAATTATTGAGAACACTGATAGTCCGATGCAAAAAATCGCAATCTGCTCACTTGAGAAAATCGGCACCCAGGAGGCAGTTTCAGGGCTTATTAGAGCTACTGGAAGTCCAGATGCCTGCGTGCGAAGGGCTGCATTGAAAGCTCTTGAAAAAATTAATAAATTCAATTCCTCACCTGCAACTACTAATGATAAACCCGAAACCCCTGGAAAGGAGCTTATTCTTAGGAATTGTTTGAAAGGTGATGATTCTGAAGTTCCGACTGAAACTTCAAATCTCTCAGATGAGATCTGTAGTATGAGTTCTCTAAAAGAGCTTGAACTTTCAATTTCTGTTGAAGAAACCAAGGAGTCAAGAGCCCACCAAAGCGCAAGTTACAAGAAAGAGAAAGGAATTGGGATGACCTGCCCATACTGCTCCAGAAACCTGAATCTCCCCACTGCCCCCAACTTCTGTCCTTTCTGCGGAATGAAGTTGAAGTTGAAATACTAAAGCTAGTCACTTTTCCAGGAAAAAATAGTCGTTGCGATCACAACTCTTTTATTAAAAGGCTTGAGCGCAACCCTTTTAATAAAAGGCTTGGCCGAAAATCACTGCTAAATCTAAAACGTCATGACGGCATGATCACAAGTTTTTAAAAGGCTTGACTGAAAACCATGGTAATGTTTGAGTTTGAGAAACCTTATCCCCAAACCCATAGGCGTGATCAACCGGCGCAACGGTTGTGGAACAAGCCTTTTAAAAAAAGGCTTGAGCGAAAACTCTAGTAACATTTGGATTTGAGAACCNNACCGGCGCAACGGTTGCGGTCAAACAAACTAATTCAGAAAAGACAAAGGCGCTGAACTTTAATCAGGAGTTTTGGCTTTAGAGAGATACGTTCAGGAAGTTTTTTGCTTTTCAGAGAATTACAGTTCTTCAATGGTGGGCTGCGTTATATTTCATTAATGCTGTTTATGTAATTCTCAATTGTATTACCCTGAATCCGACCAAGACAACTAATGGGTCTGCAACTTCTGCTGTGCAGGATCGTAGACATACTTTTTTGTTTTTACACTACAGTAGCCCTGGCTGAACGCATTATTTTCTTAAGTTCGTCAAAAGACTTGGCTCTTTTGATATTTCCGATCAGGATTGTAAGTCCAGTAATCCTGACGTTGGGCTGTTGATCACTCGCATTTTCGCTTTCGTTTACCCTGGACTTAAGAAGCTCGATTTTCTCCTCAACGGAATTGAGTACCTTTGCCTGCTCATGGTTTAATAGGCTCTCCTTAAGTTCTGCTGCAGTGGAGGCTTCATTCACCTCGGTATTCAGGTTTCGAGTTTCAGTAATCTTCTCATTGAGTTCTTCAGCTTTGCTGCTCTCACAGCCTTCCATAAGCCTGGTTTGAGCAGTTTCGGTCATCTATCTCAGTCATATTCTGGAGGGAATCCATGATAACAGCTTTAACGTCAGTAAAATTTTCCTCAGTTATATTTTCAAGCAGGATATAGACAAAACCCATATTTAGCATGAAAGTAGGTGA
>DAQQ01000125.1:39223-43967 GCA_002508465.1 Methanosarcina sp. UBA7 | reverse complement strand
CTTATTATATTTGCTTTTGAAATTTACCACATATTATCTGCTACTTTGTTACTATTTTCTCCTATCAACTCCATGACCTGAATTCGAGTTTTAATCCATAGTTTTCATTTTGACTAAATCTCAGCTTTATAAATTTATTTGCGGGTCCTGAACTTTCGATTGATCTTGTGCTACCGGCTGTTCCTTTAATCAAACAATACTTTGAGTTTTTACTATATTCTCAATTTAGAATGTATACTTTGAGCTTAGGAGGCTCATATACTAACATACTCTATTAAGGAGAACCTTTCATTTATATTTTCATATGTAATAAAGTAATCAATCTATTTATAATTTGTTGTTACTAATTTAAAATTAAAGTATACTAATCAAGTAAAAGTCAGTCGAGTTCTATGATCTGTTTTTGAAAATTGTTTGCCTGCAAGCCTTTTCAAAAAAAGCTTGACCGAAAACTCAAGTAACATTTGGATTTGAAAAAACTTATCCCTAAACCCTATAGGCGTGATCAACCGGCGCAACGGTTGAGCGAAAACATTTTTAAAAAAAGCTTGACAAAAGATAAAAGGATATCTTAAAGGATAATTTTAGCATTCATCAAGCATAAAAGCTCTGGGCCTTATGATCTTTTTCTTCTCGTACTGATCAAAGCAGTGAGCTATCCAGCCTGAAACCCTGCCGATTGCAAAGATCGATGTTGCAAGTTGAGGAGGAATATCCATATATTTGTAAATAACTCCCGAGTAAAAATCAACATTAGGATAGATTGGCTTTCCTTTCTTTTCTACAAGTTCACGGATAACAGTATTTTCTACTACTTCGGCAGTGTTGTACCAGTGCATATCCCCTTTTGCTTCTGCGAGTTGTTTAGCAAGCTGCTTGAATATCGTGCCTCTAGGATCGTAAGTTTTGTAAACTCTATGTCCAAAGCCCATAATTTTTTCTTTTTTACTTAGTTTATCGAGGACGTAATTTTCTGCATTTTCTGGGCAAGCAATTTCTTCGATCATAGTCACGACTTCTGCCCTTGCCCCTCCGTGCAGAGGACCTTTAAGGGTGCAGAGTCCGGAAACAACAGCAGAATAGAGATCCGAAAGAGTAGAGGCAGTAACCCTTGAAGAAAAAGTAGAGGCATTTAATTCGTGTTCGGCACTGAGAATGAAGTCTTTCTCCATGACCTCAGCCTCCAGCTGAGTTGGTTTATTTCCTCTTAACATATACAGGAAGTTAGCTCCGTGGGATAGGGATGGATCAGGAGGTACAGGTTGTTTCCCGTTTGCGATTCTAAAATATGCAGCAACTATGGTTGGTATCTTGGCAATTAACCTTATAGCTTTTCTCATATTTCCTTCGGGAGAACTGTCGTTAATATCCGGATCGAACTGTGATATAAAAGAAACGATTGTACGCAGTGCTTCTATAGAGTCAACATTGAAATTGCACATACGGATAATGTCTATCACCTCCCTGTTAACTTCACGCTCCCCATGCAGGCAGGCTGCATACTCGGCAAGTTCCTGATCTCCGGGAAGCTCTCCCTTGATAAGCAGATAGGAAACGGCATCATAGGGAAGCTCAACCAGCTGGTTAATGTCTATCTCCCTGTATTTCAGAATGCCCTCTAACCCATCTATGAAACAGATATTTTTACTCATTTTATACCTCACAGTTATGCCAAGAGGATTTTCAAAAAACTTTAAAGTTTGGGGAATCCTCTGCTTATATGTGGAAAATTCAACGCGAAGGGTCTTATAAGACCCAAAAATAGGGGTGACAATGCATTCCTATTATTGTCGAATAAGTATATTAAATTTGTTGAAATTATATCTTGAGAGCTTTATAATTATTTTTTTGATATTAAGGATGCTGCGGCCTTAAACCTCTCGGTTATATTAAAAATGAAATGTGTTCTTTTCAGAAGAAAGTTTTCCTCAAAAAGCTTGCTAGAATTAAAACAACTTATTATAACTCTCTTTCCGATAAGGAAAAAGAAAAGGTTTCAAAAAAACAGGAAGTTTTATGTAAAGTTTTTGAAACCTTTTCAAAAAAGTTCTTCATCTAATTCAAGAACTAGTAACCTGTTATTTTTTCTTCACCGAATCTCGCAGAAACTTATGCAAAATTCCACCGTTCATGTAATATTCGATTTCCACAGCCGAGTCCAGCCTCAAGGTTACCTGGAACTGAACTTCGTCGCCATTTTCGTCCTTTGCCCTTACTGTAAGTTCTCCATGAGGCTCCATGTATTCAATACCCAGGATATCATAGCTTTCCTTTCCTGTTAGACCCAGAGTGTCGGCATTCTCGCCTTCTTTGAACTGCAATGGAAGAACTCCCATCCCAACAAGATTGCTTCTGTGAATACGCTCGAAAGACTCGGCAATAACTGCTTTAACTCCGAGCAGGAACGTACCTTTGGCTGCCCAGTCCCTGGAACTGCCTGTACCATATTCCCTTCCTGCAATAACGATCAAAGGAGTATTATTTTCCGCATAAAGCATAGATGCATCATAAATAGGGATTCCTTCACAGGGTTCCTCAGGGAAGTCCTCTTTCCGAGAATGGTATACGGTCCATCCTCCTTCTCTGTCCACGAGCCTGTTCCTGAGCCGAATATTCCCAAAGGTTCCACGCATCATTACCTCATGATTACCCCTTCTGGACCCATAAGAATTGAAATCTTCCGGGCTCACACCCCAGGAAATCAGGTACCCACCTGCAGGACTATCTGAAGGGATATCCCCTGCAGGAGAAATATGGTCTGTGGTAATGCTGTCCCCGAAAAGGGCCAGAACTCTAGCATTCTTTATATCCTCAGGTGAAGGTGAAGCAAGTGGGAAATCCATGAAGTACGGAGGCTCCTGAATATATGTAGACATCGGGTTCCAATCATAGAGAATACCTGTCGGGGCTTCCAGTTCTTTCCAGCGTTTAGGGCCCTCCAGAGCGCCTGCATATTCTTTTTCGAACATTGAAGGTTTGATGCTGTTCTTTTCGGCATTCTTTATCTCATCCTCTGCAGGCCAGATTTCCTTGAGGTAAACCGGGTGCCCGTTGGGGTCATAAGCAAGAGGATCGTTTTCGAGGTTGATATTCACAGAACCTGCGATTGCATAAGCCACAACAAGAGGCGGAGACGCAAGGAAGTTTGCTTTGACAAGCGGATTAATTCTTCCTTCAAAGTTTCGGTTTCCACTGAGTACGGCTGCGACAGTAAGGTCATTTTCCTGAATATCTTGTGAGACTTTCTCAGGTAAAGGCCCACTGTTCCCTATACAGGTTGTACAGCCGTACCCAACCTGGTGGAAACCGAGAGCTTCGAGATAGGGCAAAAGGCCTGCAGCTTTCAGATACTCTGTCGCTACTCTTGAGCCTGGTGAGAGACTTGTTTTTACAAAAGGCTTGACATGCAGGCCCTTTTCTACAGCCTTTTTTGCTAGCAGCCCGGCTCCTATCAGAACTGAGGGGTTTGAGGTATTGGTACAGGAAGTAATTGCTGCAATTACTACGGAGCCGTGTGTTACCCTGAAGGCCCTCTCAAGAACTCCTACTTTTTCCTCTTCTACAACAGGAGTTTCAGGTTCCTCTACAGGTGTCCCTCCGTCTTCTATCCAGCGCTGGTAGGCAGGATCCTGGAAAAGTCCAAGTCCTGACTCTTTCTTTCGGATAAATGTCTGGCGCATAGTCTCACGGTAGTTTTCAGGCACTTCACTTAAGAAGAGCTGGTCCTGAGGACGTTTTGGACCTGCAAGGGAAGGTTTTACCGTGCTCATATCAAGTTCAAGGGCAGTGCTGAAGACAGGGTCAGGCTTGTGAGTCGAATAGAGAAGATCCTGGGCTTCCAGATACTTTTTCACAAGGTCAACCTGATCTTCACTCCTGCCAGTTCTTCGCAGGTAATCAAGAGTCTCATCGTCAGGCGGGAAAATTCCAAGGGTTGCTCCATATTCAGGAGCCATGTTGGAGATCGTTGCCCTATCCGGAAGACTGAGTGAGTTTAAACCGGGCCCGTAAAATTCCACGAATTTGCCGACAACTCCTTCTTTTCTAAGCATCTTCGTAATTGTCAGGACAAGGTCGGTGGCAGTAACTCCCTGTGCAAGTTTTCCGTAGAGCTTGAAGCCCACTACCTGAGGTACAGGCATATAGTAAGGCTGCCCTAGCATTACGGCTTCGGCTTCTATGCCCCCTACTCCCCAGCCGAGTACTCCAATTCCATTAATCATCGTAGTATGAGAGTCTGTCCCTACAAGAGTATCGGGAAATGCAAACAGTTCCCCATTTTTCTCCTTGAGGTGTACAAGAGGAGTCAGGTACTCAAGGTTTACCTGATGGATAATTCCCCTTCCAGGCGGCACGACTCTGAAATTGTCAAAAGCTTTCTGGGCCCAGCGCAGGAGAGAATAGCGTTCCCCGTTGCGTTCAAACTCCTTTTTCTCATTTTCTTCAAGGGAGTAGGCCGTACCATAGGAATCTACCTGGACCGAATGATCGATAACAAGATCAGCAGGAATAACAGGGTTTATTTTCGTGGGATCTCCTCCCAAACGCTGCATTGCAGAACGAAGGGCTGCCAGGTCTACTATGGCTGGAACACCTGTAAAGTCCTGCATAATTACCCTTGACGGAATGAACGGAATATCCCTGTCACTTACATTTTCAGGGCTCCAGCGGGCAAGAGCCTCCACATCCTCAGCAGTTATTATATGCCTTTCAGTATCTGCATGCCTTAGCAGAGATTCCAGCA
>DAQQ01000125.1:32135-39203 GCA_002508465.1 Methanosarcina sp. UBA7 | reverse complement strand
TTCCGGCAGCTGTTTCAATAGTGTCTCTTACCCCAAATGGGTCCGGACCTTCTCTCATAAATTTCTTACCTCCAGCAGAAATATGGAATTAAAATTATGATTATAGGTTTTTCTTTGTCGTATGTATCTGTTTATCGTATGAATTCCTTCATCGTATGAAAGCCCCATCTTATCTTCAGACTATTTTATTCCTTCGGGTTTACTATTCCCTTTTTACATACAAAAGTTTGCTCTCATTGAAATGTTGCCCTCTACTTTTCCGGAATATCCGAAAATTGCGCTCTAACTAAATTATATATTAGCCGGTATAAAAATTACTGATTTACATCTAGCCTAAGATACTGACCCTTAACATGTGTTTTTTAGAGATTGTAGCAATACAGGAAAAAGAAAGGGTAGAATAATTAAAAGCTACTAAGAGAAAAAAATGGATTTGAGGAGTCTTAAAACCCTGAAGTAGTCTAAACTTCCTCTTTTTCACAAATTATATGAAACCCAGAGATCTATTCTATCCAGAATGTCTGAAATTAAAAGAAAAAATTGGAAACTGCTTATTTTTCAGCAGCTCCGATTGTTACAGTATAATCAAAGTTCTCTGTATTTTCGGGAAAGATAGAAAGTTTCCATTTTCCCGTAGCTCCTGGTGCGGTATAGGTCTTAATAAAAGTTGTAGTCCCTCCCTGGTAACTTCCCTGATTCTTAGTTTCCATATTGCCAGCTTCCACACTGTCCGCACCTCTTGAGGACATATATGGAAGAGAGTACAGTGGCTGCGGGTACGTATCATCTACTATGGTTATCGAGCCGCTATATTTCGTATCTACAGGGGTAGGGATAATTTCATTTCCGGAAGGATCTATCAGGCTCACATTAAAGGAAGGCGTAAGATTCTGGTTTCCTCCGGTGGCATACAGGTTGTACCCATACTGGTTAGCTTTAATTTCCAGGGTAATTGGGCTATCTGTCCCGGCTTCAAAGGTACTTTCATATGGTTTCTCAGGTACAGGAAGAATACGGAAGTTGAGGGAAACTTTTCCTTCGTATTCACGAATCCCTGGATCATCAATATTCAGGTTAAGGCTGCCGATATAGTTGCCTTTTGCATCAGCAGGAACTGCAAGTTCAAGTTTTACGATAGCTGTCTGTCCGGCTTTTACTTTGTCAGGAGATTCTATGCGTATCGCATCATCTCCGAAGGCCTGTTCCGGCATTCCTATAGAGTAAACCGCGTCTTTGGTAAGCTCAGGAGAAATTGCGATATCTTTACTACCTGTATTCTTGAGCTTTATTTCATAAGTGTAATTCTTTCCGACTTCGACAAGGTCATTTACATAAGGTGTAAAAATCTGGACTGAGGGCTTGACCCAAATCTGTATATTGAGCTGCATAGTGCCAGGGAAATTCGGATAAGAACCGATTACGTCTCCTTCAGGCACTTTTTCCGTGAAAGCGATAAGTACGGCATAACTTCCAAGGTCAGCATCCTTAGGTATGTCTACCTTTACCTGAAACTCCTGTTTTTCCCCGGGATTCAAAGTTCCTTTGGAAGGACTTATGCTAATCCAGCTTTCGTTTATGAAATTCTCCGTGTAAGGTGTGATTACAGGTTTCGGGTTCAACTCGATCGTTTTATTGTCTTTGTTTTCAACGGTTACAGTAAAATTTGTACTGTCTCCGGGTTTAAGTTCCAGATTTTTATAAGTCGGATCAATCTTGAGTTTCTGAAATTCGGGGAAGTAATTCCCGGCATAACTCGAAGATGATGCACTATCGATAGCACTACTCCCACTCGAAGATGATGCACTGCTTGCAACACTGACCCCGACTTTTGACTGCACTTCTTCTTTTACAGGCACGGCACTATCTCCGTTCCCTGATCCTGCACAGGCAATCGAAAGAACTGCTACGACAAGGAGTCCACATACGATTCCTTTTAACGCCTTAGTATCCAGTATATGCATATTTTTAACCTCGCTCATTATTTACTAAGGCGTGAAACTTATAAAATAATTCCCTAAACTGCGAATCGATTTGCAGTTATTTTTAGAAAACAAGAGTTTATGAGACTCAATTTTCTTTATTCATCTTTTTATGTGTTTGATTTCAAAAAAAAGGCAGAAGATTATTCGCTTGACTCAGGTATTTCCTAGCAAGATATGGGAACTCAGTCTTTGCTAGAAAAAATGAATGGAAAAGGACACCGAGCTTTAAAATTAAACTTCTTACAAATCATTAAATTGACAAGCAGGTAATTAAATTAATACCCAGGTAGTTAAATTAATCTTATATTAACAGCTGGTTGATGCAAAGTGCCAGATGTGAGTTATTTCCGTACAAATAAAGTTTTTTGTTTTAAGAAGGAAGGCATTTATTTTCAAGAAGGAGTGCATTTTCTTGCTTAAAGACAGAGTATTAGACAGACTTTCAGATGCAGGGTTCAGGATACGGAATAAATCCAAGTTCAAAAAGGCTTCATTACGTGAAGCTATCTTTGGGTCCAGTTGTATCAGTCCTATAATTGATGCCGATTTCGTTGAAGTATATGACGTTGAGATAAATGACGTTGAGGCAGAGGAGGACTTTTTCCGCGATCCAGATCCCCATTATAAAGAGAATTCAGAATCAATTGACTCGGACCTTCTGGAAAAACTCAGAGAATACCTTAAAACGAGGTCTGAGGAAGAGATTTCGGAGATCTTTAGAGAAGTCCGTAAAGTTCTTGAGAGCCGAGGCTATGAAAGTGATTTTCGAAAGGCATCTGGAGAAGAGATTCCTATAAATCAAAGAGCAAGACTAAAAAAGATCTCAGAGAATGCTTTTAAAGTCTTTCTGGAAACGGCTTCTTACGGAAGGAAGCAGATAATTAGCGCCTCAAAAGTAGCTTCTTCAAAAGCCTCAACAATAGCATCCGAGGGTAAAGAATCAATAGTTGATTCTTCGAAGAAGATAAACGAAAAATGGAATAATCTGAGTCCCAGAGATCGCAAAATAATTTCCGAATTGATTGTTGCAATGATCGAAATCGGGCTGCTTAAAGGAGCCAGCCGGAGCAAGCAGGCTGCGTTTGCTGTCCTGTCAAGCATATCCAGACGCCAGACTCCAGCACGGAAAGACCTGGAAGATTTTGGAGAAGGTCTGCAGAAACTTTTAAGGCGCAGGCATTAAAGTATTAAATCGAAACTATCTTAAAAAATGTTCCACGACCAAAAATGTCCAAGAATGAAAATATCCTGGAACTTAGAACCTGTAAGGTTTACTTATTGCCTTGATAAAACTTGCAGGGCTTTCTCCGACATCCCATTTTTCGGCATTTCCTATAAGATATGTGTGGTCAGAAATCTGTTGTAGTCCGCCAGCATCATAATTTCCGATTATAAGGGAAAAGATCCGAGCTCTTCTTTCGGCTTTTATCTCATTCCATTCCCGAATAAGGGGTTTTTCTGAGAGTTCGGAATAACCATCGGTAAGGAAAAGGAGATCAGCTCCCTCAAAAGCCTTTTCGTTTTTCATAGCCTTAAGACCTGAGCGAAGTGCGGTATTAAAATCGGTGCCACCTCCGAAAGTAAATTTCAGGAACTCCAGGAACTCCTCACCCATACGCTTTTTGTTTGTAAGCTCAATTTCAACGGTCTGCCACTTAGAAGAGAAGAGAATCACTTTAACATCTCTGTTTTCTTTTAACATTCTTCTAGTAACTGCCAGAACTATGGCTTTTGCAAGAAGCTCCGGGCTTCCCCGCATTGACGCCGAAGTGTCTACAAGAGCGATTACAGGCCCTTTTCTCTTTTTTCCTGCAGCATCCGGGTTCCAGTTTTCCCCTTGTAGCTGGTAGGTCAGAAGTTTTCCTTCAAGCATATCAGCATAGAACTTACGCTTCAGGAGAGGATTTTTTAGCTTTACGGTTTCTGCTGGAAGTAATGTCTGAAGATCACCCGAGAAGGTAACCGAATGGACTTCACTTTTACTGTACGGAGACAAATTCAGCTTTTTTGAACCGTACTCAAGTTCGATTCTTCCTACCAGCTCAAGAATTTCATGAATATCCGAGCTCTTATTAAGAAATGAAGCATATTTTTCAAGATTTCCAAGGTATTCTCTATGAAGGGCCTTCAAGGAATGATCCCAGGCTCTGTCCGGAAAGAGCAGTGAGAGAATATCTAGCATTTCAAGGTGGTCTTCAAGCACAGGGATAAGCTCTCCGATTTTTGCAGCTATGCTTTCTTCTATAACAGAATCAAGGGCTTCTCCTGCCTTTTCTGAATACATGAAGTTCAGAGTTATTGAAGCAAGTTCTTCGGAACCCGCAATATTTCCAGTCTGCAGGTCTGGATTTTCCCAGGTCTCATGCTCGACATCTTGCAGGGAACTTTCCTGTTTGAGAGAGTTTTCTTGTTTGAGAGAGTTTTCTTGTTTAGGAGAGTTTTCCTGTGGAAGAAAATTTTCCTGTTTGTTTTCTTGAGTTTCCTGTTGATAGGGTACATTCGGATTTTCCTGAAAACGGAAATTTTTCTCAATATCTTTTATTCTGTTTCTTTCCCATGTCGATTGAGTTTCATCGATCAGCTTCCTCAGAGCTTTAAGGCTTTTTTCGAGATTTCTTGCAAACTTTTTTGAAAATTTGGATTCCATCTTTCCGTAGTCATCCAGAAGTATAAAGAGTTCTTCAAGCAGGGCACGGAGTATAAAAATACCTGCCAGATTGTTGGTTCCGGCAAGAGCTTTTATTTCAGCCCAGACCCCGAAGTCCCTTAAACCTAGAAAAATCGGATAAAAAGCTCCAAATTTACTCATAAACAACTTTTCATCCTTTATTTCGTACCCATTTTCTGAAAAAAGCTCATAAATAAGAACTTCTGCAATCTCTTCCCTGACTTGCCTTGGTATCTTTCGGGGAGTTGTCAGAACCTCCCTGAGCTCAAGATTCAATATTGTAGAAGGATTGAAGGCACGACTAAACGATAAAGATGAGCCTGATCCGGGAGTGTCATCAAAATTTTCCTTCCGCCTTTTTAATCCCTGCATATTTTTCCTTTTCCGGAAATTCCAAAGTTTTAAGTGTTTTTGATGAGTCTCAAGAATTTCTGATGAGTTTTAAGAGTTTTTGATGAGCTTCAAGAATTTCTGATCTGTTTTAATAATTTTTGATGAGCCTCAAGAGTTATTTATCAAATTAAGGAATTTTTTAGAAGTTAAAAGAGTTATCTATTTATAATTATGTTTTTGTTTATTATATTAGAGACTCTATATTTAGAGAACTTTAGTCCTATTTCAGAGATTTTCCAGTTATATTTTCGAAATTTTTAAGTTTCAGCTACTTCTCCTGCTTTTTCAATTGTTACATCAAATACCCTGGGTTTTTCGAGCAGGAGTCTTACATCGTTTAGATTACTTGCAACCTCGTAAACGTCGGTATTTTTGGAACGATATTTCATCAGGATTTCCTGGCTATCCTGCCCTGAAACCCAGATATTTTCCCTCAGGGTTTTCTCAAGCGCTTTTTCTTCTTCCTGGATTTGCCTTCTGAAATAGTTTAGTCTCTCCTCCAAATTTTCATATTCCTTCTCATAGAGCTTCTTATCTCCATAATCGAGGCTGATCTTGAATTCAAAACCATATTTTCTGCGGAATTGTTCGGCCAGGGATTCGAAGTTCAGAGAGCTATTGACATTGCTGTAATCGAGCCCGAAATTGTAGGTATGGGTTGGAAACTCAGTATGGTGTTTCAGCAGGTCAAGGGCATTATCGAATGTGAGGCTCCTCTGCACTTTGGCACCTGAAAACCGTGAGCTTTTCAGGCTGCCTGTTGTCCTTCTCTCTTCTTCGTAGCACTTATTACAAGCTACAAGATCCGGAAGGTCTTGCTGCAAACAACCGTAAATGGAATTTTTCAGGTCAAGGACATCCAGTTTCAGTTTGCCGATATCCGTACCTCCTGAAACAACCCTGTCCAGAATAAGTTTCCTTATCGCTTCCTTCTGTTCCGGCACTTCCCAAAGCACATGCTGTAGCAGGACAGCAGTCATTCGGTCTACGCTTGTATGCCCGTTTACTACTGAGGCTACCCTGAGTATATTTACAATTTTCTTCCAGCGCCTATCCGAAACGAAAATATTTGAGTTCCTGAGTTCTCTCCGGAGGGCCCTTATAATTGCCCTGACCTCAGGATCAACAGGGAGGTCTCTTGATCTCTTCTGGATCTCCTTTATATCTTCTATGCTGAGTTTCGTTGAGGGTACGAAGTCTTCGGTATTTTTGAAGATCAGGTCTTCAAGGTTCTCTTCGTGCTGGATATAATCCACCCTGTACCGGAACAAAAATCGGTCGTAAAGAGCTTCGAGACTTTCATCTTCTTCCGGCAGCTCGTTGGAAGCCCCAAAAACCGTAAAAAGAGGCACTTCAATAAGCTCCTTGCCGTTATGATATTTCCTCTCATTCAGTACAGTCAACATGCTGTTTAAGATGGAACTGTTTGCCTTGAAAATCTCGTCAAGCAGGGCTATATGGGCAGTTGGAAGGTAACCTTCTACCCGCCTGCTGAACTCGTCCCTCTCAAGCGCCTTAAGAGAAAGCGGCCCAAATACCTCTTCAGGTGTGGAAAAACGGGTTAGAAGATAATGGAAAAAGTTTCCCCCCTCTATAGTTTCGCAAATTTTGCTTGCAAGCAGGGTTTTTGCAGTTCCGGGTGGGCCAAGCAAAAGAACATGCTCACCGGAAAGGAGTGCAAGAAGAGACCCGTTGATTTCAGCGTCCCGTTCTTTAAAGTAGCCTGAAAACTCCTGTTTGATGTTGATAACCGTATTTTTTAAATCCAGCACTCTCATAAATTCCAAGACCTTTATAAATTTCTTTTTTCAGCATCCCGTCTTTTAGTATATGAGAAAGATACTACAATAGTGAACTGCAATAGCCGGTCAGATTATGTAAAAAATGGACTTCTATTTTTATGGGCCTTGCCTTAATTAATTTTTCTGAAAATTCTTATCCATACCACCGATATGACTGCTGGCTATGCTTCTTCTCAGCAATATACCTTTCTACATTCAGCGATATACCTTTCTACATTCAGTG
>DAQQ01000125.1:0-32044 GCA_002508465.1 Methanosarcina sp. UBA7 | reverse complement strand
CATTCAGTGATATACCTTTCTACTTTATGCTGAAACCCGGAGTTTATCGAATTTCATGCCCTATTCTGACATCCACCTTGATAAGTTACTCCCGATTACTCCAATCCTCTAATCTGCCTTTACCATCCGAAGAGATTATGCATAAGGAAGATAATGACTAATGAGAATGATTCAAATTCACCTGGATGAGAATACTCCTGGTGACGAAAAATAGAAACTATATCCTGAAAC
The DNA here is from genome assembly GCA_002508465.1 of Methanosarcina sp. UBA7. GTDB lineage: Archaea > Halobacteriota > Methanosarcinia > Methanosarcinales > Methanosarcinaceae > Methanosarcina. The sequence goes on along the minus strand of DAQQ01000125.1, from coordinate 31,813 downwards.
GATCAATATCCAGATCAATTATATCCTAAACAGATCAATATCCAGATCAATTATATCCTAAACAGATCAATATCCAGATCAATTATATCCTGAAATTAGCCAGTATCCATAAGTAGACTGAACTCCGGAGTCCTTGCATGAATGATTTCGAACGTGAAAAATACAGCCGGCAAATTCTTCTTTTTGGGGAAGAGGGACAGGAAAAGTTGAAGAACGCAAAAGTTCTGGTTGCCGGGGCAGGTGGGCTTGGAAGTCCGGTTTCTACCTATCTCGCAATAGCAGGAATCGGAAAAATAATTCTTGCAGATTTCGATTCAGTTGATCCCAGCAACCTAAACAGGCAGTTCCTTCACCATCAAAAGGACATCGGAAGGCTCAAGGTAGAGTCAGCAAAAGAAAAACTGCTTTCTATGAACCCGGATATTGAGGTTGAAACCATAGCAGAGATGCTTACCGAATCAAATCTCGAAGCCCTGGTTCCTGAATGTGACGTTATAGTTGATGCACTTGATAACCTCGAAACGAGACATATGCTTAACAGGCTTGCCATAAAAAGAAGGATTCCTTTAATACATGGAGCAGTTACCGGCTATGATGGCCAGGTGACAACAATAGTGCCCGGAGAAACTCCCTGTTTTTACTGTATTTTCCCACGTATTTCCAAAAAAGAAGTTTTTCCGGTTTTAGGAGCAACCCCAGGGATTATCGGCTCCATCCAGGCAAATGAAGTAATTAAATTCCTGACAGGACAGGGAAAACTTCTGGAAGGGCGTCTCCTGTTCTGGAACGGACTTTCCGGAAGTTTCAGCGAAATTTCACTCTCAAAGCTAAATAATTGTCCTGTTTGCGGAACTCTTGATACACTAAGTGAAAAAAAATGAGGGTTTTACTATTTTAAATCAGAATAAACCTTTATTTCAATTTCTTGCCGCCTATTGGCCAATTTATATATATCTGCAGTAATAATATATAATCGGGTATCTTATTATAGGGGATCTTGTACGAGGGGACTTGATGAAAAAGAAGACCATGCCAGTTGATAAGAAAGTCAATGGTTTGGATGGGAACTCAAATTTATGGTCCTATGGATTTCAGGATCTGAATATTTTCTCACCTGCTTCAACTCCTGTTTCACTACCTACTTCACTTCCTGCGTCTATCCCGAATGCACCTTATTTTGACCTTCGAATCTATAGGGAACCCATGATAAAGTCATTGATAAAGATACAAAGTAAAGATATGTATCGGCTGCTTGGGAAAGTTCACTTTGATGGAAATTACTACAGGGTAAAGTGTGTAAATTCAGGAGAGTGGGAGTACTGCTGGTATCTGGCTGTAAGGATTCAGTTTTTCGGAAAAATGCTGGGAATGGCTCTTTATCCCAAGCGACTGGTCTCACAGAAAGAAAAAAGGATTGTCTACAGATCTATGATCCTTGTTAATCCTTACCAGCTCTGGGATGAGGCTCTTGTGAAAAGATTCTGGAATTTACAGGAGAGAGTCGAATTCCTGATTGCCAGAATTCTTTTTCACGAGTGTATTCACGTTATGATTTCGCTTGAAAACATCTTGCCTTCAGATTCCGGAAACACGGACATTTATCTTGAGTTCAAGAAGATGCTGGAAATCTCGGTTTCCAAGAATCTTTCTCACGAACTTCATAATGTGCAGTTCCGTCTCTGGAATCTTGTACTATTCGGATCGTCTGGTTCCGAAAGTGAAAAAAAACTGCTTGAAAGAGTTAAGGAGATTTACGAATTCCTGATCAACGAAAAGTACGCTAATCAGAAAACTGGAAAAGCTTTCCATTCTTCTTTAAACAACATAAAAATTGCCAGAAAATATGCCTGGATGGCAGCTGTTAAAGCCGGAGGAGATAAGCAGGTTAGCAAAAGAATCTGGCAGGTAGAAGTCCGCAGGCTCAGAATAGCGCTGAGTGAACTTTTTGATGGAATTGATACGGAATTAAGTAATATGGGCCTTGCAATGAACTAAATGGTATAAGTGGATAACTCGAGGTAAATTAAATGAAAGAACTTGAATCATTAATGAAAAAAGTTAAATAATTATAGGACTGATAAGTTTTTAGGACTGATGAGTTTTCTGACCCTTTTTTCTTTCCCGCCTTCATTCTATGATCGTTGTTTACTTTCCACTTCTTTCTTCCTGTGATTTTGTTACTTATTTTATCTCTATTGCTTTGTTTTTTGAGAGCTGAACCTTATCTCTCCTGTTCCAGAACTTTTGCAATCTTTGCCATATCAGGAAGTTCATGCATAGGATATTCTTCGAAGAATATAACCTTCTGTTCCTCATCGATAATAATATTCGCTCTCTGAGAAACCCCTTCTTTTTCTCTGAATATCCCATATGCTCTGGCAACTTCCCCATGAGGCCAGAAGTCAGAAAGAAGCTTGATGTGCGTAATTCCAAGTTCTTTAGCCCAGGCTCTTTTTGAAGGTATGGGATCCACACTTATACCAAAAGCTACGGTGTTCAGCCCTGTGAACATTTCGTGGTTTTCCTCAAGTGATTTCATCTGTTCTGCACACACGCTTGTCCAGGCAAGTGGATGGAATGATAAAAGAACTTTCTTGCCAGAGAAATCATAGAGATGTACCTCTTTCTGTTTCTGGTCTCTTAATGTGAAGTCCTGAATTTTATCCCCAATTTTAATCTCGCTCATGATAATTTCCCCAATTCAATAAAATCGCCTATGTTTAATAAATTGTCTGTCTGCTGACCTGTTTAACACTGCTGACAGTTTAACACCTTTGACAGCGAGTAAAAATTGGAATGAAAAAAGGTTCAAAGCTAGTGTAAGATGTGAAAACAATACGAAGGAAGGTTCATATTAAAAAAATTAAGAAAATAAAAGAAAAAGTAGTATAAATAAAACTAACTAAATAATCAATAGTTATCAAATGATAGCAAAAACTTTGTTTTTTTCCCTATATAAAGCACATAGTGAACTTGAAATCATGGTAAATTAAGTTTTTATTCTTATTTTACTTAGTTTTCCGAGTTTTTTCTCTTGAGAAGACTCTTGCATTTTTCAATTATATTCTTATTCTCTGACATTGGTTTGTTATTATTCACTCTGTTACGTTTCATTTGATCATGTTCTTTACGAGATACCGGTTTAGAGGTTTTTTTGGACATTGTTAAACACCATTTAAATGTAACAAAATCAATCTTTCTAAGGTTATATCCGTGAATTGTCAATCAATTATAAAAAATGAGTGGATTTGTTGTTTTTGAATAAACATCGAGAAATTTTTGCATGTGATTTTTAATAACTGACAGACACTGTTGTTCTTGCCTATTCAAGAGTTGATTCAACAACCTGAAAATATTAGTGACCCTAACCTTTTCTTAAGATTGAAATGATATACCATTTACTGTACCACTTAAATATAAGAGTAACGAAAGTTTCTAAGAAAATTCTTGTTCTTTTTCCGGTATTGCAAATTTTATAATAAGCTCAGTTTCGGATTCTCTTTTTGATTTAAGTTTGCTTCCTAACTGGTCTACAAGGATAACAATTAGCTAAAGGTCAAGAATGGCAGAATCGGTTAAGTTGCAAAAAGTTCAGAACAAGCATGTAAATGTATGAATAATAAACAAAAGGCAAAATATCCGAGGGAAATGTAATATTATTAGACCTGTTCCAAATAATTGATCGATATTAGCTTCATCAAGATTAGGAGTAACTTAGATTCTTGACCTGTCTTTTTTAGCCATATTCAAAGCTTCAATCCATTTCGACATGTTATTTTACTTGTAAACAAAAACTGAAAGCTTAACGTTGGATCAATTGACCATTTTATGGACCTGTAATGCCGCACATTAAAGTAAAGTAAAGTAAAATAAAGTAAAGTAAAATAAAGTAAAGTAAAATAAAGTAAAGTAAAGTAAAATAAAGTAAAGTAAAATAAAGTAAAGTAAAAAAAATAAAAATTAAACAGTTATTGAAATATAAACGAATAAATTATTTTATAATTTACGTTAAATTAAGGTTTCTACAAGAAACTTCAATTATACTTGGTTTTTGTTATCGAGTTATTTCCACCTGCAGTTACAGTTCTTTTTTGTTACCACTATATAACTTGTTCTTGTTACTGTGTCACTACCTTCATCGTTTGTTACTGTAAGTTTAACAGTATAACTCCCTGCTTTGGAATACTCATGCTTTGGGTTCTGCTTGCTTGAGGTTGTTCCGTCTCCAAAATCCCATTTCCATTTAGTCGGCTCTCCTGTGCTAGTATCAGTAAACTTCACACAAAGAGGACCAGATCCTTTGGTGACATCGCTGATAAACTGTGCAACAAGAGCGTTTGTATCCTCATAAATATATTGAGTGTTATCCTCATCAATATATTGAACACTGTCCTCATCAACATACTCAACGTTGTCATCATCAGTATTAGAGGAGACAGCAGCTGGCTTTGTAACCACTATATAATTTGTTCTTGTTACTGTGTCACTACCTTCATCGTTTGTTACTGTAAGTTTAACAGTATAACTCCCTGCTTTGGAATACTCATGCTTTGGGTTCTGCTTGCTTGAGGTTGTTCCGTCTCCAAGATCCCATTTCCATTTAGTCGGCTCTCCTGTGCTAGTATCAGTAAACTTCACACAAAGAGGACTAGAGCCTTTGGTAACAGCGCTGGTAAATTGTGCAACAAGAACGTTTGTATCCTCATCAGTATTCTGAGCGTCTGTATCCTCTTCATCAAGAGTATTCTCGTCATTAGTGTTCTGAGCGTCTGTATCCTCTTCATCAAGAGTATTCTCGTCATTAGTGTTCTGAACGTCTGTATCCTCTTCATCAAGAGTATTCTCGTCATCAGCGTTCTGAGCGTTTGTAGAACTCAGGGCAAGGTCCAGAACATTTTCTAATTCTTGTTTGTCCGTGAGTCCAATGATTCTTGCAGTGGATCTATCTTTAGTGACTTCTCCATTTTCCTGCATGTAAGAGTATTTACTGTTCATAACAATTACAGTGGAATCAGGAATGACATCTCCGGCTCCAAAATAACTTGCAAGTTCAGGGCTCTTATCTATATCTACGGACATGATTGTGGCTTTTCCCTTGTATTCTGTTGCAAGTGCCTGCAAAATAGGCTTCATTTCATTGCAGGATTCGCACCAATCAGCACCAAATTTTAATAAGACCGGGCCTTTTTCAAGGGCAGCGTTTATCTGCCCTAGTTGAGTCACTTCTACAACAGATCCCGTAGTTGCCTGAGAATTAGTGGAGCTTTTTTGTAATTCAGTATAGGTAATAACATTACCTGTTGCTGCACTTGCTGTTGTAATTGTTAATGTTGCTACAAAAAAGACTGCAAGAGAAACTATCAGTAATTTTTTTACTTCATTAAACTGCTGTTTTAACATTTATTCACTCCTTTTTAAGGTTAATAAAAACTTTTGAGAGTTTAGTTAAGTAATGTTTATAACATATCAGCATTTGTCATGCTGATGTCTATTAATCTATACTCTTGTTATATAAATATCGTTTTTAGATAAATAATAAGTTCTTTTTTATTTTTATATCAGTTTCTGGACTTCATCATCTAATATTAGTTTATATAGCGCATAAAATATTTTTTATTGTGCAAAGCTTCCTATACAATGTATTAGCTAAAACAATATTCAGATAGACTCATTTTGATAATTATCCTTTACTTCAAATTTCAAAATATGATAATGTAAAATAGGATGTAATTTATAATATTTTACATACAATCTTAAAAAAATAAAACATTGAGATCCATTTATTTCCCACCATTGTAATGATAAGACATCTTCCAAAATGACGGTTTGCACTAAATAGGTAAAGAGAAGTTACAAAAAAAATTTTTAATGTAAGTTTCGTTAAACCACATGACAGATAAACTAAACTTAAAAACTAAGCTAACCCAAATGATTCTAAAACAACAGTTAAGCTATAAAAATAAAAATCATTTCTGAAAGTGAAATTGGTTTATGAAACCCACTGTATACAGTACAATCTTTGAAAAAAGTAGATTTCTGGTTACCACTGGAAACAAGATAATCTACAATTGAGTTACTCAATAGGTCAGAGATAATCCTATATGCACAATGATAGGAAATAAGAATTAAAGTGATCTTGCCTAAACGTATCTGTTGCAAGAATAACCAAAAAGTGAGCTTTGAGCTTCAAAAACGAGAAGCCTCGTGCGTGATTTGAACACGCGACCTAGTGATTACAAGTCACTCGCTCTACCGGGCTGAGCCAACGAGGCAATTGGAAAATACTGCGACTTACCTAAATACAATACTCACAGATAAACTTTATGGCCGGATTCTCCATTCGAAAACCATCTGTCTTTATTTACCTGTAGTCAGTTCTCATTTTTGTCAAGTGCCAGAGGTTACAGTACAAAAACTTTATGAAAATCTTTTGTCTAAATCCAGCTTAAAACATTATGTTTTGGGTAACTGATGTTCCTTAAAGTAGATACTGAAGTTAGCGGCATTGAAAAATGACCCTATAGTCATAGAGTGAATTGATATAACAAATCCTAAAAACATCCGAACACTTACATAAGAGAATTGGAGATTTACACTAAATATACAGCAAGTTTCCAGAGAATTGATTGCAGAAGCAGAGAAATAACTATCATTTTTTTAAGTTGTAACCATTGCGAAGATACAATGCATAAATGTAATGTACATCTTGACACAGTAAAAAAAATTTATATACGTAAATGTAAGATTATACTTGCAAAAATTTTTGCAGTGAATGATAAATAAATATAAGGAGAAATCGTAATGAGTGCAACTTTAGTAAGTCCAGTTTCGGACAATCAAATGTCGGAAAAATCACTTTCGATGGATGTCCTCGTACATTTGCAGGATATAGGAGATTTAGTGTTCTCCGAAGACGATTTTGCAGGTACGCGTGGTCAATCTCGACGCTTAGAAGGATTTCAACTTTCTTTCAATCCTCCACAGGATGGCCTGAGCATGCAATACATGGCACACCTTGAAAACATTGGAGATGTACAATGGGTAACAGAAGGAAATTTTGTCGGCACACGTGGCCAGAGTAGACGACTCGAAGGTTTTGCTATTAAATTAACCGGTAAACTTGCCTCTCAATTCACTGTACAATATATGGCTCACCTTCAGGGCATAGGAGATTCCGGCTGGTTTAGTGATGGGGAGTTTTGTGGTACACGCGGTCAGAGTAGACGTGTTGAAGGAATCCGCGTTAGAGTACTTAGAAAATAATCAACTTATCGTAAAATAAAATGAATTCTTTTTTCCATGCATAGTTTTTGTCATGAAAACTATGCATTTACAATCTTATTTTGAAACCACTTATTTGTTTGAGAAAAACAGAAAGTCTTGGGTTTAGTTTTCTCATAAACTACCCACACAAAATGCAGCTGAAAAAATAGATGGAATGTTGAATCCTCATCCTTATTTAGAGCTCGTGTTTATCTTTTTTACTTTCTTTTATATAAAAACACAGCAAGCATTCGGTTAATTCCTATAAAAGTATTAAAACAGGCGTTTGTGTGTCCATTGCCAGCAATTTTTGAGTTTTGTGTTTGTTCAGGTATGAGCTAAACGTATGGTTATCGAAGAGAAATCTAGTCTTTTTAAAAATCTAAAATCAGATAACAGTTTTCAAAAATAATTAAATAATCTCTTGAATGACTGTAAAAATACACTTATGTACTTAACAGCAACGTTTTCATTTGCCAAGTTGACAAAATTCATAAAAAGGATCAATATTCGTTTAAAAAAGTTATTAGTTTGAAAAAAATCAATATTTGCTTAAAGATAGCATTGTATAATTGTATCAAAATGAAATTTAAACTTATAATTTCTGTTAATTTATAGTGTTTTTATGTGCTTGAAAACAGGCAAAACAAAGAGATTATTGAGAGTAGCTAAAGGAGCACAGGAAAGAAAAAGAATTTATGAAATGTGAAAAAAGGATATTTATGAGGCTTAATCATGGATCGAAGACAACGTTTTGAAAAATACGACTGGTTAATCTCAAAAACTCAAAGCATACTTAAACACTATAGTTGTCCTGAATCATGTAATGCGAGTTGCTGCAAACATCATATTGTTGATTTTCACAGAAAAGAATATGAAAAAATCTTAAAAAACGTAGATAGAAAAAGTGCAGGCATTTTAAAGTCGAATGCGGTAAAATCAGAATTGGAAGGATGTTATAAAGCAATAAATGCCGTCGATCAATGCCCATTATTGATAAACTCAAAATGCAGAATATACGATAATAGGCCGGAAGCGTGTAGAACTTTTCCTTTTGTAATTTTTCAGGATTCGGATGCCGGATTTGGTTTAACGTTGTTACTATGTCCGATGTCTGTTAACATAATTCACGATTATGCACAATGGTATAAACCAATAAACTCAACAATGTATAGTCAATTAAATTCCATGTACGAACAGTATAAAAACATAGACAAAAATAATGACTTTTGTATTCAAATGAAAGAACAGAATTTAGATTCATTCATAGAATTCTTGAAAGAAAGCAACCATTAATTATTCCTTTTTGCGCAATTCTTGTTGCATAATCCTTATTATGTAATCTTTTTGCGTAATTCATTTTACGTAACCCTTTTTGCGCAATCTGTTTTGTATAGGGTTCATAGAAGAAAGACAAGTATTATTTTACAGTAGTACACTCGTTTTAATTGTCATATACCAAAAGTTTGATGCAAGAGTGCAATTCGAACGCACTAACTTCTAACCAATATATATTATTAACCGAAGGGATAATATACCGCTTAAGATGTGGCAGGAAATCGCAAAATACGGGCGCAAACTGGTTGAACACGGGCTTGTCGAATCCAACTTCGGAAATATCAGCCTCAGAGCTGGCGACTGGATGCTTATTACCCGGACCGGTGCCGCACTTGACGAAATTACAGAGAATAACGTTGTTGAAGTTGACGTTTGGGGCACTTCTTCCCTGGATATAATCGCATCTTCCGAAGCCGTTGTACATAGAGAGATTTACAGGCAAACCTCAGCACTTGCAATTATTCATGCTCATGCTCCGTATGCAGTTGTTGAGTCCCTGCTTGCAGGCTCTGAAGGAAGAATTTCACCTGTAGATAGTGAAGGGCAGTACTTCTTAGGAGAGATTCCTGTCGTCGGAGGAGGAATAGGCAGCCGTGAGCTTGCAGGAAATCTAGCAAATGCACTCTCAAGGCATAGGGGTGCTATAGTTTACAGTCACGGGACTTTTGCAATTGGGAAAACACTTGGGGACGCCTATATAGTGACCACGCAGCTTGAGCATTCCTGCAAAGTTAAGTACCTGTATGAATGTGCGAAAGCAGAAAAAGGAAATAAGTAAACTTGTCTGTTGAGTAAGTGGACAACCATACAGCTTAAGTATAAATATAAACAAGCAGGTAAACACAGAAAAGAATAAGTGAGCAAATCCAACCTGAATACCGAGTAAGATAAGACGCCTGTTTCGAGGCGGCTTTCTGTTACGGGTATCACCTAAGGAAAAAACTCGAGTACCATGACATTTAACACCCTGAGACCTTTTGCCTCAAAAATTATCGACCCACTAGCAGAGTATTTTGTTAGATATGAGGTCTCACCCAACACGGTTTCCATAGCTTCCCTTATCTGTGCATTTTTTGCAGGACTATGTTTTTATTACTCACCTGCATCCAGGGAATTTATCCTGCTGGCAGGCATCCTGGTAGTACTTAACTCAATCTTTGACGCCCTTGATGGAGTAATTGCACGGAAGTCAAATAAGGCAACCCCAAGAGGTGACTTTTTAGACCATGTTATTGATCGTTACTCGGATATTTTTATAATATGTGGTATATTTTTTGCAGGTTATGTTTCCTGGCAGTTAGGAGTTACGGCAATTGTAGGTGTGCTGCTTACAAGCTATCTCGGGACCCAGGCTCAAGCGCTCAGCCTTGGAAGATATTATGGAGGAATTATGGGCAGAGCTGACCGGCTTGTAGTTATAATTCTCGCAGCCTTCGGGGACTTTGCCTTTTCAGTGTCAATTGCAGGTTTTTCAATTCTTGGCTGGGCTGTCATTTTGATCGCTGTAACCAGCCATATAACAGCAGTCCAGAGAATCTATTATATATGGGAAAAACTGCAATAATAACATCCTTTTTTAATAGTTTTGTAAATTTAATTTGTTTCAATTATAACTTTGATTTAATTATAATTTTGTTTCAGTTCACTATTTCAGTTCATTATTCCAGTTCATTATTTCAGTTCATTATTCCAGTTCATTATTTCAAGTAACAGAGACTTATCTCAGGCCTGAACATAGATTCATGTGGTAAATAAGTTAATGTAACAAAAATACAATTATCTGGCTATGTCATCTCAAGGAAAACTGTATGAGTATCTGGATCACACTGCAGATATCAAGTTTCAGGCTTACGGAAAAACTAGAGAAGAAGTGTTTGAAAATGCGGCTTTGGCTATGTTCAATGTTATAATTGATACCGAAAAAATCTCAGGAGACGCTGTAAGAGAAATTTTCCTCAAGTCACCGGACCTGGAATCCCTGCTTGTGGACTGGCTCTCTGAACTTATATATCTCTTTGAAGTTGATGAAATCGTTTTTAAGGAGTTTCGGATTGAGAAGATCAGGGAAGAAAAGGGTGAATACTCAATAACAGCTCAGGTACTGGGTGAGAAGTATAATCTCGAAAGCCTTCCCTTTGAGACTGAAATTAAGGCTGTCACCTATAACCAGCTAGAAATAACGAAAGATGCTGATGGCTGGAAGGCTCAGGTCGTTGTTGATATTTAAGGAAGCAGAAGTTTCTTTCTGTTTTCTGATATGGCTATTTTTCTCTAACTATTTGTACCATGCATATCTTCATGTATAGGAATTATTATCCTATTCTGCACTAAATATTTCAAGTATTATAAATCTATAAAATATATCTCAGTTTATCTAGTCCTGAACTGATTCAATCATATTAGATCAACTTGGTTATAAGGAATTGATTTTAATCAGGCGTTTCCAAAATTTATTGTGGCTTATTCATTATGGCTTTAATCTAGCTAACACAATGCATTTGATCGTATTTCTAAAGTGATTTGCATAATTCTAGGGAAACAGAAAGTAAATTAGTAGCTCCAGAATTACATCTAAAGTATAAAGGAGCAGGGAGCATAAATTATGGTAGAAAGTGAAGATACAACTATCGAAGAATTAAGCACGGAAAATACACACGGGGATGTAAAGGGTATGGTCAGGAAGCTTTCCGAAAACGAATGGGAGATTCCTGTCGGGCACATCCCGAACATGCGAGTTCCGGGCCGTCTGTTTGTATCCGAAAGTTTGCTTGAAGGCATTGAACCAGGGACTATTGACCAGATTGCAAATGTATCAACCCTCCCTGGCATTCAGAAGTACTCCATGGCAATGCCTGATGCTCATCTTGGCTATGGCTTTGCTATAGGAGGAGTTGCCGCTTTTGATGTAGAAGAAGGAATTATTAGCCCTGGTGGGGTTGGTTTTGATATCAACTGCGGAGTAAGGCTTATTCGCACTAACCTTCAGAAAGAAGAGGTAGTTCCGAATATAAAGAGATTAACTGACGAACTTTTTAGTAATGTACCTGCCGGCGTTGGTTCCAAAAGCCGACTCAGAGCATCGGACAAGGAACTTGACAGTGCTTTTCTTGAGGGAGCAAAATGGGCTGTAGAAGCCGGATATGGCGTAGAGGCCGACTTTGAGCACTGTGAGGCAAACGGATACATGGAAGGAGCTGACCCTTCCCAGGTAAGTACAAAAGCCAGAAACAGAGGAAAACCTCAGTTAGGGACTCTTGGAAGTGGTAACCATTTTCTTGAGGTTCAGTATGTTGATAAGATCTATGATCAGGAGACCGCATCAACCTATGGACTTCAAGAAGGTCAGGTTACGGTAATGGTTCACTGCGGGTCAAGAGGTGCAGGACACCAGATCTGTACTGACCATCTGAAGGAACTCTCTCAGGCCGTAAAGAACTATAAAATTGAGATTCCGGACAAACAACTTGCCTGTGCCCCTGCCCAGTCAAAGGAAGCCCAGAACTATTTTAAAGCCATGCTCTGTGCTGCAAATTATGCATGGGCAAACCGTCAGATAATAACTCACTGGACAAGAGAATCGTTTGAAAAAGTATTTGGGAGAGATGCTGACGACCTGGGCATGGATTTGCTTTATGACGTTGCTCACAACGTAGCAAAACTTGAAAAACATATCGTGGACGGCAGGAAAAAAGAGGTATACGTGCACAGGAAAGGAGCAACAAGAGCCTTTCCTCCAGGACATCCTGAAGTCCCGGCCGTGTATAGGGATGTAGGTCAACCGGTACTGATTCCTGGGAGCATGGGAACTCCTTCATATATATTGTGTGGTTCAGAAGAATCAATGAATGTTTCTTTTGGTAGTGCCTGTCATGGGGCTGGCAGGATCATGAGCAGAGCACATGCAAAGAAAGAATTCCGTGGGCAGAGCATAAAAGAAAACCTTGAAGCTCGTGGCATTACAGTAAGAGCTACCCGTCCTTCAGTCATTGCAGAGGAAGCTCCGGGTGTATACAAGTCCAGCAGCGAAGTGGTAAATGTCGTACACGAACTCGGCATTGCTCGTAAGGTCGCAAAAGTTCTTCCTCTAGGGGTTACAAAAGGCTAACTAAAGATAAAAACGGCCGAGTTTAGACAAACGTAGAAATTATAGACTCAGGCACTGAATGAAGTTTCTACGGGAACTTAAGATCTATGGGAACCTAAGATCTATGGGCTAAAGTTTTAGCCCTCAATTTTTAACCTTTAATTTTTAAAAAAAATCTTTAAAATTTTAGCTGTCTTCTGGTTCTGGTCAGTAAATCTGTGAACTCAATAGATCTGTGAACTCAAATAAATCTGTGAACTCAATAGATCTGTGAACTCAAATAGATTTATGAACTCAAATAAATCTGTGAACTTCTTTAGGTTATAGGGTCAGGTTATTTGGATTCTTCCGTTGACTCCATCAAATATAANNATATAAATTCGAATTGTCAGATTCTTGTCCCTGGAAGAATCGAAACACAATCATGCTTGAATACGAAAGTGTCTCGAAAGGCGTGCCATTTTCTCTGAAGATGTTTGAAAAATATTTGATAAGGTTACGAATAACCCTTTCGTCTTTGAAGTCATGGAAAATAGTTACTGATTCATTTCCAGGTTCAAGGGAAATTTCTATATTTTTTACAAGCTGGGTTGAAATATACATTTTTCGGAACTGGACCAGCAAATCAGGAAGAGTCATATCGCTTACCGACTGCTTGCAAAGGCGTTCAAGAATTTTTGTCGGGTTTGGGACTTCGCCAGTTGCAAAAATTTCAAACTGGCTCCGATGAAGAGTCACGAGATTGAATCTCTCAGCATTATAGGTATACATGAGCTGAGTCCAGAATTCGGTATTATCGTCCAATTCCTTACATAAAATATCAAGGTATCCAAAATGCTTCCGGATTCCGGGCATTATCTCATTCGATGAGATAGAAGTGTTTCTTTTGAAAGAAATCTGAGTCGAGTTTGATCTCCTGAAAACGTGCTCAACGTCAAGCTGTTTCCATCTGGAAAGGAAATGAGCCACCAACTGGGCAAAAAAGTCTCTGCTGTGAACGGTCGAATTGGAAATAAGTACCAGTGCAGACTCAGGGCTATTTATATCTTCGCACTTTATTGAAGTTCGAATTACCCATTGATAACTTTTAGAAACTCTGTTAAGATAATCTTCAAGTTGTTTCATATTCTGAATCTCAAACGGATTGATAAGCTCATTAACAAGCTCCTCATCCGTAAGCCTGCCCCTGGTACACCTGAACAGCCATTCAAGCATCGTTTTATTTATAACGATATTTTCTCCGTTCTGGATAGTCTCGTTTAATTCTTCTTTTGCAGGGGTTTCTTTTAAAAATCGGATTGCTTCATCAATACTTTTATGATATAAGAGAGCCGTATCCGAAACTTCAATGGTATCCCTGACTGCAGCACTCAAATTCCCGTTATTGGCATCCAGAAGGGGCTGTAACTTTTTAAGGTATTTATCATCCAGGGAAATGTTCTTTCTGATTAGCATATTTTCACCCGATAAATCCGGTTTCCTGGCTATTTATGCTATGATCCGTTTTGATGCCCGTAAAATAAGAACTTTTTGTGGTTTCTGGTTAGTTTAGAAAAACATTTTTTCTAAAGAAGTAAACCGCGAATCCTAAAAGTTCTTATTTAGAGCTCTAGTTATTGTACTGGTAAGTGCTACCGAATATTAAATCTTTCTATTTATTACTACTCTTTGATGATTAGGATTAAAAGATGTTCCATCCAAAGTCCCAATTAATTTTAAAATATAATACAATATTGGCATACCTACGAATTCCGTAGAATTGCCTGATATATATTTTTGTATGCTATCCTACTTTTAAAGCTTAGTTAAATTTTTATAGTGTTGAGCTAAAGACTTGACAAACAACCAGAAACGAATGGCACTGGTTCACAACACTTTATATATATATGTACAGAGAGTGTACAATATGCAAATAAGAAATATTGGGATGTAAGTCGGACTGCTATAACCTGGAAGATCGCATTATTGATTTCACCCTATCCTTACAGTTTGTATAACCTTCCATTATTTACCCTAATTTAATTTCAAGGGCATAGGTTGACATGTTCAAAATCCGTGAGTTTCTTAGTAAATTGTATAGATCCTGCTTAATCACAGGGTAAAAACTCACAGGTTATTACAATTGTCCTGAAAACTCACAATCTTCAGAGGCGATAACGGTCCCAAAAAGCGAGTTTGGGAGTGGATTCATAAGTACCTGGCAGGTTCCGACGGACTATCTAGCCAGCCAGGGACTTTTCTCCTGAAGAAAAACAAAACTTTTTAATATAATTACATTTTCCGTTTTAGCTCATATATAGCACCCCTATTTCCCGAAATTCATGAACATTCCAATAAATTTGATTTTTCGTAAATTGTTTGTATAATAAATAGAGAAGATTCGACAGAGATTGATATTTATTGAAATTCTCTCATATTTCTCCTATTTAATTGGTATTGTGTTTTCTCTCTTGTAAAAATATCTTTTATTTTTTAGGTTTATAGAGGCATTATATTTTAAAGTAGACAAACGAAATTTTTTAGATTAAATAGTAAGTTTTTTAAGGATATGCAGATAATATGAATAAATTCTGAAAGTCGGTACAGAAAACAAAAATAAGAGATTCCATAAGTAGTATAGAGAATAAAGACAGAAGACAATAGGAAAACAAAGATAGAAAGTCAAGAGAATAAGAACCTGAATAGAGAGAGAGCTCTACAAAAACTTTTAAAAAGAAGAAAAAGCAAAGGAAAATTTCCTCTGCTTTTGAGTCCTGAGACTCTCGTAATTTTCTCCTTTTTGTTTATGTCAGCTTGGTTACCGGGTGGTTTGCCAGATCTGCGATCTCGACGCCAAGTTCCTTTGCAGTTTCACCGAGCATAATGTCGACCATTGCAACAGCCGGGAAAATCTGGTTGACGTTTTCGATAGGACCATAGAGCAGGTAGTCCGAACCTGCAATCAGGGCCACCAGGTTGGTACCAATGTCTGCAGGCATGTAGATTGCCTTGGGGTCAGGCTGAGTCTTCTTGAATTTGCGGAGCCAGTCCCATGCCGAAGCCATGTTGTGGTATCCACCGCCTATTGGCAGCCCGAACTTTGCTTTCAGTGTGGGTACCGAGCGAATTGTTGCGCCCGAGCCTGCACCAAGAGGCATGGCTGCAACGTCGATAATGGGATACTTTATTCCACATTCCTTTGCGACCTGGAGCATACCCTTGGTCTGTCCGGAACCACCAACTTCAAGGATATCCACCTTTCCTTTTACGGTCGGGTCGGTTGCGTTGAAAGCAAGAACAATTGCGGCTGATACGTCGCTGTCCGTGAGAATATCAATTTCTTCCTGTTCAATACTTGCGTTGATCGAGTTGTGGATTGCCCTGTCTGCAACACCGATTTCGGTACAGTACTGAGCTGCGGCTGCACGCACATTTCCGGCTGAGGAGTCGATCAGGAAAGGTGTCCTGTTGTCAACCTCAATGAACCAGTCAATATAGCGCTTGATCGCTTCAGGGGTTTCTCCTACAATCTGGTTTACATAGGGGAGCCCTGTGGCATCGCTCAGTGAGACCTGGGTGTTCCAGAGGGTTTCTGCAGCTGCCCTGTCGAAGATACCCTTGTCTTCATCTGTCACGATCTTGTGCCTTGCATAGAACATAGTACTGACTAATACGGTTGGGTTTTCACCCGGCTGTCCGCCGAATTTAACTCCGCCGATTTCAAAAACTTCCTGTGTCTTGTCAAACTTGAACATTTTGATCCCTCACTTACATGAACATTGATGATACCACGGTATATATCAGGAAGAGCAGCAGGCCAATAACTCCGCCGTACAGAATTCCAATATCCCTTCCTACTTTCTTTCCGATTCTTTGCGCAACTTCACTGTTGACAAACTCAATCTTTTCATCGATCTTATCGAGCCTTTTCATTACTTCGTTAAATTCACCTGGCTCTACAAATGCTGCTGGTGCTTTTCCTTCCATATTATTCACCTCACCAGACAAGTAACGGGAGTACAATGATCATCAGCAGCGAAAAGATGAAACCTGCTGCAAAGCCGATGACTCCGGTAGCCGCGACTCCGGAATCCAGCTTCTGGTTTCTAGCAATCAACTGTGCTCTATATCGAATGCTCTCAACAGTAGCATCAATTGCGCCCATCTGAGGGGCAAGCGCCATTGGCACGCCTTTATCGTGTTCTTCTGCCATTTTCATTACCTCCCTAGCAGTAATAATCCAAGCAGAGATATGGTTACTGTCAACCCTATCATAGCGCCTTCGATCTTTCCTGCGTGAACTCCTGAGTGGAACTTGTTCAAGTTTCCTATGTCCATCATGCGGGCTTCAATTGCTTTCAGTCTGCTCCGGATAACTGCAATTTCCCCGGAAACCGGCCTGACAACGCCGCCCTCTTCTTCTTCTCCGCCCTCTTCACTGATTTCCACAACCAGTGGTTCTGCATCAAAGGCACCCGGGTCTTTTGAGGCGAGTTCTCTCACCTTAGAGGTAATAGCACCCATGTCTTCGGTATCCAGAAGGTTGACAACCTGAACCTGTTGCTGGAAGCGAGCAATTGCATCTGCATTCAGGTTTTCCACATATGGGATTGCACCTATTGCCCCTGCAATCCTGTTTTCTTTTACACCGTTTGCATGGAGGGCCATAATTGACTGTCCGGTAACGTGCCCCTTAACTTCAGAGCCAGTCACAAGCAGGTACCTGATATTAGGATTTGAGATAACGTGGGCAACTACCTTTTCAATACCAAGATTTTCGGTTTTACAGGATCCTGTAACGGCTGCTCCTGCATCAAGGACTGGCTTTCCTGGAAGGTGTGACCCGCAGGTAATTACCAATACGCAGTTCTTGACATCGCCTACTTCATATTCTCCTTTCAGGATAGGCCATCCTGGGGCTGGTTCTCTTTTATCTGCCATTTTACACCACCCCTTTCATCAAACTTGATATGTATATGATAAGGGCCAGCAGCCCGCTGAAGGCAAGACCTATAACGACTCCGTAGAAAGTGTTTCCGTAAAATCCTGCCATATAGGAGGTGTTTTCACGGCCTGGCCAGGAATTAAGGAGGGGTTTGCTGGGCGAAAGGGAATTCAGCAGGTCGTCTGCAACCGCATCCAGTTTGTCCATTCTCTCAAATACTGGCTCCATGGAATACTGAATTGAGTCTTTCCGTTCTTGTGTCACGGTTCCAGTGTCCGGGTCCAGAACTAAATTTATCTCGGGAGCTATTCTAACCATGCTCATTGTAGTTCCTCCGCACTTGGCAACAGACCGGTTCCAACGACTGCGTATGCATCTCTCTTAATAAGTGCGTAGTGCTTGCTGAAAGCAAAGTACCAGATGACAATACCTATAAGCATGTTTAAGCCAGCAGCCATTAACCCTTCATGGAGCGAAGAGGCAAAGCCTGTAATTATTAATGCAATTGCCCCTTTCTCAACAGCAAGCATAAGGGTCCTGTCCTGCTTTTCATCAGGTCCCAGGCTAGCATTGAAGGGATGAAGGATTCCCATGCCGCCGATTATAAAAATCAGTGCAATATATCCGGTTGCGATTACATTTTGAATAACTGCAGCATAATCAAAGGTTCCGGCAATGACAACACTCAGACCGAGAATTACAAGAGTACCTGCACATGAAATCTCTACCATAGCCTGTTCCATAATAGGGATACCCATTCCAATTACCCTGTTTGAGAGAGCACCGATAACGCCACCGATAATTGCTGCTACAACGAAAGCAACAATAGGCCCTGCAACGCCTCCTACTGAAAGTCCGAAAAGAGCTGCTATAATACCCATACCAAGGGATAGCATACCAATTGATGGGACACCTGTACCAAGTCCGTAGCTTGCAACACGGCGAACTGCATCAGCACCCCAGACCGTTGCACAGATTGCCCCAATTCCTCCAAAGAAGGAATAAGCTGGAGGCATGTAGTTACCAAGGTAGATTCCGGCAAGGCCGCCGATTATACCCAAAGCCATTATTGTTTGCGGAGAATATCCGCCTTTGGCTTCTCCTGCTCCACCTGCAGACATTTTAGATACCTCCGAGCTGTGCGATTGCAACTACTGCTACGACAGCACACAGTAATGTTGCTATGAGGGAGGAAATTACCGCTTTCGGCCATTTCTTGAATTTCGGGTCGTGGAACCCTTCAATTGTACCTCCTATGTTATAGGAAGGAATTACAGAGTTCACGAAGAAAATACCTATTGCAAATATTGCTGCAACTGATACAAGCTCATGACCTGTGACCGAATTGGTAACTCCAACAGCCTCAAGACCTACGCTCTTACCAACCTCAATGAGAGAATAATAAACAAGGGAACCTCCGATTCCACCAAGAGCGGCACCGATGACTCCACTAACAAAACTGACTGTTGGAAGTCCGTGTCCTTCAGTACCCTGAGACACGTAAATATCCTGCCTGTACTTTGTAATAGGGTCAACCTTTACTTTTGCGGAAGAAGGCACACAGCCCACACCATAAACATAGACCCAGGTACCGACAATCATGGTCACGGCGAGCATGATCATTGCACCAACTGCGCCTGAGGCAAGAATCAAGGGAAGGCTGTCTGATACGTTCATCATGAAGCCTGCACTCACAAGCCCTGTCAGACCAGCGCCTGCTGCCAGCTGCACTGTACCGGTACCGATACCTGTAGCCTGAGCCATAGCTGCAGGTGCACCACCTACAGGAATGAAGTGAACACTACCGGAAATCAGAACACCGCCAATTGTAATAAGGGCTATCCAGATTATGTTTCCTAAGATAACATCAATCATGCGGAAGCCTCCTCAGCCTTGTCTTCCTTGTATGGTCCGAATTCTTCGCGAGCTTTTACTTCGATCTTCCAATTCCAGATAATTAAAATAAGGACAATTACGACACCTGCAATAACAGAAAGCCATCCCATGGTAAGGCCTTTTGCAGGATCAAAAATAGTTGTTACCCAGCTTCCAAGGAATACAGTCATACCAAAAGCAAGCCCTGTGACAGGTCCTCCAAACTTGGAACAGAACCAGGAGTTATCAAAACTGTCCCTGAGACCGGATTCGGCATATCTTACAATGTTTCCTGAGTTAGAAGCATTGAGCCCTGAACCGAACTCAAACTGCTGGAACTCACGCTCTCCACCATAGTGAACATCGCCAGTTGAGGAACCGATTGAACCTACTGTGATACCCCAGATAAAAGCCAGCACAGTTAGCGGGAAGGGGTGTCCGAGTACAACGGTCATCAAAAACGATACTACTAGCGTACAGAAAGTTGTTATGAACGCATATCCCATAATTGCCGGGGTGTGAGATCTTATCATATCAAGATAAATCGGCTGCTTGAACCGACTCTGACTGGCACATCTGCCCATTGTAGCAGTTACCGCAAAGGTACCGTGTACGCATGCTGCAATGAGGGAACCGAATACCAGTGCAAAAAGTGGGGACATCGTAAACTCACTTATTAATACTGTTGCAACGGCTGCACCAATCGAACACATTAATGCATTTGATGGCGGTTCTCCAGATATAGCTTTGTTAAATATTCTGTGGGGAAACATCATTTGGGGAGCTAGCTGCACCTGAGAGTTAGGGTTACTCTGCGAGCCTATATCAGATTCCAGATCTTCCGAGGCACCTGCAATGGTCGCAGCCACTCCGATAAGTGCAAGCACTCCCATGCTTATGAGTGGTTCCATTCATTTTCCTCCTTTTATATTATTACATGTAATAAGGTGGATTCAAAAAACGCTGTATATTTTTTAAATCGTCTGCCATATCATTACAAAGAAATATGATTATGACGCGCGTTAATTTTTTGATTAGAGAGGATCATTCATAAACCTTTCGAAATATGTATGCTTTTAAAATATTATTATATGGGTATATAATATACAATCAATTTTATAAGATAGATAGCGCAGGTAAAAGTACACAAAATAGTATATTTATATAAACAAAAAAATTCTACTTTCTCCAATATAATATAAAGATTCCGATCTTAATCAGTGAATTTTTGCGTTTAGATTTGAAAAATATATGTGGCATTTTTATATTAATAAATTATCCCGTAGTGGATTTTATAATATTGAGTTTTATAGAATATTTGTTATATTAACTTTTTAGTTTATTTGAGGAAAGAGAAAGGTATGTTTTCTGTACCATAAAGTACAAATAATTTAATACTGCATGTGTCTATGAAGAAAGTATAATTACCACAAAAAACTATATATTTTCTTAAAATAATATTTATAAATAAAATTATACTGTTTGCTGGGTAACATTTATTTATATATAAATATGTTGGGTGACTTTATAAAATTAATAAAACGAAGAACTGCTTGGCTGCAGTCCAATAGAAAATTAATGTATGGTTCCAACTTTGCCAAAAAACAAACAATTAATTTTAGAAGTCAACTAACTATATTTATACTGTTGTGAATTTGGTTACTGAAGGCTTCAGAAAAGGATTTTTATATTTAGTTTCCTTGATTAATGCGTGATTTTAGGAGCCTCATCATTTGCCGGTCATCCTGGGGACTTAAAAGAACATGTCGAGTTTATAGAATTGTATGTCCCCAAACTTGGAATCTACAATGGTTCGACACTTGAAATTGAAAAGCTTGATAGAGTACTTGATGAAATCTCGATCCATAATTTTGCAGTTACAGTTCATGCCCCTTACTCTTCAGGAGACTCGAAATATCCTTCAGCTCTCCAGATTGACACTGCAAAAATGGGCAAGAGAGAATTTACACTTATGGAAGAGTCAATAGCGCTTGCAAATCAGGTAGAAGCCCCTGTTGTAGTATTACATCCGGGAAGAATTGGGCCTGACAGGGAAAAATCTTATTGCTCTATGATCAAAAATCTCAACAAACTTGCATCCGTGGCTGATGACTATGGAGTTACTCTGGGCCTTGAAAATAAGGAAAGTACAGATCCTTCGAACTTTTGCTGTGAAGCCGAAGAGCTTTCCCTGGCTATAGAAGCTGTGAACTCCGAACACTTGAAAGCTACCTTTGATATAGGACACGCAAACCTTACCTGTGGAGGAAATCCTGAAAAACTCAAGGAATTTGTCCTAACCTTGAAAAAACATATTATCCATCTTCACCTTCACGATAATAGCGGGCACTGGACAGAAAAATACGATGGGGATGAGCACATGGCTCCGGGAGAAGGCTGTGTGGACTTTTCTGTCCTCAAATTGCTTTCGGGATATAGAGGCGTCTATAATTTTGAGGTGTTTTCTCTCGAAGATCTTATTTTTGGAAAAAAAACCCTTGAGAAAGCCTTCAAACTTTAACTTTTGCTTAAAATATAAAAAAGAAATAGATGGGTTCTGTAAGAACCCTAACCTTTACTTAAAAAATTCCAGACTTACGTTCTTCTGGCCAAGTACTTTTTTTAACTCTTCATAGGCTGTGAAAAGCTCTCTCTTTTGTCTTCCCATGATTTCAAGAGTAGGCTCGGCCTTGAGCCAGATGTCCCGATCTCCGCTACCTCTGGTTATCGCAACACAAGAAAGCATATCTCCATGGGTCAATCTGTATACGGAATCGATCCCCGTAGGAGTTATCCAGGCAGGATAGCTGATCTTAAGCCGTTCTATTATTTCATGCCAGTCGAGGTTTCCTGAAGCTCGGAGATTAAGCTGGAGATGAGCACGTTCTCCGGTAATTTTTTCATCAATATTTTCAAGAAAAACGCTGTACGACTTATCTGCTCCACTGATCTCCTTTGCTTCGTAACGAGCAAGATTTTCGGCCTCTTCTTCGAAAAAGGGTGCAAGATTGATCTTACTCGAGGGTTTTGTCATAAGGGACACTCCAACGAAGACAATTGCACTCATGGTCATTCCTACAATTACCCCGTGAGCTGTGAGGATCGGGTGGATTGTCTCAAGATAGTTGGTACCCATAGGTGGTGTTTTTATGAGATCCACAGCCACAAGAGCCACCTGAATAAAGAATCCCACAATCATTCCTGCAAAAGCTCCTTCTTTAGTAGCCCGTTTCCAGTATAAACCTCCCATTAGAGGGAAAAAATAGGATGAGCTTGCAATGAAGGTTGCAATTTGAATAGCACCGATAATGTCTGGAATTACAAATGAGCCTGCTGTTGCCGCAAGTATGATAGCAACGACAGTGATTCTGTTTACAGCAAGCATTTCTTTCATTGTAGCATCAGGTTTTATATATCTCTGAAAAATGTCCCTGGAGACACAGGAGGCTCCTGAAGTTGAAAAGGTGTCCGTACACGACATTGAAGCTGCCGCAAGTCCAATTGCGCTTAAGGATATGATCACAGGAGAAGAAGCAAAACGTGTGTTGACAAAGTTCAGGAGTGCAGGTTCTGCCATGCCCATGCCTGCAGGAAAACCCATCTTTGCTATTTCAGGATATACGGAATTGAGAGCTATTGCAATTACAGCACAAGCTGCGAAGACTACGGAAATCATGAGAGCACCGATTATCATTCCGCGACTGGCAGATTTTGCATCCCTTGCAGCCCAAACCTTCTGCCAGGGATCCTGCTCAGTAATCCAGCCAGGGATTAAGGCAAAGCTGAGTATCAATAATAGAGGAAGACCGACTGAGAAAGGATTCCACCAGCTGCCAGGCACACTTCCAAAAAGCTGGGATGCACTTATTGCAGTAGTATTAAGTCCTCCGTCAGTTACTGTTCCCACTGATGCAAAAGCCATTCCCACCGAGAATAGGGCAAGAAAAGCAAACTGGATAACATCTGTCCAGATAACCGCTGAAAGTCCTCCCAAAGTAACATAGAGAGAAACTGAGATCGCAATGATAGCTGCAGCATAAAGTGGATCAAGGCCATAAAATACCTGCAACACTAGAGAAAGCCCTGTAATATCCGCTACTGAAAAAAGGGTCATTACCACAGTAATAATCACGGCAATTGGCAATCTTATTGAACTACCATAACGTTGTTCTAGAAGCTCGGGTTGTGTGATTGCAGGCAGACTTTTAATCTTCCTTACAAGCACAGCAATAACAAGGAGAGCAAGGATATTAGGAGCCACAAATTCCCATATAGAACCCATTCCTCCGAGCATAAAATACCCGACAACTGCAAGAATTCCACCAGCTGTTAACCACGAAGCTGCAGCCGAGAACCCGATCGCTGTGGGCCCTATCATACGGCCAGCAAGCCAGAAATCGGTGATGGACTTCTGTCTACTATTAAAATACCAGCTAATAGCCACAAGTACGGCTATATAGACTGTAAGCATTACAAGGAAAATACTATAGCCATTCATAAATAAACCTTCAAAGATATTAGAATATGTGTAAGCAATTCATTTTATCGAATTTTCAAGATGTTATTCAACTTTCAAATATAGAGTTTTATATATATGCTCATCGTATCGGCATAGAAATAAATAAACATTTACTTTCACTATAAAATTTATTCAACTTTTCACAGTCATATAAGCACCTTTTTTATAGTTAGACAAGCTAACTTGAATTAAAACAATTATTATATTTCTTATTTTTATCATAAGTTTGTATTAAAAGAAGTTCAGGATACTTTTATAATTTCCGTCATCTTTTCAGGATATAATGGCAAATAAAAAATTGACTGTACTGTAATTACTTGAGCATACCGAAGCACGGATAATAGTTGACAGGAATATAGCGATTCATGCTTCAGGAGATATTAAGGTGAAGAGTCAAGTACATGCCTTTCTGAGACCTGAGAACATAGTTTTAAGTAAGACTTCCGCACAATCCAGCATCAGAAACTCTTTACAGGGCAAGGTTACTGAAATCTGGATGCTGGAACTCTTTTCGGGTGAAAGTTGACTTTGGCATTTTCCTTATGTCCTCATAACCCAATATAATCATAGAGAAAATAGGTACTCTTCCTTGAGTTCCGGTGTATGCCCAGTTCAGGGCAAGTTCTGTCCATGTACTCCGTGTAAAGGTGAAATTTGTGAAAGCAAGAACAAAAGTCTGGTTTACGGAAGACGGAAAGACCGTCATGGGTGCTGGAAGAGCTAAGTTATTGAAGACAATAGAAGAAGAGCACTCACTTCGGAAAGCCTGTAAGAAGCTTGATATATCATATAAACAAGCCTGGATAGTACTTAAAAAGATGAATGAAGCTCTTGGAGAACCCGCAGTCGTTACAGTACGAGGAGGAAAAAATCAGGGCACCTTCCTTACTGACCTGGGAAGAAAGTTATTGGCTGAGTATGAGACCAGTAAGCAGCTTATTAGTGAAACCATAGGGGATGAAACAGCCTGGGAAAACATAAGTTTCAAGTTATCAGCCAGAAACCAGCTACCTGGTAAGGTGCTTGGAGTGGAAAAAAACGGGCTTGTGTCGAAAATTACGATCGAAATGGAACCTTCAGTTATAACTTCAGTAGTCACTGAAGAAGCTGTAGAAAAACTTAATATCAAACCCGGAGATAGGGTTTACGCGGTCATCAAATCTACCGAGGTAATGGTTGCAAAAATTGTCGGTGAAAAAGGACCTACGAAAATTGATTCAAGGGAGATAGAGCGTTCAGACTGAAAATTATAACTCGATTTGACAGGAGCATACATTTTCCAATACATAGACTGAAATTATATTTTCTATCATTACTCTATCCGGGTTGCAGTTTATAATTTTAGAATATGTTTTGGATTTTTAGTATTCTTCGTCTTCTTAACTTATGCCAATGCAATGAATACCTTTTGTATTCAGTTTATACCTTTTCGTCCAGAACCCTGATTTTTTCTAAAAGGCTTCCAGTTAGTAAAGAGTTTCAACTTTGTTCTTTATTCTTGACAACAAGAACCGGAACTCTTGAGTTTCTTATTACTTTCTCTGCAACGCTTCCCATTAGAAACCTATCGAGTCCAGTTTTTCCGAGAGTGCCCATTATTATCAGGTCAATATTATTTTTCTCGGCGAAATCGAGAATCTCATTACTTGGGTGCCCTTCTAAAAGAACTTCTTTTACCTCTACACCTGAGGCCTCTCCGCACTCTTTCACTTTAAAGATCGCCTCTTCCCCTTCCCTCTTCAGGATCTCATATAGTGATTCTCTGCCGGCAGTCCAGCTTTCAGAAAGAGAAAATGTGTCTATTACATGAAGACCATAAACCCTGGATCCACTGATTTTTGCAATTTCAATGCCATAAGAAATAGCTCGTTCGCTATTCTCGGACCCGTCTGTCGCAATAACTATATTCCGGAAAAACTCGCTTTTCATACTATATCCTCCATTTGCCTTATTGTAAAGTACTCATTTGGCAGAAAAATTAATTCAATGACCCAAAAAAAGTTGTAGCCTTTTAAAAAGGCTACTTTAATACTAAGTTTATAATTAGCTTTCTTAGCTCTTCAATCTCAGTCCTCTTTCTTTTTTCTGAACATAATAAAGCAGGTAGCAAGAGCCACAAATGAAATACCTGCTCCAAATTCAAATCCTGGAAGTTTACTTTCGGAAGCCAGGACTTCAGTGTTGATTTTAACACTGTCGGAAACCTGATTGTGTCCTTCAGTATCCTCATAGAGAATTTCACTATCCAAAGAATAGGGTTTCGGCGTTGCAGTACTGTCTACAGCCATGTCAAAAGCTGCAACTGCACTATCTCCAGGTTGTAAAGTGCCAAGGAATGCCTGATCATCGGTTGTACTGAATGGATCGCTGGCACTTACTCTTACAGTTGCATCCTTTGCAGGTTCTTCACCTGTGTTTTTATAAGTCACGTAGAGCATTCCCCCTTTATCAGGGTACAGGTCACCTGTTACATTTGTAACCTCAAAATAAGGTTCTTTTTTGACAGTGACCATTATTGTCTGATTCTGAGTTTTATTCTGATACCAAACACCTACACCCTGGTTAGTTACAAGACCTGTAGTAGCATCATATTCATCCCCACTAACCTGAGTATTACTCTGGTACTGGTATGAAAGATTCAGGTTCAAAGGATACGTGCCTGCAGGAGCATTTTTACTAATTTCGAGAGTGAACTGTGCTGGAGACTGGCTTTGTTTTCCTTGCTGAAGGGTACCAGCTTCCTGAGCACCGGATTTGATCTTTATATTAGGGTTATCAGATGTAAGGGTTGCAAGAATACCAACAGCTGTTACGGCCTGGGATTCGTATTTCATTTCCGCTTGCTGGAGCACTGTATCAACTTGAGTGTCAGCATCTTTTTCGGATTCGAAGCCCTCAACCACTCCTTTGTTCATAAGTCCTACATTCAGGGTAACAGTATCTCCCCTGGAATACTCATTATCTCCAATTGGAGTGGCTTCTAAATTTGGCCCTCCGTAAACGGTATAGAAATTGTTACCGAAATCAAAATTTTTGGGTAACTCTGCCTGTACAGGCGCTGTTGCAAGCAATAACATAAGAAGAGTTGCAACTGCAGAGATACTTCTTATTTTAATCATTCTCATCACCTAACTCATTTTTACTGTAATTTTTTCTGTTCCGGAGCACCTTTATAATCTGGTAGATAAGGACAAGAGCTAGTAATAAACCAATTATCATAGTTGTACTGAATCTTGATTCGGATTTTTCAAATGGTAATCCGACTTTCATATTTTCGGAAAACTTGGTTTTCCCCTCATCGTTAATGTACTTAACTTCACTATCAACACTGTAATTTTTCGCTACCGCGTCGGATTCAGCCAGGATATTGAATGATGCTGTCTGACTTTCTCCAGGGCCGATTGTCCCAAGCCTGACAGTTGACTTGCTGGTGCTCAGAGGTTTCATGACAACAATCTTGGCCTGAGCATCTTCGGCTGAAGTCTCTCCACGATTAGTATAAGTAACATTAATCAAACCTGTCGAACCCTGCTTCAGACTGCCAGAGACATTACTTACCTCAAACTTTGGCTCTTTTTTAACCGATATATGCAGAGGAAGAGTAACATTTTTTGTAACATATTGCTGGGTGAATGCTACACTATCAGAGGTTAGTCCGATATCTACGGCATTTGAAGTAATCGTTCGGACATTGTTCTGGTATTGATAAGTTACAGGAAGCTTGAGTTCATAATCTCCTGCGGGAGTATCGTCGTCAATACGGATAGTGAATTTGATAGGATGGATATATCCGGTATCAAGTTCATCTACTATCTGGGGAGTTGTCGTGGATTCGACATGGATGTGATCAGATCCCGAGATTAGGTTAGCTTTGACACCTTTGGCTGTTGTGCAACCTTGTTCTGCACTCATCTCGGCCTGAGCAATTAACTCCTCTTTAGAATC
Organism: Methanosarcina sp. UBA7; assembly: GCA_002508465.1. GTDB lineage: Archaea > Halobacteriota > Methanosarcinia > Methanosarcinales > Methanosarcinaceae > Methanosarcina. The sequence goes on along the minus strand of DAQQ01000125.1, from coordinate 3,865 downwards.
AGGGATAAGGTTCTGATTTACATTCAGACGCTTCATACCCGAAATTATGCCTTTATTGGCAAGCATTACCTGGATATCTGCGACTTCTCCCCTCTCGAACTCCGGATCGCCTCTTACAGAGGCCTGAATGTCTGGTCCCCCATAGCTTCTATAATAGTCCACGGAGTAACCGGTGCCCGGAATAAGGAAATCTCCGGTACTGTCACTCCCGAGAGCAGGAGACACAGCAGTTATTAAGAGGACTGAAAGGAGAACTGCAATTAAAACAAATGTTGGTACTAATTTCTTTTGTCTGTAACTCTGGGGTTTATTCATTAGAGATCAGCCCCCTGAATATTATTTGCTTTTCGATCTAACACCTGTGTTCCTCTTTTCTTTTCCCTCCATGAATCCAGTACTATAATTAGGGGTGGAAATACTGTGAAGGTTGCAATGAGGACAAGCACAATATCAATAACTGTCACCATTCCAAAGTTGCTGGTTATAGGAAATGGAGATGCAATCAAAGCTGCGAATCCGAAAACAACAGTGGCTCCCGAGGCAATAAGGGCAGCTCCGATACTTGCAGCTGTCTTATGTATGGCTTCAAGAGGGCTGGCTCCATTATCCTTTTCTTCAAAGTATCTTTCCATCATAAGGATTGAATACTCACATCCGATTCCGAGAATCAGCGCACCCAGGGTAGCGGTCATGGGAGTGTAGTCAATCTTCAGATAAGTCATTACTAGTCCGGACCACCCAGTTACCATAAACATTGGGATAATGGGAACAAGAGCCTTTAACCAGTCTCTGTAAACAACTAAAAGACCTCCCAATACTAAGAGAAGCCCAATGTAGGTCATTTGAACTCTTCCACTTGTAAGAGCGCCTATAACCTGGGTATAGACTACAGAGCTACCGGTGATGGTTATTGCAGTACCTGGAGGAGTCTGCATCCATTGAATATCCTGTTTTACATTATTTGTCAAATCTTGAATTCCGGTCATCCCAATCTCTTTCTCGGCATTACCAATGTTAAGATTTAATAGAAGCATGTTTTTGCCGTAAATATATTGGGATTTTTGGGATTCCGGAATTTGGGCATAGATCGCTTCAATCTCATCACGGCTATCCGGGATTGTGCCACCATTGTATTGTTTTACAAGAGTTACAATGCTTGAAGCACTGTCAATATGTGGTCTTTGGGTTTCATGTTCACTGAACTCATCTATCCATTTAAGGATATTAGGGTCCGCATTATCGTTAACTTTTATAATGAGATTAAATGCATCGGTTCCACCCATGATATCCTTTAGATGATATAGGTTTAGAAGAGCAGGCATGTCCTGAGGAACAAAGGACTGAGTATCAGTCTGGATGCCCACTGATTCATCAGCATAAAGACCTCCAATGCAGAGTAAAGTTGCAATTCCAATGACAATTACATTGTACTTTATTGTAAAATCGGTAAGTTTCCTGAGGAGATCTCCTATAAACCTAGGTTTTGGCTTTTTGGGAGAAACATTTTCAACTTTTGTTTCTTTCTTACTCAGTCTCTTTTCCGAGATATCGTCAAAGAGAGTAACAGTTATTACACCAACAAAAAGAGCTGCAAGATAGCACATTATTATTCCAATCGTGAGAAGTTTCCCAAAATCCTGGATCATTGGAACTGTGGATGTAAATAGGGAAAAGAAACCAAGAGCAGTCATTGAAAGAGCTATAAGAACTGCAGGTCCCGTATGTTTTACTGTTGTAATTATAGCTTTGGATTTATTTCCTTCCTTATGCAATTCCTCTTCAATCCTGTTATGGAACTGAATTGCATAATCGATGCCAAGCCCTATCAATACCGGAAAAGCTGCCATTGAAACCATAGACAGCGGAATTCCCAAAAAGCCCATGGCTCCAAAAGTGTATATAATTCCAAGAAGGACAATAGGCAAAGGCATCCACCTCCAGCGGACATGTCCGAAGACTATGAATAGCACGATGAGCATAAACAAACCAGCAAGCCCAAGCAAAGGTCCCATACTTGAACTCATTTGAGTGTTCATTGCAATGCTGAAAGCAGGGTCACCTGTTACTATTACGTTGTATCCAGGAGGAAAATCAGCAAGTTTTACAGCTTCTTCTGTTGCCTTTAAAACCTCTTTTTTATCATCATCTGTTACAGATCCACCCATTCCTACAGAAGCTACCATATGTGTATTGTCAGGTATCAATTGTCCGAATATATTGGGATATCCGTCAATGATTGCCTTGACTTCTGCATCTCTATCTGGTATCCGGGACTTACCTGTCATTTGATAGTTTATTTTCTTTATGACAGAAGCAGGACTTGTTGTCTCTTTAACTCCTTCAGTAGAGTTAAGCTGATGTTCAAGCCGATCCATAGCTTGCATTAACTCTGCGGACCTTACGTCATTCCCTTCTACCATCACTACGATAGATTGAGTTTCAAATAAGCTCTGGTAAAGGTGATCATAGTCCTGATACAGCTGCGAATCTTTACTGACAAAGGTGTCTGTTCCTGATGCCATAGTGATTTTCTGTGCACCCTGGGCTGATAACAAGATGAGAAGGAAAAAGACCACTAGTATGGTCAAGCGGTTATTCTGGATGAATACTCCAAGTTTTTCAAAAACGTTCTTAATGGCAGATTCCTCTCATTATTTTTGAGTATATTTATAGGGTAATTGAACTTTGTAGTAACAAACGTACAAAATTATTATTAACATTAATATTTATTTTTTTAAACCCCTCTAATAATATAAAACTTATTTTTTAATTATATAATTTGATAACTGAGTTAAAACTTTGGCTCCTGGAAATAGTATGAGTTAATTTGTAGAATTTATTGTATACCATTCGTTGTTAAGTAAAATTTCACATTTCACAGGCACTCTTAAGTTGTTTTAATATCTGGAATCTGTAAAACAAATATTACTGAGCCATTTAACCCAGTCTGAGATCTACAGAATCATAGAATAAACAGAAAAGATTTAAGTCTATTGTTACATTAGGGGTAACAGATGGTCTTACAAATTGATCCTCAGTTAATACGTAACCTTGAAAAGCTAGGGCTAACCGAAAATGAGGCAAAAGCATATATCGGGCTCGTCAGTTTGAGAGAAGCTACAGCCCGTGAAATCCATGAACTTACAAACGTGCCAAGAGCCAAAGTATATGAAATTCTTAAAGTGCTTGCGAAAAAGGGATATCTGGAAGTGAGACAGGGATCTCCAACTTATTTCCGAGCAGTTGATCCGAAAAAGGTAATCGGAGAAATAAAATATGAATTTATAAGCTGTGCAATTGAGACGCTTGGTCAGCTCAACGAATTGAGTTATGAACTTCCAAAAACTTCTCCTGTATGGTACATCCAGAGTGATTGGGGAATAAAGAACCGAATACGTGAAATTATGGCTGGAGTAAAAGAAGAATTGATTATTTTCTCGACCAGCCCTGAGTTTCTGCAGGAGTTTGAGCCGGATATAAAAAAACTGGAAAAAATCTGTAATCTAATTCTTATCGCTGATGAATTAGATAAGTTCAGGTCACTTCCTTTTGAGTTCAAAGAAACCAATAAAGAATTTGCGGATTTCATGGATAACATTATAATTGACGGCATCCAGTATAAAGAAGAACTTTTCATGATTGCCGATGGAAAAGAATCAATAGGTGTTCACAGTGCGGGAAATAAAAGAGAAGCAGTAATAATCAAACTGCCTATTGTCTCTTATATGCAGAAAATGATCTATGAAAGGGTGCTTGAACCAGGTTCTATCAAAAAGACGAAGCAACTAATGTCTTGACAACTTAATTGTTGAGCATGACCTTGGCAACTTCTCGTCATAATAAATGATTTTAAGCTTAATACAAT
>DAQQ01000202.1:0-3074 GCA_002508465.1 Methanosarcina sp. UBA7 | reverse complement strand
ACGTTTCTTGTATATAAAACTTTGTATTGCGTTCCTCAGAACATTGAGTTTGTACGAGGAAAATGTACAACGCGTTCATTGTATATAAAGCTTCTCCTGCAAAGGAGATTGAACAATTTTGAAAGAGGGAAATGAGAAGAGTTAGAAGGTTTCAAAAGAGTTGTACTTTCGAATCCTTAACTTTATCCGTTTTTATGAGCCATTGTTTCAAAAAACAATGCCTACGGGCGCCTTCTGTTTCCGTTTTTCAGATTCGTTTTTTCGGCACCTTTGAATTCCGTTTTTCAAGTCCCGTTTTTCAAGTTTCGTTTTTCATTCTCTTAGTTGTCGTGTGACACCTTGAGAAGCAACCCTAGAATGGGGCATCTACTATAAATAATTTTCCGTCGAGAAATTAGAAAACAAAACCTAAACTTAAATATTAAAAAACTCTCGTGGGATTTATATACTAGAAATCTACATTGAACTAGATGATTACCATGAATGTAACAACTGAAAGAAGGGATCGATTTTTACATCGAACCTATGAGGAATAAAAAAGTAACTGTTTTTGACACAACACTGCGTGACGGAGAACAGACCCCTGGGGTATCTCTAACTTCTGCCCAGAAGCTGGAAATTGCCTGTCAACTTGACAAACTCGGGGTAGACATTATAGAAGCTGGATTTCCTATCTCATCAGAAGGAGATAAAGAATCCGTAAAATCTATTTCTAATGCCGGACTTGACCTTGAGGTTTGCGGACTTGCCCGTGTATTGAAAAAAGATATCGATGCCTGTTTTGATAGTGATGTAGGACTTGTGCATACCTTCGTTCCCACTTCTGAAGTACAGCGGACATATACCATCAAAAAAAGCCAGGAAGAAGTAATTCAAATGGCTGTGGAAGCTGTCCAGTACATTAAAGATAATGGGAGAAAATGCATGTTTTCTGCAATGGACGCTACGAGAACCGAACCTGAATATCTCATAGAGGTTTTCAAAGCAGTGCAGGAAGCAGGATGTGATATCATTAACGTGCCGGATACTGTTGGGGTTATGGTTCCATCAGCAATGTACAGGCAGATAAAGGATATCGCGGCTGAAATAACGATTCCTATTGATGTACACTGCCATAACGATTTCGGGCTTGCTGTAGCAAACAGTCTCATGGCAGTAGAAGCAGGCGCATCGCAGGTTCAGGTTACAATAAACGGAATAGGTGAAAGGGCAGGAAACGCCGATCTTTCTCAGACAGTCATGAGTCTAACCTCAATCTACGGGGCAAAGACGAATATTCGCACTGAATATCTTGTAGAAACCTCGAAAATGATTGAAAACTATACTGGAATCAGGCTGCCTCCAAATACACCTGTCGTAGGTCAAAACGCTTTCTCCCATGAGTCGGGAATTCACAGTCAGGGAGTACTCGAAAAATCCGATACTTTTGAACCGGGGATAATGACACCGGAAATGGTAGGACACAGACGGCGTATTGTTCTTGGTAAGCACACAGGTAAACATGCAGTCAAGCAATCTCTTGAATCTGCAGGCATAATCAGCAATGACAAGCAGCTTGATGAGATTGTATCAAGAATTAAGGAGATTGCAAATAAGGGGAAGCAGATCACAGACGCGGACCTTTATGCTGTTGCCTCTGCCGTGCTTGGGAAAGCAAGTTCGGAAGATGAACTAATTAAACTCAAAGAAGTTTCCGTAATGACAGGAAATATCCTGACACCAACTGCAGTAGTCAAAGCAGATATCGAAGGCAAAGAAATAATTGCAGCAAAGACAGGGGTTGGCCCTGTAGATGCCGCCCTCAAAGCAGTAAGAGACATCCTGGGAGAAAGTAATCATTTCAGACTCCAGGAGTTCAGGATCGATGCAATTACAGGTGGAGCAGATGCCCTTGCAGATGTATACATAGGTCTCGAAAATGAGAAAGGCAGAGTTGTAACTGCAAGGTCTGCAAACCCGGACATAGTTATGGCCTCTGTAGAAGCCCTTGTAAACGCTATGAACCTGCTGTATAAGAGAGAAGAAAAAAGCTAAATTGACAATTTGGGCCGGCTAAAACAGACTGGCTGTCTTGGATACTATAATTAAAAAACAAANNGGGTCTGTATTCCATAATCATGTGTAAAAAGTAAATAAAATGAGATGGAATACAGATCCATGCCTTATCCAATTATTGATTCTCATTGTCATCTTGATTTTCCTAAATTTAACCGTGATAGGGAAGAGACTATTCTCCGAGCCAGAGAGGCAGGAATTGTCGGAATGGTCAACTCCGGAATTTCCCTGAAAGGAAATCGTATTAGCCTTGAACTTGCTGAAACAAATGAAGATATTCATGCTACACTTGGCCTAAGTCCTGATATTGGCAGGGAAGGTACGGATGAAGAGATAAATGACATTCTTGCCCAGATTGAAGCCAATGTAGAAAAAGCAGTTGGAATCGGAGAAGCAGGACTGGATTTTCAAGACTGTAAAACAGAAGAGGAACGTAAGAGACAGACTGCTGCGTTCGAAAAAGTTATTGAACTTGCAAAAGATCTTGACAAACCTCTTATAGTGCACGCCCGACTGGCTGAAGCAGAAGTTCTGAAGCTTATCAAAGACGTGGATATGGTTATCTATCACTGCTATAGCGGTTCTGTTGAGACCATGCGGGAAATTGTGGATATGGGATACTATATCTCCCTGGCAACTCTTGTCTGCTTTTCAGAACATCACCAGACTCTTGCAGAAGCCGTGCCACTCGAAAACCTGCTTCTGGAAACCGACAGTCCTTTCCTTTCTCCCCGCAAAGGCAGAAACGAGCCTGCCTTCATAGTGGATTCCGTTCCGGTAATAGCACAACTTAAAGATATGGAGCCGGCAGAGATTGCAAAATCCACTACCGAAAATGCGCGAAGAGTTTTCAATATATAAATTTTCAGACATAATTTTCAAACATTAATTCCCAGACATCCAGACATTGGTTCTTAGATGTATTAACCGCAAAGAAAGGACCACAGTAAAGAAAATGTAAGAAAGGGAAGTAATATAGAAAGTGTAAGAAAGAGAAGTAACAAGGAAAGTACAGGAAA
>DAQQ01000085.1:0-4671 GCA_002508465.1 Methanosarcina sp. UBA7 | reverse complement strand
ACTGTCAATTGATTTTTGACAAAAAATTGAAGCATCTCACTAAATTTAGTTTATACTGTCAAACTAAGGTTACAGCACCAATTTCTCCTGTAGTTACTTCTGGTCTTGCAAACTCAATGGCAGCAGCAAGAGCTTCCTCGGCAGCTTTTAAGATATCAGAATTTCCTGATAAATCGACGGTTACAGCCTAATTTGCAACATATCCATCGACGTGGACTCCGAGATCTAGCTTAACCATATCTTTATCAAATACATCAGTATCTCCGATCTTAGGGGTTGCATGTGCAGCTTCTTGATTTCTAGAAATATTACAGGGAAAAGCAGGTCTGCCTCCAAGCTCTGTAGTTTTATTTTCTACAAATTCCGCAACTTTTAGCAGGCTGTTTCCAATGGTTATCATTTCTACAGCTTCATCCCTAACAATCTTCAAAATCCTGCCTGCTTCCCTGTATTTTTCAAGGATCTCCTGCTTGCCGTTCAAATTATCAGTCATATTAATATCCCTTGTTGAAATGTATGCTAAGAGCCTATCCCAAAAGCCTCATTTATTCTTAATTGCTGAGGGTTTTCAGAATATATTTCATGATTACCTCTATAATATTAGATATCAATATGACCCCGTCCTTCAATTTTGGTCTGAAAAACGCTATCTATCATAATTCTAATCTTCAGAATAGCCATCTTCCTATTCTCATTTAGATAGTATAGACTGTTCAAAGTGACAAAAATAATGTTAGAATTTTTTTGAAGTGTAAGCCTTCTTAACTTTGGAGTCAAGCCCTTTATTGCAGCTCTTCGCTGAATATGAGAATCTGCTTTTATTTGTGCCAGTCTCCTACGAACCTCGAGAGGAGATTAAACTGAAGTTGGACTCAGAGCACTAAGTTCACTTGCAGTCTCGTTAAGATAAAACATAAAATCGGCCCTTATCATGAAAATCAGCTCTTCCGGTCGAACACAGCAAAGAGGGTTGGTTCACCTTCAATTATTCGCATATACCCTTTTTTCTCCATTCCTCTGAGGGTTCTATAGATTTTGGGCCTTGGGACTCCAGCAATTTCTGCAATATCACTTGCTTGAGATTGTTTTCTTAAGACTAGCACAGAGTAGATCTTGGCTTCATTGCCTGTAAAACCTAGTTTCTGAAGGTTTCCTAAAAGCCTATAAGTCATCTCAGTTCCGCCATTCATTCTTTCTCGTCCTCTAAATGAAAAATCTTAATTATATTTAAGGACAACAATCCCTGAATAATCTTTCATATTTGTTTTATTTAGTTCCAGTTTCTCATACTCTCTTGCTTTTAACCCTGAAACCGAAATAAATTTATCAACCGTGCCAAACAAATGACCCAGTAGACCTAATGCTTTTGTTCTGTAATGCATAGGGATAACAATTGTTGGGTTTAGCTGTTTCATTACTTGAGTAGCATCAAATGCATTAATTGTGGCTGATCCGCCAATAGGAAGAAGTAGTATGTCCACGCTTCCTATTTCTTCTATCTGTTTGGAATCTAAAATATGTCCTAGATCACCACAATGACAAATATTTATTCTATCAATTTTAAAGTTATATACTGTGTTTTTCCCTCTCTTGGATCCTGAAACTTTATCATGGAATGTTTCGACGCCTTTTATCTCTATTCCATCTTTTGAAAAAATGCCTAGCTCATTTATGCATACAAAGTTAGATTTGACCGCATTTATATTATTATGATCACTGTGATTATGACTTTTAGATACTATATCAGCATCAATTTGAGGCAATTTATAACCTAACATTTTTTTAAATGGATCTGTTAGTACTTTTGTTCCATTCTCAGACGTTATCATAAAACATGATTGACCAAACCATTTAATTATCATTTTATTCTCCAATTTTTATAAATTTAAATTTCATGCTATTTATTTCTCTTTTATCTTAATAATGAAATTATTTCTTCTGTGGTTCGAAGTTTACCAATCTTAGGAAAGATATATTTGCAAACATAGTCATGTTCTTCTTTTGTAAGAGCAGTCATTGCATCAGTTGAAAAAATTTGGTTATAACTATGTTGAAAAGCTTCTCTTGCGGTAGTGTCTACACCAATGCTAGTAGAAACACCACATAATACAATAGTATCAATTCCACGACGTCTTAATTGCAAGTCAAGATCAGTACCATAGAATGCTCCCCATTGTCTTTTAGTAATAAAATGTGCATTTTTAACATTTATTAACTCAGGTACTATGCTATCCCAGCCTTCTGGTAATTGCATTGGATTATGTTTCGAATCTGTATATGGTTTTAGCATATCCTTTCCATCTACAGATGAAATTTTTACAAGAACTACAAAAGCTCCCTTCTCAGTAAATGCATTAACTAATTTACTTGTATTCTGTACAACTTCCCTACATGTAAAAGGTGAAGCTTCTCTATTTACAATACCTACTTGTAAATCTATAACTACGAGAGCTGTCTTCTCTGCTTTAATGAATTCTGTTTCCTTTATTGATTCTAAATTTTCCATTTTTAGTTCTCCTTTATTTTCTTAAATTTGTATTACATTCGGTTTCTTCCGATTCCTTTTACTTTTTGTATGATACTCGCTCTTTTAAACTAAGAAAGATTTTAAAAATAACTCATGTTTTCACTTTGGAATGGCTCTATTATCGGTACTAGAGATATTTGAAATTAAATTTTCACCCATCTTAAGTTTTTTATATACTCCAAAATAAACCCATACTGCATTTATCAATAACAATGAACTTGTAACAAAAAATACATATTTAATACCCCAATAGGCAGCGATTTGTCCGCCTAGTATCGAACCTATAAATACGCCTAAATAGCCTGCCGAAATGCTAAAACCCATAACTCTGCCTGTAAGAGAATCTGGTGTAATTTTCTTGACAAGGGTATAAACAGAAGGATTTAACCCTGCCGTTGCTAATCCTAATAAAAAGCGAAGCACTATTAATTGCCAAGGGTCTTTTACAAAGGCTTGTGGTATATAAATTAATCCTGCCACTACAAGTGCAACTAACATAACTGTCTGTGCGCCAATTTTATCAGAAATTTTTCCCAGTCTTGGAGCGGCAATTATATTTGCCAGTCCGGTGACAGAGAATGCCAAGCCAGCTAACAGAGCAATATGACTGGTATTAGGTGATAACTGTGTAACATATACTGTTACGATTGGTTCTATAGTATATGATGACAAAGTTAATACAAAAAAGGTCACAAAAATTATAATAGTTAAACTTTTGTTTGGAATAGTACTCCATACTTCCTTAATGCCATGCACCTTTATATCTTGACGAGTAAAAGATTCCTTTACAAATAAAGCAGTTGTAATAAATGCAATCAGCATCAATATACCCGTTATAAAAAATACATTTTGTAAACCAACGTTCTCTTCTATATAACCACCAATAATTGGTCCAAGCAAAGAACCTGCAATCGGTGCTGTTGAAATTGTACCTAAAGCCCATCCAGCGTGTGCATTATCAGTTTGAGTTGCAATTAATGTAATACAGGCTGTGCCATAACCAGTTACAACGCCCTGCAATAATCTCAATCCTATCAGTTCATACACATTTTGTGCAAAACCCATGCTAAATATAGTTATAGCCATACCAAGGGTTGCTCGCAAAATCATTGGTTTTCGTCCAAATTTGTCAGCAGCCTGACCCCAAATAGGTGAGAAAATAGCTGAAATTATGTAAGTAGCACCAAAAGCAATTCCTGAAAATTGCTCAATTAAAGCTGTATTATCAACTCCAAGATGCTTTATATAAAGTGGCAAAACGGGTGCGATCTGGCTCATTCCCACACCTCCTACAAGCAGACCAAACCAGCAAACATATAAATTTCTTTTCCAAATTTCCATAAATATATGCCTTCTACTGATATGTAATTTCGTTTTTCCTAGACAAGTTTTCGTCGAAGTTAATCTTCCTCCGCTTTGTCCATCTTTTCAAGAATTTTATTGACCAATTCCCTAACATCATCCGTTTTCATAATGGTAAGTCCTCGTTTCTTATCTCCAATAACCAGCAATGAATCACCTGGCTTTATTCCGAACAGTTCTCTTGCTTCTTTAGGTATCACAATCTGTCCTTTTTCGCCAACTTTGACAGTGCCAAACGTATGATTATCTTTATCTGTTAACATTCCCATCTAATTCACCTACTTACTTTTCATGTAATTATTACTATTCATACAATTCCTACTATTTATACATATGGGAATTCTTCTATTTTTTATATTTCTAGTTAGTTAACTTAGAACCTATCTGAAAAAAAGAATGATTGCGATTTAGGAAAATAGGTATATAGCAAAATGAAAATTCATAAACAACTACTGGTTCCGTTGCAAAAAATTATGTTTTATCCTAAAATTATTTCACTTTGAAACTTTTCGTAAGTTCCATCTGAATGAATTTTATAAAATCCAAAACTACGACATTTATTCGCTATCTAGAGAATTAAAAATACTGCCTATGTGTTTCGTAGCATTTTTTTGTATTTGACGGTAGTTTGTCGGAGGAAACAAGTATATTTCTATCTACTTTGTAACCTGAGTTTGACAGTTAGATAAAAATAAGTGCTCTTTCTTTTTTATCAGGTCTATGATCTCTACTATATCCGTATTTACCAAGCTTGGATTTAGTTCCGTGAAGAACAATACTTG
>DAQQ01000097.1:0-7499 GCA_002508465.1 Methanosarcina sp. UBA7 | reverse complement strand
TCAAGATCCCTTTACTTCTATACCAATGGGGAGCCCTCAGGCTTAACAAAGGAGTTCACTGATTTTGTGTTGAGCGAAAAAGGGCAGAGCATTGTAAGTACAGTCGGGTATATCCCATTAAAAAAGTAAAACAACTGCTAAATATATTTAAGGGATAAAATGCTAAGCAGAAATTATAAGGAAAAAGCAATCGAATGGACTCTATTTTCAGTCAGTGTCCTTACGGTTGTTATTCTCTTCCTTATATGCCTTTTTTTATTCAGAGACGGTTTACTTGTTTTTAGGGATACGTCTCTTATGGATTTCCTTACAGGAAAGTTCTGGTATCCGACATCCGTAAACAGGCAATTTGGGCTGTTACCTTTATTTTTCGGATCTATTATTGTTACTGCCGGCGCTATCATTTTTGCTGTGCCTCTGGGAATTGCTGCTGCTATATATATTTCTGAAATCGCTGACCCACGGATTGCAGATTTCTTGAAACCGTTTATTGAAATTCTCGCAGGAATTCCTTCTGTTGTATTTGGATTCTTTGGGCTCGTTGTACTGGTTCCAATTATACAAGATAGTTTTAACCTGCCAACCGGCCAAACTGCTCTTACGGGCTCTATTATGCTGGGAATTATGGCGCTTCCTACAATTATCACTATTTCAGAGGATGCTATAAGTTCTGTTCCCAGCACTCTCGAACAGGGTTCGCTTGCTCTTGGGGCTACAAAGTGGCAGACAATATATAAAGTCATAGTTCCTGCAGCACTATCGGGAATCTCAGCAGCTGTAATGCTTGGTATAGGAAGAGCTATAGGAGAGACTATGACCCTTATGATGGTTACTGGAAATACTGCAGTAATTCCTTCTTTTCCAGAGGGTTTTCTAGCTTCTGTAAGGACAATGACCGCCACAATTGCGCTTGAAATGGGGGAAGTTCCTCAGGGAAGTGCTCACTTCCATGCTCTCTTTGCGGTCGGATCTGTACTTTTTATCATAACTTTCCTGATTAACCTGATTGCGGATTCAATCAAAAAGCGATATCAGTTCAAGGTGGATTGAGCATGGAACTAAATGCAGAAGTAAAAGAAAGTGATCATAAAGCGACCAGGGTTCAGGGGGGGCTGAATTTTAGACTTAATGCAAAGACAAGCGAAAAGATCGCCTTTGCGTTTCTTGGCCTTTCAGTACTGATAGTAGTAGGGTTTGTGCTAGTTATCCTTGCTTATATTGTTTACAATGGATATAGTGCAATTAACATTGGGTTCCTTACTGAAATGCCCAGACTTATGATGACTCAAGGTGGAATCTATCCGGCAATTGTAGGTACCTTATACCTCATCATAGGCTCCATGACTGTGGCCCTTCCTGTTGGAGTTATGGTTGCTATATACCTTAACGAGTATGCAGGAGAAACCCGGACAACCTGGTTAATTGAAATGGCAATAAACAACCTTGCAGGAACCCCTTCTGTTGTCTTCGGGCTTTTTGGACTTGCATTATTTGTAAAATATTTTGGTTTTGGTCCTTCCCTGCTGTCGTCCTCTCTTACACTTTCTCTCCTTATTCTGCCTGTTATTATCCGTGCTACTGAGGAAGCCTTGCTTACGGTTCCTAAAGAATATCGAGAATCGTCTCTTGCACTTGGGGTCAGTAAATGGCAGACTATCCGGCATGTAGTGCTGCCAGCTGCCATACCTGGAATTGTTACGGGATCAGTGTTGAGCATAGGGAGGGTTGCAGGGGAAACCGCTCCTATTCTTTTTACAGGCGTTGCTTATTTTTTGCCAAGGCTGCCTGATTCGGTCTATTCGCAATTTATGGCGCTCCCTTACCACCTTTTCGTGCTTGCAACAGCAGGGACAAATATTGCAAAAACCAGGTCTATTCAGTATGGAACAGCTCTGGTTCTGTTGATTATCGTCCTGGGTTTAAATCTTGTAGCTGTTCTGATTCGCAGGCATTACCGGAAAAAATTGAAAGTTTAATAAGAGTTCCACTAACAACTCATCATGATTTATGTGATAGTGAGGTACTTAAATGACTGAAGGTATTCAAAACGTATCTAAACCTCAGATAAAAGTAGAAAACCTTAATCTGTGGTATGGGGAGAAACAGGCGCTTAAGAACGTCTCCATGCATATCCCTAGAAATAGTATAACCGCTCTTATAGGTCCTTCAGGCTGTGGCAAGTCCACCTTTATCCGCTGCTTAAACAGGATGAATGATCTTATTAATAACTGTAGAATAGAAGGTAAAGTTACGATAGAAAGCAATAATATCTACGGGCCAGATGTGGATGTTGTTGACCTTAGAAAAAGCGTGGGCATGGTTTTCCAGAAACCCAACCCGTTCCCTATGTCGATTTATGATAATGTAGCTTATGGGCCGCGTATCCACGGTGCAAACAGAAAAGATCTTGACGGTATTGTTGAACAAGCTCTTCATTCGGCTGCAATCTGGGATGAAGTTTCAGACAGGCTTAAGTCTCCTGCTCTCTCTCTAAGTGGGGGACAACAACAAAGACTTTGCATTGCCAGAACTCTGGCAGTAAAACCAAAAATAATCCTTTTTGATGAACCCACAAGCGCTCTTGACCCTATTTCTACCTTAAGGATTGAAGATCTGACAATGAATCTTAAAAAAGATTATACTATAGTAATCGTAACTCATAATATGCAGCAAGCAGCGAGGATATCAGACTATACCGGTTTTTTCCTTATGGGAGAATTGATTGAGTTCGGCCAGACCAAGCAGATTTTCCAAAATCCAAGGGAAAAGAGTACTGAAGATTATATTACAGGTAGGTTTGGGTGATTTTAATGGCTCGAGAACAATATGTGAAGCAGCTAGATCTGCTTAAGGAGTCAGTATTTTCTCTTGGAGAAATGGTAGAACTGATTTTCAGGGACTCGATGACTTCGGTTATAAATCTCGATGTTAGGCTTGCTGAAAAGACGCTTGCCCTTGAGCCAGAAGTAGATAAACTTGAGGAAGATATTGAGGCTTCGGTTTTTGATCTGCTTGCTCTTCAGCAGCCGATGGCAAGCGATCTTCGGCTTGTAGTATCTACTCTGAAGATCACGGCAGACCTGAGACGAATTGTGGGATTATCAATAAATATTGCCAAAATCCCAGGAAGAATGGATGGCGGACACGTAAAACCGCTTATAGATACGAAAAAAATGGCAGATGCCGCCGCATTTATGCTTGAGAATTCCCTTAAGGCTTTTGAGACCCAGGATGTCGAACTTGCAAGAGCAGCAGCGAGAAGGGATGAAGAGGTCGATAAACTCTTTTACGCAGTTTGGGTCGAACTTATCGAAATGATGGCAAAAGATACAAGTATAATCTCAAGAGCTACAAATTTACTTTTCCTTATCCGTTACCTTGAAAGAATTGCAGATCATTGCTGCAACATCTGTGAAAGCGTAGTCTATCTTGCTACGGCTGAGAGAGTCAAACTGAACTGAAAAGACTTTTTTTCTTTTTCTTTTCCTCTCTCATTTCTTTCTTTTTTTTAACTAACTACTTCCTGTTCTCGCTGATGTAGAAGTTTTAAGTACGTTTATAAGCATATAGACGCCCATGCCTGATATTCTTATAAAAAATACAAGAATTTATTATAATAATTCGCTTCAACCTGCTGAAATCGTTATTGAGGATGGCAAAGTTACTAAGATAGGAAAAGATCTCAGGGTCTCAAGCTCGGATATGATAATAGATGCAGGGGGTGCTCTTACTTTACCTGCCGGGATTGATGTACATGTCCATTTTAGAGATCCCGGCATGACCTCGAAGGAAAACTGGTATACTGGTTCGTGTGCGGCGGCTGCAGGAGGAATTACCACTGTCATCGATCAGCCTAATACCGTGCCCCCTACAACAAATAGACGAGCATTCGAGCAAAAGCTCAAACTTGCCAGGGGAAAATCTGTTGTTGATTTTGGAATCAATGGTGGGGTAACAGGCAATATCGAGAAGTTAGAAGAACTCTGGAAACTGGGGGTTACTGCTTTTGGGGAAATCTTCATGGCAGAGTCTACAGGCGAACTAAATATTAATGAAGAAACCTTTGAAGAAGCACTTGCTGAAATTAAACGTCTGAGTGCACTTGCGACCATCCACGCTGAAGATGAGAAAATGCGCCTTGAGCTGGAAGGACTGTTAAAAGGAGACGTTTCTTGTGACTACCATTCAAAAGTACGCCCTAACGCATGTGAGGCAGTCGCTGTTCAAAAAGCCCTGGAGCTTGTTTCCAAACTGAAAGTAAGAGCTCATCTTTGCCACGTGAGTACGCTTGAAGCTATGGGTATTATACGTAAGGAAAAATATCTTGCAAGAAAGGAAAATAAAGAACCTCTTTTTACCTGTGAAGTTACTCCTCATCATCTTTTCCTTTCTACACGCGATTGGGAAAGACTCCGATCTTTTGGAAAAATGAATCCTCCTCTACGTGGAAGTCATAGTATCAAAGCTCTTGTAAACGGGATTAATGATGGAAGTATTGACATGATAGCTTCGGATCATGCCCCTCATCTGGAGTCTGAAAAAGATGTCGATATAAGAGCTGCTCCTTCAGGGGTGCCCGGAGTCGAGACTCTCATGCCTCTTATGCTTGCTGCAGTAAGAAAAAATATCCTGCCGCTGTCACGGATGATCATGCTTACAAGCTGGAACCCGGCAAAAGCCTTTGGGCTGGATCGCAAATCCAAAGGCAGGCTTGAGGTAGGTTTTGATGCAGATCTGATTATTGTAAATCCTCGAGAGCTCCGCCCTATAAAAGCCGAGTTCCTGCACAGTAAAGCGGGCTGGACTCCTTTTGAAGGCATGGAAGGTGTTTTTCCCGAGTACACTCTCTCAAGAGGTGAAGTAATCTGGATTGAAGAATCAATTAATGCGAAAACCGGAAGAGGGAATTTCCTAGAGGGTAGAGGAAAAAGATCCGAAGAGGAGGAAGAAGCTCTTGAAGAGGATAGCGAAACTCAGGACTAAGACAAAAGTTTTGAGATTGCGGTGGGAAGCTTAAGGTGATATATTTTACATGAAAAATTCTAGACAAGGAGTTTTAAATAAAAAACTTTAACTGAGAATGTTTAACCGAGAATATTTGGCAAATATGAAAAAGCTAAAAACCGATTTTCTAAAAAACTGGAATAACAAAAGTCAGAATAACAAAAGTCAGAATAACAAAAGTCAGAATGGTGAAAGTTGAAATAACATTATAGGGGCCTTGAAATACTTATGTAATATGTAAGGCCCTGCAAATCTTATGCGTTTATCTTAATAAAAATCAACTGAGTCAAGCTGGGACTGCAAAAGCTCCTGATGCTTTTTTTCCAGGAACTTGTATACTGCACCGTGGGTAGCTCCGTCGAGCAGCATCCTTATAGCTGTTCGGATTATAGTGTTCTGTTCTGGATGCCCAAGTATGGATACGGTTTTTCCGTATACTGAGATCTTGACGTTTATCAAGGTCTCTGCAAGTTCTCTGGTTCTTCCATTTCTTCCTATTATCCGGCCCTTTATCCGTTGCAGTTCTTTTGGAGTAGTAGCAACGTCGGAAAGGTCGATAACCTCAAGCATAAGCATCTCATCTTCCAGGAGTTCTAGAGCTTTTTCGGGACTAAAACCTCTCCCGATTGCTTTGAGAGTTTCGAGAACCCTGAACTCTTTTAATGGGTCTTCCTCACAAGTGACATCTATCTTCCCGCTTTCGCTGTCAACCTCCACTTGGCACGCGGTTTTGTCCTCTATAAACTTTTTTGTTTCTCCTTTCGGACCTATAATTGCTCCGACTCTTTCTTTGGGGATTTTGACATATTGGGTCATATTATTCCGCCTGTATCTTTTTAAGTAGTTCTTCTGTTTTGTCCTTTATCCCATAGCGGCTGAAGAACCTGAGTATATTTTTCACGTCCCTATAAAGGAATTCTCGGGCGTTGGGATGTTCAAGGGTTACGGACTGGCCCATATCGATAAATATGGGAGTTATATTATTTGGGTCAATCAAGATATTGTATTCGCTCAAGTCGGCGTGTACAAGGTTTGCTTCTTTGTAGAGAAGGTGCATATATTCGACAATTGTATCGTAAACGAGTTTTACCTCATCATTTTCAAGAGGCGTATTTTTAAGGAGGGGATATGGCACCTCTTTTTCTCCCATAAATTCCATTATAAGAATATTTTTCTCGGCCAGCACAGGTTCAGGGACCCGGACTCCTGCGCTTTTCGCACGTTTCAGGTTCTGGAGTTCCTTGCGTGTCCATGCAAAAATAATGTCTCGCTTGTTATTTCGTATGTTTGTAAAGCGAGGATCCTTCATAATATAGGCGTCCATAGCCTTGAAGGTGCTGCTGGAAATTCTATATATTTTTATAGCCAGTTCCTTTTCCGGGCCTTCCGCATAGAACACATTTGCTTCCTTTCCAGTACTGATGGATCCCCCCATTGCCTTTATTATGCCCTTGTTGGATAGAGTATATAGAATTTTAAGGGTGGGTACATCGAATACGTTTTCTTCTACCTTCAACCGCTCGGAGTCTTTATCTCTTGCCCGAGCCTTATCTTTAGCGCTATCGATACGCCTTATTTTCTTTTCCTGATCCATTCCCATATTATCCTTTCAGGTATCCTTTTCTCTCAAGCCAGTCTACCTGCGGCCTTGTATATTTCCAGATTACATCTGCCTTTTCGTTCTGGAACTCCCAGGGTACGACAATAACGACGTCTCCCTCTCTTATCCAGGTTTTTTTCTTCATTGAACCCGGAATCCTTCCCATACGAACGACCCCATCCATGCAACGGAGTCTCAGGCGGTTCGCACCCAGGAGACTCTCAACAGTTGCCAGGATCTCGTTATTTTCCCTGCGTGGTGTGCGTATTCTTGTAACAGTTTCTTCCGTTGCAGGCTTGGTTTTGGATGTAGGTTTCTTTAAGTCTGCCAGTTTGATACCTCATTATTATAGTTTATATTATAGTTATATTTTTTATTTTTATACTCTTAAATCCCTTATATATCGTTTTTTCGAGTTTTAAGGTTATTCGTCTTGCAGCTTTCAACTTTCTGCTATTATTTTAATGCTACGCTTTTCTTGATTTCTTTTACTCGCTCTTCATTATTATTTTTTTCTAGACGTTCTGCCAGGCGACAGATATATATATTGGATATTCCGTTGTATGTTCCACGCGCAAAACAAGCGTGGTTCGCTCTTGAATTTGTAGTTTGAGAGTGAAAATCAGGGATTTTGCAAAACAAATTTTCATTATTTGTTTTTTCCAAGTGGTCCTGAACAAAAAGTTTTATATACTAAAACTGATGTATATATGTTTCCTGTTTCAGCATGAATTTATTGTGCTGGATGGTTTTTCTCATAGTCATCTAATCAAGGTTTCTTCTTCATTTGATGGGGAATAGATACCTTTAAATACTATGAGCGCATAATTATAATTTCCTGCATCATAAATGCAGCAATTACTGTTCATTAATAATGGAGTCAGGAGTTTTTTCC
>DAQQ01000055.1:16596-58973 GCA_002508465.1 Methanosarcina sp. UBA7 | reverse complement strand
TTATCAGATATTGTTTGGTTTTTGTCAAACACTGTTTATGTCTTTTAGATAAATGGTATCGTGACATAACCTATTAATTAAATTCCTGTCATGGCTTACGACCAGTACTCCGATGTTAAGTTCTTCGACAATGTTTAAAACAATGTTCCAGATTTGAGCTTGGGTAATGGCATCTACCATTGTAGTAATTTCATCAGCTATTAAAAATCTGGTTTTAGGGCTTAGAGCTCTTGCAAGGGCAAACCTCTGGAGTTCTCCTCCGGAAAGCTCATTGGGCCATCGGTTAAGCCAGTTGTTTTTTATTCCAAAGGCCTCTAAAATATCCTGTGACACAAGATGTCCCTCGTTTAGAATATCTTTCATCCTCCATTTCGGATTTACAGCTTTTTCCGGATGTTGAAAGACAAGCTGGACGGGGTTATAACCTTTTGACGGAATTTCGTTTCCATCCATACTTACTTTTCCCTGGTACTTAATTCCATAGCCTGCTAAAATTTTACATAGAGTTGATTTACCGCTTCCACTGTCCCCAATAAGGCCCAGTACCTCCCCGCTGCGCAAAGAAATATTAACATCTTTTAAAACCGGATCATTTTTTTTATACTCGAAACTTATGTTCTCACCTTTAAGATGCATTATTACACCTCACCACCCCTCCGTTGACCTGTTTCAATTGAGGAATTTCCCTGGAACATATTGCTTTCTTTTTGGAACATCTGTCATAAAAGATACATCCGTCAATGACTTCATCCTGCATCGGTTGATGGCCTTTGATTGCCTGAAACTTATTCTGGGGAAGAGCATTCCAGAGTGCACGGGTATACGGGTGCCTCAGATTTTCACCATTGTTTTTAAAATCTTCAACATTCGCTACTTCCAGAACCGTACCTGCGTAAAATACTGCGATTTTATGGGAGATTTTTAGTGCAGCCTCGATATCATGAGTTATGAGTATCACTGCACACCCCTTATCTGCCATGTCTTTGAAGTAACTCAGGGTCTCATTCAAAGTTTTATCATCTAAGCCAGGGGTCGGTTCATCTGCAATTATGAGTTTTGAAGAGCTTATTACGGCAGTGGAGACCAGAACTCTTCGGGCCATTCCTCCTGATAGCTCATGAGGAAGCATTCTTTCTACTTCGAGTTTTAAACCGTACCTCTGAAAAACTTCTCTCTGAAGTTTCTTCATTAGACTTTCTTTTTCCTTTTCAACACTTCCTATTACCTGATTCGAGATTTTCATTAAAGGGTCAAGATAGGTTATAGCTTGCGGGATCAAGGCTATTTCTTTGCCTCTCATTTCTTCTTTTCTTTCCTGAGTAAGTTTTTTACCATCGTATTCCATCTTACCATCTAATTTTGCATTCAAAGGCAAAATTCCTAAAATCGCATGGGCCAGAAGACTTTTACCCGATCCGCTTGACCCTACGATAGCTAAAATTTCACCTTTATAAGCCTGGATACTCAAGTTAGAAATTACTTTCAGTTCAGTCTGCCTGAGTCCTGACGTATATTGAGTGAACGAAAGTGAAAGATCTTCTACTGTCAACAGAGCCTCATTTTTTTTCCGTTCTCCAGCAACTGTTTTAAGTCCAGTAGCCAACTCTTTTTTAGGGTTTATTTCAGCTTTATTTCCCACACTTCACACTCTCCAGATATAGATTTAACATATTTTTGTCCAGTACACTTTTTATCCAGTACATTTCTAGGCCAGCACATTTTTAATCCAGTATATTTTTATCCAGCACATTTCTAATTCAGCACATTTCTAATTCAGCACATTTCTAATTCAGCACATTTCTAATCCAATAATACATTTCTAATCCAATACATTTCTAATCCAATACATTTCTAATCCAATACATTTCTAGGCCAGCACATTTTTCATCCAGCATATTTCCAGTCTAATAACGGAAGAAAAATTATTCATGAGCAATTTTCGGATTTATCAGCTTTCCTAAGTTTTCTCCAATCATATCAAATGCCAGGACTACAATTAACAGGGACAATCCAGGGAAAAACGCAAGCCACCAGTATCCTGCTGAAAGGTACCTCATAGATTCGGAAAGAATTACGCCGATTGCCGGTTCATGTGGTGAAAGCCCGAATCCCAGGAATGTGACTGAAGCTTCGTGTAAAATCGCATGTGGAAACATTAAAATTGTGCCCAAAAGTATCTGAGGAACCAGATGAGGTAGAATGTGTCTTGTAGCTATCCACCATTTTGACCTGCCAAGATTCCTGGAGATATGAATATACTCCTGGGTTTTCAACTGCTTGGTTTCTGCTCTTACGACCCTTGTTAAGCTTGGCCAATGCGTTAATGCAACTCCAGTGATAACTCCTGCTGCTCCCCCTCCAATTCCTATGGAAATGAGAACTATTAAAAGCAGATGAGGAATTGAAAGAAAGAGGTCTACTAACCACGACACAAAGGAGTCTGCAGTTTTTCCTGCACTTGAAAGTAATCCCAGAATTACGGTCAATAAAGTGCTAATTGTGGAAGCGAGCCCTCCCACCAATATACTTAGGCCCAGTCCTTCCAGAGTCCTTATAAACATATCTCTTCCCATCCAGTCCGTTCCGAACGGATGTTCCAGAGAAGGAGCAAGGTTTTTTGAGCCGAAATTGGTCTGTAGCGGTTCCTCACCTAAAAACACACTGGAAACCACAATTGCAAGCAATAAAAGTGAAGTGGAACCTATTATCAGAAGCGTTTTCTGCCTGAGGTTTAATCCTCCGAATAGTCCCCTGTTAACTGTCACAACAGCAGTATTCATACCAATGCCTCCTGTTGTTTTATCCTGGGGTCAATAAATTCATAGATAATATCAGCAATCAGGTTTCCAAAGAAAACAAATAAAGTACTGAAGATGACTATTCCCAAAAGCAGCGGTACATCGGATTTCAGTCCTGCTGATACTGCAGTCTGTCCGATTCCTGGATACGAGAATACCTGTTCAACAAGGACTGTGCCTCCGAACAATTCACTGAACCCTAAAAACTGCAGAGTAATGGCCGGAAGTGCAACGTTTCGAACTCCATGCCTCAAAATCAGATCCAGCCCTTTTTCACCTCTTGCTTTTGCAAATAAGACATAATCACTGGATAGAACTTCGATTAATTTTTCTCGAGTGAACATTGTAATTTTGGCAATGTCTAATAAACTCAAAGTTATCGCAGGGAGAATTAAACGCTTAAGCCAATCAAAAAACGTCACATTGTCGGCTGTAACCCCTATAGGTACTCTTAATCCTATTGGGAACCAGCCCAGATATACCGAAAACACTATTATAAACAGCAGTGCTAGCCAGAAAGTAGGCGCAGCAGCCAGAGCATAACAATAAGTTTTTATTGCCTTATCAACCCACGTACCTTGATTCGCGCCCGCTATAATTCCTAAAGCAAACCCCAGAACTCCTGAAAGCAGCCAGGAAATCCCCATCAGAATAAGAGAAGCTGTAAATCGTTCTTCAATGACATCAATAACTGGAGTTCTATAAATCAGTGAAGTCCCAAAGTCTCCTTTAAGAATATCTCCGGCCCAGTTGAGGAACTTTTCCTGTGGAGGAGTGTTAACCCCCCAGTACGCTTCAAGTTTAGCTTTGTGCTCTGCGGTTACTGGCATCTCCCCAATATAGGCTCTAACGGGATCTATAGGCGAATACTGGATAAGCATGAAACTTGCAAAACAAACTATAATCAAAAGGCTTGTCAACCTGAGTGCCTTTTTTCCGATGAAGTTCGCTATTTTTTCATTGTTTGACACGCTACTCCCTCATACATAGTTATTCTATAGTGGTGTCCATTTTAACGTGAATATTGACCTGTGAACTATTTCTGGGGATTATTCAAGGTTTTTTTATTTATTAAGCCAGAATAGAGTTAAACCCTGGAAAACAAACGTTTTAGTACCTTTTATAGTCAGTCATTAAACTCGACTGT
Organism: Methanosarcina sp. UBA7; assembly: GCA_002508465.1. Lineage (GTDB taxonomy): Archaea > Halobacteriota > Methanosarcinia > Methanosarcinales > Methanosarcinaceae > Methanosarcina. The sequence continues at coordinate 55,028 of DAQQ01000055.1, read as the reverse complement.
TGATAGCAATAAAGGAAAAAGTGAGTAACTGAGCCTGCAAGATCAGAATTAAAGGCTCGGTTATCCGTTAATTATCGGATAAAGTCTCACTTGGAAGTCGAGCTTGCTGTGTTTACTCTTTTCCATTCATAGATATTTCCTAAAACATCTGCTCCTGCGTTTCTTTGCGGAGTACCCGTATCCAGGGTTTCATCTGCCATGTAGAGGTAATCAATTGTTACCAGCCATAACCAGGTAGCATCTCCTGCTGGCCCAAAACCAGTACTTCCGTCATATGCAGCTAACTTCCAGAACTTTGTAGCCTGGTCCTGATTTGTGGACTTCAGAGCTGTTTCCAGATATCCGTCTACAATAGAATTATTATAAAGGCCAGGGTTCCTGTAGGTATCGTCGGCCTCTTTGCTGTGGTACTGCTGGTAGAGATTAAAGGTATCTATACTGCTGTAAGCGTATAATACAGCTGAACTATACTGGTTAGCGTAGATTTCGTCCCAACTTGCTCCTACAAGGTCTATTTTTATTCCTAATTCTTTAGCCTGTTCGCTTACAGCTACTGATAGAGCTTGCCTTGTCTGGTCAGTAGCAGAGTAGTATAACTTGAATTCAGCTTCAGTTCCGTTCTTTTCCCGAATTCCATCACCGTCGGTGTCTTTCCAGCCTGCGTTTTCCAGTATTTTTTTGGCTTCCTCGGGACTTGAATCGTTAATTTTCGCGTCAGGGTTCCCGAAGTCCCGCTGGTCTACTCCGGTATATTCTACGGCTCCTTTTCCGTATATGACTCCATCAAGCAGAGCTTTTCTGTCGATACCGATGTTTAAGGCTTTTCGAATTGTTATGCCTGCTGTGACATTATTGCCTATTGGGTCTCCCTTAAGGCTTTTTTTGCCTGTGTTATACTGCAGAGGGAAGGATAGTCCCTGAGCCCTTGCTGCCGGAAGATCTACTAACTTATATCCATCTACGGTCTGGTTTGCATGGCTAATTTCAATTTCAGCTATGTCCACATCCCCGGATTTTACTGCTGCAAACGCAGTATCTTTATCCAAAAACAGCATGGTTATTTTTTTGAAATATGGCTTTTTTCCATAGTAATTTTCGTTTAATTCTAAGATTGCCTGCTGCCCCTTGTCCCATTCTACGAGTTTATATGGTCCAGATCCTATCGGATTGGCTCCGTAGGTTTCTTTTTTATATGCATGTTCCGGCACAATCCCAACGTATCTGAGTCTCCATATGAAACTGGACTGAGGCTCTTTCAGCTTGAATTCAACTGCAGTGTTATTTATTGCCGTGGCTTTTTCGAGATTACTCATATCCAGTTCGGAGTTACTTCCAATTGCGGTATTAAACGTAAATGCCACATCTTCTGCAGTAAAGTTTTCACCATCCGTGAACCTGACATCATCTCTAATATGCACAGTCCAGGTATTTCCATCCGAACTGACAGAGTAATTCGTAGCAAGATCGTTTATTATGCTTCCATTGTCAGCTGACTTAAAAAGAGTGCTCTGCATAAGTGGCTCAAAATTCACATGCCCGCACCCCCATCCCAGAAGCGGATCAAATCCGGTTTCGGGCTCACCAGTATGCGAATTTACATTCACCACAAGTTCATCAGAGCCTTTAGAAGCTGGTTCATCCGAGTCTTCGGAAACGAGTTTATCCGAGCTCCCTGAAATAGATCCATCAGAAACATGGGATGACGAGCTAATCGGATGACCCATTAATGTAAAAATAAGGATAACCGATATAATTATGACTCCTATCCCTATCAGTAGATACTGCTGATTTTTCTGAATATAGGCACCTCCTCTATTTTACCAGAGTCCTGAACATTTAAGCAAGAATTGGATTGTCAAGTAAGTATTTTTTAAACCCGTCCAGATGATCGGAATCTTATATAAAATAACATTTTCTTGATAAAAATATGATATAAAATATTACTTTTTTCAGTAAAGTTAAGATAACACAATTAAAACAATTTACTATAAATACATTCCGAAATTTATGTGTTACGAACTCACAGTTTTAAGGAGTTTAGTAACACTAACTAAAGAATTTTATACATTTTTCCGAATTTGAAAGATATCAATACTTTGAATACTGAAAAGTATAATTTTCGTAATCCTAAAAAGTAGCCAAAAGTCGAAAAACATAGTTAGAGTGAGATGGTAGCTAAGAATAATACATGAGAATATTATATTTACGAACATGAAAACATGGCAAAACATTAGAACATGTGCAAAAAATAAAAACACAAATTTCAATCAAATTTTGCCAAAAAGAGTCACACTGAGGAGTTTTGTATCCTCAGCTTAATTAAGAACTTTAAGGAACAGTTCCAGCCCTGCTAAAAGATTTTCGTGATTGTTCTTCGTTGAAATCCAGATTTCAGCTTAGTTTCCTGTGCGTTTCCACTCCAGGACATTACCGAAGATATCGGCACCGTGAGGCTGGATTTTGGGAGTTCCGATATCTATATCCTCGTCCATAATGTACAGGTAATCAATAGTTGCAATCCAGAGCCATGTAGCGTCTCCTTTTTCAGAAAATCCTGTTGTTCCATCCCAGGCAGCCAGCTGCCAGTTTTTATTGGCAGTATCCTGATCAGTGCTAGTTATAGCTGTCCTTAGATAGTCATCCACGACCGAATTGTTGTACATTATTATATTGTTGTAGTTTGAAGGGTCGTAGCTTTTGCTGTAGTATTTCAGGTATAAGTCAGTTGGGTCCAGTGTGCCAAAACCGAAAATTACCGGAGTTGAATGCGCCAGGGTATCGATTTCATTCCAGCTCTTACCCTCGACTTTAATTTTTATGCCCAGTTTTTGGACTTCCTCACTCAATGCAACGGATAATGCCTGTCTATCCTGGGCGCTTGAAGAATACAGTAAGGTAAATTCCGCTTTCAACCCATTCTTTTCAAGAATACCGTCACCATCAGTATCTTTCCAGCCGCCGTCCGCTAAAATCTTCTTTGCTTCATCGATTTTCCCGTCTTTAAAAGCAGCTTCCTTATTGCCCCAGGGCAGTTTGTCCACGCCCGTAAATTCCTCTTCGCCCTGCCCGTTTAACGCGCCATTGATTAAGGCCTGCCTGTCTATTCCGATGTTCAGAGCTTTTCTTATCGCAGGATCAGAAGTTACATTATTCCCAATTGAATAACCGTTTTCCGTTTTCTTGCCTGTATCGGGCTGCATTGGGAAGGTTATTCCCCGCGCATCAATGGAATCAAGGGAAACTATTTTCATTCCATCTACTTTCTGATTAGCGTAGGAAGAAGGAATTTCAGCCATGTCAACCTGCCCTGATTTAGCCGCTGCAAAAGCCGTGTCTGGCTGCATGAAGAGTAAAGTTAATTTTTTAAAGTACGGTTTCTGGCCATAATAATCCGGGTTTGCTTCAAAGATTGCCTGCTGCCCTTTATCCCATTCAACGAATCGGTATGGGCCTGATCCAATCGGATGTTCTCCGTAAGTCTCATTGTAAGCATGTTCAGGCACAATCCCGAGAGCTGCAAGCTTGTGAATGAAGGTCGTCTGCGGGTCGTTTAATTTGAATTCAACCGTGTAATTATCGAGGGCTACCGCATTGTCAAGCATGGAGAGATCCAGTTTTCCACTGGAATTTACCGCTGTATTAAATGTGAATGCTACATCCCCGGCCGTTAAAGGCACTCCATCATGGAACTTAACGTCATCCCTTATATTAACAGTCCAGGTCAACCCATTGTCACTGACAGAATAGTTTGTAGCTAAATCCTTGATCAGAGACCCATTACTGTCCTTTTTAAAAAGAGTACTTTGGACCAGCGGTTCACGACTATAGCTCCATCCGGTAATCGGGTTAAAACCGGTTTCAGGTTCTCCACTATGGGCCCCTACGGCTGCCACCAGTTCATCCGAGACCTGGGAAGTCGATTCATCCGAGTTTTTGGAAGTTAAATTATCCGAACCTCCGGAAACCGATCCATCCGACATCATGGAAGCCGAACTTGCTGGCTCATTACCCGGCATAAAAGCAACAGCAGCCGCAATAATTATGGCTATTGCTCCTATTAAGATATATTGCTGATTTTTCTTTATTTAAACTCCTCCTTTCTCACAGTCATATTAAATTATTGAAACAGTATTATCTACCAGTAGTGTTTTCAGTAATTTTAACCCAGTTAAATAACACTTTAATAAGAAAATATAACAATATTGAAATACGTTCTTTGTAAAAAATAAGACAAACAAGACTAATCTCGTTTTGTTATAAATACATTTCTAAATATATGTAACATCAATATAGTAAATTTATAAAATTAAATAATACAAAATAATATTTTTATTCGTTTGTTAATTCTGGATTGAATTCAACTTCTTGATAAGAAAACTGTTTGAATTCAATGTTTTAAAAACAGCAAAATATTATTGGACTAATCCAGCCCTTAGATTTATTTGAAATGACTTAAAATACAAAAATTAAATAGAAAGAAAATCACATACCAAGATGTTTCCAAACCGCTAGAAACCTTGTTTTCTTGTATTTATAAAGGGTTGATAATTTTCCAACAAGAATTCGGACCCAAAAAAAGAACTCATTTCAGACCTTATCTAGCCAAATAACGGAAATTTTTGCCNNCAAGAGCCAATAAAACAAGGATTAAAACTTTGAAGTGTTTGAACGGTTGACAGAAAAACTGATTCGTGAGCAAGAGCCAATAAAACAAGGATTAAAACAAAAAGCGCTGTTTGTCCCTGCGTGGATGCTTCACCATTCGTGAGCAAGAGCCAATANNCAATAAAACAAGGATTGAAACATGTAGATGATCGCTGCGGCTAACATAATACAGATATTCGTGAGCAAGATCCACTAAAATTACAAGCCCGTTACTGCAACCTTTTTCTGGATATATCGTTTCCGGTTTTTTTGCTAGCCAGAAAGCCAAGTATCGGAAGAGCCATAGAAATTAGAAATAATGTTCCAAAGGCCCAATTAAGCCATGATAATTCTGGATGTTTTACCCAATAATAAGAAAGGGTTGAAAGAAGAAATGATTGGGTGAGGACTTCTATCATGCCACCAATTCCACTTTTGCTTGGAGTTAGTTTTGTATATATGAATCCCTCGATTGAACCGGGAGCTGGTGCAAAAGTCGAAACTATGCCAATTACGACAAGAGTCGCCCACATAACAAGCCAGCCGTTATTTTCCAGAAAGAAAACATCCCTAAGCAGATAGAATATAAAACCGAAGAGAATACCTCTTATAGGCTGAAATAGAGGACCTGCTCTAACAAGCGGGTCATCGGATTGTCTCATAAAAGATCTGAGAACAGGGCTGGCATGCCGCTCAGAGTATTTAAAAAAGTAGAATGCACCAGCTCCTACTATGAAATAAGTGAATGTATGAACCATGGATGCTTTTGTGACAATATCCAACATGCTTGGTTGAGCCAAAATAGTGATAATTGCTTTATTCTCTTTATATAATTTTCCATAATTGTTATAAAGAGAATTCCCAATGGGGTGAAAAAACCTATAAACTCCGTTTATATTCAGTTCTTTTTAGCTAGCTGTTCGATAAATAGAGTAAGAAAAACATATATCAGATTCGTGGACAAGATCCAATAAAACAAGGATTGAAACATCGTGTCAAAAACAGATTTAAGGCTATCTAATACATTCGTGAGCAAAATCCACTAAAACAAGAATTGAAACTGCCATTCCCTCAATTCGAGTTCTCATCAAAATTCACGAACAAGATCCAATAAAACAAAGATTGAAACTTACACAATTTAAAAAAGATTAATGTTTGAGTCGCCAGCTCCTGTATCAAATTCCATTTGAATTTAAAATTTGTAGTATGAAAAACTTGTTTTAGGACTCTATACACATATAATGTCATGAAAAGAGGACAGACAATGTGGACCTTTAATCCACAAAAGTATCCAAAGCCTAAGGTACCAGAAGATGTGAAGTTGGAAGCAGAAACAAAAGCGAAGGAGCTTATTGAATCGTTTCTAAAACCTGAATATATCAAACCTCCACCGGAAGAAATGCGTTATAACTATGTAGTGGACATTTATACGAAGTGGTACCGCAGCTACTTTTACTTATGTGCGAAATACGCATGTCTGGACCCGCAGGCTATATCTCCATTTTTTGAAGAAAAGTTTACACGCATGGAATATGCTGGAGATAGACTTTTCAACCTTTCATATATGAGACATACGGGAACGTGGTTTGAACTTTTTAGAGACTTATCTATAGACGAATGTTTAGAGACAATCAAGGATTTGCCCCACTTTCAGCCATAAAAGAAATTCGTTTACTCGCCAGCTGTATTATCGGATTTTGTTGGGAATTATCGGAATATATCGAAAAGTTAACATATATTACAGGAAATTATTGGACATTAGAGGACGTTCATTCAGGTGGATAACTTATGAAAGACGATTTTAAAAATATATATCAGTTTAAGATTTCAATGAAAGGCATAACTCCTCAGATCTGGCGACGAATCCAGGTGCCGGAAAATTATACTTTTCTGGATCTTCATAACTCTATCCAGGCTGCAATGAATTGGGAAGATTACCATTTGCACGAATTCGAAATACAAAACCCAAAGACCGGGATACTTGATAGGATAGGGACAGAAGGTGACGATTACGAAGATTTCAGTGACGAGCCTCTTGTGCCAGAAAAAAAGACCAAAATCCCCAAATATTTTACGCTGGAAAATAAGGATGCTCTGTACAGGTACGATTTCGGAGACAACTGGCAGGTAAAAATCCGGCTTGAGAAAATCCTTCCAAGAAAAGAGGAAATGAAATATCCGGTCTGCACTGCAGGAAAAAGAGCAGCAGTCCCCGAGGACATCGGAGGAATATGGGGCTATGAAGAGATGCTCGAGATCCTGAAAGACCCCCAAAATAAGGAATATGAAGACACAGTGGAATGGTTGGGTGAAAATTTTGACCCAGAATACTTCGATCCAAAAGACGTTGCTTTCTAAGCCGGAAAAAACTGGTGAATAAACCTTCGGCCTGATCACAAGAAATAATATCAATATAGTTCAAGCAAAAAATAAACTGCTTGATGTTGGTTATTCAGTTTTGAACTTACGCAGTCGGACTGAAAAATTGACAGAATTGGACCGTTAACTGTTTGAAATGTGACCTTTAATCCACATTGTTTGTCGTATTTGATCTTGTTCCTCAAGTGAGTAAGTCCTGCAGGTTTGAGATTATCTGAGAATTTGCTGAAAATAAGGAAAAATGACCCTGAAGAACAGCACACGCCACTAAAAAGGATTGAAACTTCATTATTTTTGCATTTGAGTTCTGTACAAATGCCGAAAATCCGTACTAACCACTAAAAAAGGATTGAAATTAAAAAAGACTAAAAACAATATAGAAACTTTTTTCATATCATGGAGTACTCTCTGAAATGTGAAACCCTCTATCATTGAAGTACATGACAAGTCTGCCAATGTCTACGATAATATGAGTGTACTGATAGAATATCATGGGCATGAAGTGCTTTTTGGGCTAGCTTATGAATATTTATCTCGTGGGAGTAGTGTCCTTGATGTCGGTATTGGTACCGGGCTCAGTTCATATTTGTTTTATAAGGCCGGTCTCAAGGTATACGGGATTGATGGCTCGAAAAAGATGCTCGATATATGCAATAAAAAAGAATTCGCTACGGAACTTAAGTTGTGCGATTTGGTAGTAGATAGGTGGCCCTATGAGGACGCAAAGTTCGAAAATACAACAGCATGTGGAGTATTCCATTTCTTTGAAAAACTGGACAGGTTTTTTGAAGAAGCAAGTCGCGTGACGAAAATAGGAGGTGCCTTCAGCTTTACTGTTATGGTATCGGAAGAAGGCCTTTTGAGCTATACGGATATCGGTTCAGGTCTCTCCATATACTATCATAATGACTTTCAGATAACCGAACTGTTAAACAAATACGGTTTCACGGTACTGAAATATATTACATTTTTTGTGTATAAAACACCTGATAAAAAAGAAAAATCAATGTTTAGAGGGTATCTCGCAAAAAAGGTTTGAAAACTCTTCGTAACACAAACTCTTTCATTAAAATTAAAGTTAAAGGTAACTATTCAGCCTATATAAAATAGCATCAATAGCCATCTTTATTAATCTTCAATATACAAATTTCTGTAATTTGATTTTCTTTGACTGCTGGCGATTGACTGCGTTTTTTCATTGCAAATAAGTCATTTCTCGGTTTCCTCAATATTAGTAGAATCAGTATCAATAGACACTTTTGGATAGGCTGAATAGTTAAAATTAAAGTTAAAGTTAGCATTTACAGGAAAAGTTCGTTAGATTTAATGAGAGATACTCATAACCAGGCCTGCAGATTATAGATCCATTTTTGAAATAAAATTCGCACGCATGAAATATGAGGAAAACAGGTTTTTCAATCTTTCATGCATGAGACGTCTGCAAGATCGGTTTGAAATTTTTAGAAATTTATCGATAGATGAGTATTTAAAGACTATCGAGAGTTTTCCCTACTTTCTGTAACGAAAGAAATTAATCTACCTTTCATAGTTTTTTTCCGTTTCGCGAAAATTGTTGAATAGTACTGAATAGTATCTAAGATTAGCAAAAATTAATGAATATTGAGAAATTAATGGATATTAGCAGAAGTTAGCGAACGTTAATAGAAATTTAAAGGTGTTAACGGACGTTTATTCTGGGGAATAACTCTATGAAAGACACGTTTAAAAAGATATACCAATTAAAGCTTTCAATAAAAGGTATTAGCCCTAAAATCTGGCGAAGGATCCAGGTGCCGGAAAATTATACTTTTCTGGACCTTCATAAGGCTATTCAGGCTGTAATGAACTGGGATGATTACCATTTGCATGAATTTGAAGTACAAAACCCAAAAACCGGGGAGCTTGACAAAATAGGGAAAGCAGATGACGATTGTGAAACATTCTGTGAACCTCTTGTGCCGGAAAATAAAGCCAAGCTCTCTAAATACTTCACTCCGGAAAATAAGTTTGCTCTTTACAGGTATGATTTCGGGGACAACTGGGAGATAAAAGTCCGGTTTGAGGAAGTTCTTCCGAAAAAACAAGGAAGGAAATATCCGGTCTGCACTGCAGGAAAAAGAGCAACAGCCCCTGAGGACATTGGAGGAATATTGGGCTATGAAGAGATGCTCGATATCCTGAAAGATCCCGGGCACGAGGAATACGAACAAACAGTGGCGTGGCTGGGGAAAGATTTCGATCCGGAGCATTTTAACCCAAAAGACATTTCTTTTTGAGCTGAGAAAGTTGGAAGCTGGTAAATGTATCCCTATCTAGCCGCAAAAATTTAGATTCAAACTTTTTGTAACTAAAGGAGTTTGAAAAAGCTTTCCAATCTTTTTCTTGCTGAGACAGGAAACGTCGATTTCTTCATATCAGGAGTTTCGGCGATAATCCTCAGCAACCTCAAATAATGACGAAGTTAATGTTATAACCTTATCTTAAGGCCTTTTATATTCATAATTTTGTCTATTTCAGACTTGTCTTCACTAAGAATAAAACTCTGTTCTTCATGAGCTGTATTTACTAACCAAGGTTTTCCATTCTTATAAAAACTCAAATCTTCGGGTAAATCTGGATACATCCAACTGTAAAGTGACTTTGAAACCTTTTTGACTATTTCTCTGGCTTCCGGGCTGGTATGGTAATGGTAAATATATGCAGTGTGTCCAAGCAGTTTTGTGCCTGCCCATTCCGATTGCTCTTTCATTTTTATTAAATAATCATTTAACTTTTCTAATAAGAACTTAGCATTATCGTTTAAATCTGAGTAGTATTTTTTATGTACAACGAGGATAAATTCGTCACATAAATCAAAAGCCAAGTCTACCAAACGCCTATAAACATCATTTTTAGGCTCGGAAATAATACAAATCATAAGTTCCTCCTTCATAAAAGATTCATACACAGATCATATCATGCAAATACAATTAAATTATTAATTATCCAAAGCAATTTTTTGAATTATACAGAATATTATCTTTGCCAGAATATCCTGTGTAAAATTGTTTAACTGTTTAGTACTTAATTTATTTTCCTTTGTATTTACTTTTGCTGATTCTTATGTTGTGTCGAGAAAAACTTCTCCCAGTAAAACTAAAACCAAAACCTAAAATAACCCAAAAAGTCATTACTTAACAAGGTGAAACTCATGACCATTGAACTCGAAACTCAGGAATGTTGTCCTCGATTTGACCCCGCCCCCTGGGACGGAAAATTGTTTGAATGGAACAATAAAAGGTTCATCAAGGACTCGGTTACCACACAGTTTTATATGCCTCTTAATTTTGGAGAGGTAATAATGCGGATGAACGAGAAAGTCGCCAGGGCAGGAGCAGAAATGCCGGACTGGCTCTGTTTGTCGGACCATACCTCGGAAAGCAACATGGACCTTTATCTGGCTGTTGATAAAGAAGTGGAAGGCGCCGAAAACGTAACACTCAGCGGGAAATTTTTGAGCAAAGTCTATGAGGGAGACTTTGAAAAAACAGGAGAATGGTGCCAGGACTTTGAAGCCTACGCAAAAAGCCAGGGCCTGGAAGTCAAGAAATGGTACATGTGGTATACTACCTGTCCGGCCTGTGCCGAAAAATATGGGAAAAATTATGTTGTGATCATTTCCGAAATAGAATAAAAGTAAAGTAATAATACCGGCGCTTGTTAGCTATCCCTATCTTGACACACAAACTTTTTCACAATCTTTTTAAAAAGGTCTGACAGAAAAAGACGTAACAGCGTGATCACAACCTTGTTGCGAAAAGGCTTGACCCAAAACCCTTAGCAATTTTTAGGTTTGAGAACCTTATCCCCAAANNCCAAACCCTATAGGCGTGATAAAACGGCGCAACGGTTTCTACAATCTTCTTTTTTCAGTCGCCTTTAAATCCCATAAACTATCTACTATTCCTGATCGACGTGGCACGGAGAAAACAATTTGAGAAGCCCCTGCATGGGGACAAGGAAAGCCTGCGCTTTGCAACCCCTGAGCCCATTGCCCGCTACAGGGCACAGCGTTTAAGATCTAAGATTCTGGCTGACATTAGCTGCGGGATAGGAGGACAAACTGTCTTTTTTGCCCAGCAGTGCGAGCTCGTATATGCAGTAGAAATCGACCCCAAAAAAATCGAATATGCAAAACAGAACTGCGCAATGTACGGGCTTGACAACGTGAAATTCATTTGCGGGGATGCCCTTGATCCGAAGGTCATAGAGCAGATCCCGGCTGTTGATGTGATATTTTCCGATCCCTTCCGTCCGGCCGAAGAAAACGAAAGGCATGTTTCAAGCCTTGAGCCGGGAATTCCGAATGTACTGGCTGCTTACGGTGAAAAAACCCGAAATTTTGCCTTTGAAGCTCCGCCCCAGATGCCGCCGGAACGGATTCCTTTTGACTGCGAAAAAGAGTACATCTCACTGGATGGACAGCTCAACCGCCTTACCCTTTACTTCGGAGGACTGAAGCAGTATGACCGTATGGCTGTGGCTCTGCCTGCAGGCGAAGGGCTGATTCCGAAATACGGACTTCCGCAGGTAAAGGAAACTGATAAAATGAAACTCTGCGCTTATGAACCTGAACCGTCCGTAGTTGCAGCCGAGTTGTTGCCTGAACTTGCAGAATCCATGATGCAGATGGCAGGACCTCTGATGGGAGGTTTTGAGCTTTTCAGAGTTGACAAAAAAAGACTTTTATTGACTTCGGATGCCTTGATAAAGCAGTCCATGATCAAAAATCATTATCTAGTGCTTAAAGTCTGCCCATTTGAACCAAAAGAGATCAATAAATTCCTGAAAGACCAGAATATAGGGAGCGTTGTGCTCAGAGCAGGCGTGAAGCCCGAAGAATACTGGGAAGTGCGAAATGCGGTTGAAAAAGACCTCGAAGGAAATAAAACCGTGCACCTATTTGTAAAAGACAGAATTGCAATCCTTTGCGAAGTTATCTTTAACGATTGATTGAAAAACAATTGAAAATAATTAAAAAAAATAAAAGGAAAGAAAAAAATAGGGAAGAAATTGCCGGGAATTAAAAACCCGGTATCTTCAGGCTTAACCTGTACTTCCTTTTTTCAGGCTTATCTGTACTTCCTTTTTTCAGGCTTACTTGCAGGCTTCTTTTACGAGTTCAAGCCCACGGGTAAGGGCATCTTGAATTCTTGAAGGGTCAGTTCCACCGCCCATAGCAAGGGCAGGTTTTCCGCCTCCACCTCCGCTTACAAGCTTTGACATCTCGCGAACAAGGCTGCCTGCATTGACTCCACAGCTTAAGGCCTTTTGCCCGGCAGAAGCTACGAGTTTAACCCCTTCGGCATCACTTGCCAGAAGAGTTACCACGTCTTCATATTTCAGTAGCTCAGTAGCGGTCTTCTGGAGTTCAAGGGAATCAGCTTCGGGAATGAATTCGACAATAACCTTAAGGCCTGCAACCTCTGAAGCTCCTCCAAGCAGCCTGTAAACCCTGGCACGAGCAATCTCTTCCTTAAGTTTCTCGTTTTCTTTCTTGAGGTCTTTCCATTCCCCAAAGAAACGCTCAACACTTGCAGGAAGCTGCTCTGGGGGAACACTCAGAGTCTTTGCAGAATCGGTCAGGAGAGAGTCTATCTTTTGCATGGCACGTACGGCTGCAACTCCTGCTGCAAACTCAACTCTCTCAACTCCATCCTGGATCCTCTCAGTCCTCAGGATTTTGATCGGGCCAACAACTCCTGTACTGACGCAATGCGTACCTGCACAGGCCTCAACATCATCTCCGACCTTTACAACTCTGATTTTTTCTCCTGGAGGCACTCCACCCTGGTAGAGCCCAAAGCCGTATTCCTGCTCGGCTTCAGTCCTTGGCATCCACTCCGTAATAACACGCTTATTTTCCATAACCATGCGGTTTGCCAGGAGCTCTATCTGTTTCAGCTCTTCAGGGGAGATATGTTTGTAATGCGAAAGGTCAAGCCTCGAATGGTCCTCAAACTTCTGGGCACCGGCCTGCCAGATGTGTTTTCCAAGGACTTTTCTGGCTGCATCGTTTACGATATGAGTTGCTGTGTGATGCCTTGCAAGAGTCATCCTGCGCCTTTCGTCTACTTTGCCATTGACAATGTCACCCTTGCGGACATCAAGATTCCCATCAGGGTTCTCTACGGTGTGTACTATTACACCGTCATAGACCTGGACATCCACAACCCTGTATACCGCATACCCGGTAGTGATTGTTCCCATATCTGCAGGCTGCCCTCCGCCTTCAGCATAGAAAAAGGTGTTATCCAGCACTATGTTGTTGTCAAAGACATCCAGAACAACAGCCTCGAATTCCAGGCGTGTGGGTTCATCATAGAAGCTGCGCTTTGTCTTCGGAAGGTGTTTAAGCCGATCTGCAAACGGAACGACTTCTTCTTCCTTTTCTTCAGCCTTGTTATGCAGCTCACCAATAATGGAATAGAAGTTGTCAGGGAATTCTACATCCACTCCGATTTCGGATGCTACTTCTTTTGCCATCTCGGGTGGGATTCCGTGGGAATCGTAAAGTTCAGTTAACTGGGATAAAGGAATCTTTTCCCCGGTTTTCTTGAAATGAGATGCCGATTTATGAATAATCCTGCGGCCTCTCTCCATTGTATTACGGAACTTCTCTTCTTCGGATTCCAGGATATCCTGTATGACCGGGAAATTTTCCCTGAACTCGGGATACTCCGGCATATTCTTTATGTGCATATCCATAATCTCGGAAAGCGGAGTATGGATATCAAGGTCACCCATCATGCGTAAAGTCCGCCTGAGGACAAGCCTTGCAAGGTACCCTGCCTTGACGTTTGAGGGAATAATCCCGTCTCCAAGCATGAAAGTCAGACAGCGTGTATGGTCAGTAATTGAATAGACTTTCTCTACAGGCTCCATTATAGACGAGAGTTTTTCCACGGTCATTCCGATATTTGAAGCAACCTTTTTCCTGAGTTCCAGAAGGTTTGCCTGTTCACTGACATCCATAAACCCTGCAAGCCGTGCGTTCTGGGCCAGGATATTTGCATATTCGGAATTGTCCAGTTCATGCTCAAGTCCTGCAAGACCCATTAGTTCGTTCACTATGCCAGGGAAAAGTGCGTCATAGATTGTAGGTGAGCCCTTAGAAGCCCAGACAAAACGTTCGAGTCCGTATCCTGTATCCACAATATAGTTATCCATCTTCGAATAGGTCTCACCTTTAATGAGAATGTCACCTTTTTTGTCAGCTTTCAGGTCCATGAAAACAAGGGTAGCAAGCTCAAGCCCGTGCACAAGAACCTCGACACATGGCCCTGCATTTCCTCCGCCTGCCCAGGGCTCTTCCTTGTAACTTACAGCAAAGGGATCTAACTTAAGTGAACTAAGGAGTTCATCACAGAGTTCCAGGGTATGTTCCTTCCAGTAAATTTCATGATCCCTTTTATTGAAGGCGTGATGTGCCATCATTTCAAAGGTTGTAAGATGGCGTCCGCTCCTGCCCACCGAATCCAGGTCGTTCAGTCGAATGCAGGGCTGGGAAATCGTGAGGGGATTTGCAGGTGGGGGAACCTGTCCTGAGGTTACGAAAGGCTGAAAGTCTGCAATGGATGCAATTGTAAGATAAAGGTCATCCCTCCAGCGGGCAACTACAGGATAACGGTTAATCCTTGTGTGCCCTCTTTCCTCAAAGAAGGAGAGGTAATACTCACGCATCTGGGAGATATCAAATTCCCTGGAAAAAACCGGGTTTCCTATAAAGGTATAAGGATCACAGGGCGCATCTCCGCATGTCTTTCGGTCAGGATCACGTGTCCAGAAGAATTTGCCACATGACTGGCACTGCTTCCGGACGAACCCGTTATTTTTGAAAAATTCAAGTTGATATTCATCTTCAAGCATAACAATCTCTCCGGAGGGTTGGGTTTTGCTCTGCCCTGGTCTATCTGGAAACAAAAAGGGAAATACCCCAACTCAACCGTTTTAAGAAACTTCCGGGCACTTAAAGTGCACATATTATGGAGTTTTTATGGAGTTTTGAATTCCGATTATACTAATTCAGTTTAACTCGTTCGTCAACTATTACACAAATCATAAGGAGACTGGTCTGAAATAATGGAACATCTATAATATGTAAATTATGTGTGAATAATTTGCAACTGGATGTTGCCTTTGCAGCATAAATAACTTACTAACATGGCGAAATATATAATAAGTTTATATTAAAGCAACTTCATACTTATAGACTTTAACCTATTACATAGATTCTACTGAAAAACTTTGTTCCTCATTTTAAAAGGCAGGAAATTATTCTTAATTAAGTAAAAGCCAGGCTCTGTATTCGAAAGCTCGTCAAAAATCGTACTAGGAAAAGGATAATTCCTGCATCTTAACTCTTACCTGCATAGAGTTCTTACCTGTATAGAACCACTGTCCTTCCACGTACCTCTATCACAGTGGATCTCGTAGCTGTAGCGATTTCCTCCGCGATAGTCTTTAAATCTTTTCCTTCTTCAGCACTTTTCAATACCCTTACCTTCACAAGCCTGTTAGCTTTTATCTGCTTATTCAGTTCTTCAACTAGAGAGTCCGTTATCCCATTCTTTCCGACATTAAGAATAGGAGAAAGCTGATTTGCTTCAGCTTTCAACCTGTACAACTTTTCTTTCTCCATTGCCCTTCCTCATACTAATTTGTAAAATTAATTCTTCCAATGATGAAATATTTATATTATTATATTTTAGATCATATTATAGTTTATACTTTATTATAGTTTATACGTTATTGTATTTTACAACTTATTATTTTATAAATTATTATATATTACAATTTATTATTTTATAAATTATTATATATTACAATTTATGATATTTCATATTGTAGTATATTTTACATTTAATTATATTTTGCATCTTATTATATTCTATATCTTATTATACTCATATCTTATTATATTTATTACGAAAAAATTATACGATCAATAAATTGAAACATTATGAGTCTCTGGAAACTAATTACCACTTACTTGGAGCTACATGCCACTTACCTGGAGTTATTTACCATTCCTCCAGGTTTCTCCCTTTTCTCATTATCTTCTATATCAACGTTTCCTAGAAAACCGAAAAGCAAGCAGATGAACTTCTGGATTTATAATAAGAAAGAATTAAGCTTCGGATATTAATACAGGCAGTAATTTGGGTTTCAGATTGACACATATAACAGGTAAAATTCTATGAAAACTGATAGTAATTAATCTTTCAAACAGATATAAGCAATAAGTTAGGTATAAGTTAGGTATAAGTTAGGTATAAGCCAGGTGTAAGCCAGGTATAAACTAGTAAAATTTGCTCAGGATTCTGCGTTTGTTATTTTTAACTTAATTGAGATTATCAACTCATTCTGGACTCACAAGAAGAAGATAAAAAGAAAATAAGGATTGTAGGAGAATTTTCGTCTGTAAATTCGTTAAATAATGACTATTTTCTCAATTAGGGAAGAAATAGGACGAAGTTTTCAAATAATTTCGATACCTTTATTAGCAGTTTGGCACCATAAAGAGCTTAAAAAGCGGACAATAGAAAGCGAACAATAAAAAACAGAACCGGTAAACAAAACCTTTTTTCATAAGTTCAGGATGGAGACTATAAAATGAGTTCCAGTTTGCTTGATCTTATCCTGTTTTCAGAGAAGAGAAAAGATTTTCTTCTGCTCCTGAAAGAAGGCCCCAAAAGTATTGAAGAGGCACTTGAAAAGCTTCAGGTGCCGAGGACGGCTCTTCTTCCGCAAATAAAGAAGTTAAAAGAGGAGGAGCTGGTAATACATGAAGAAGGAATATATCGGCTCAGTGAGATAGGGGAAATTGTTGTCGAAAAAATGCAGCCACTGGTTGAGACTCTATCAGTTTTTGAGAAAAATGAAGAATATTGGGCCGATAGAAAGCTTGCTCCTATACCACCCTATCTTGTAAATAGAATAAATGAGCTTGGAAATTATTGCCTCATAGAACCTGACCTCAGTCATACTTTTGATCTGAACCCGGAACTTTTGAAAAACCTTTCCAAGTCAACATATACCCACATGCTTTATTCTTATTTCCATCCTCAACTTCCTGCTTTTGTACTCAACCTTGCAAAAAAAGGTATTGAAATTTCCCTTGTTTTGAATGAAGCAGTATACTTACGGCTTATAGAAGATTTCAAAGAAGAAGGGAAAGAATTTCTCAAAATGGAAAATTCAAGTCTTTATATTCTGGAAAAAAAAATAGTGGAAATTCCAGCGCTCATTGCTACCGCTAACAATATAATGACTATGGGATTGTTTAACGAAAGCGGGAGGTTTGACCGTCAGTATGTGATAAGTTTCGAACCACAGGCAATAAAATGGGGACAAGAACTGTTCGAATACTACAGAGATATGAGCAGGGAGATAAAACAAAATAAATAGGAATGTATAGACCCGCAGATTACTGAGTGATAAATTATTAATTCCTGAACTATTGAGATAAAGACTATTGAGATAAAGATCTGAGCCTAAATCAAAAATTGACTTTTGAATCTCTCGTACGAGTTCCTTAGAATAAAATCAAAACATTGGGACACAAAACCAACTGCAGTCATCGTTATTGCTAACAACAGCTTCGAGGAAATTCAAACCTTCACTTGAGAATATAGAAAAGAAAAACGCTTTATTTTCATAAAGCGTTTATTCTTACTCCTCATAATCTTATCCCTGGTTACATTCCGTAGTTACACCATCAAATTCCTCTGGATTGGCTTCGGCTTCGGCCTTCGTGGCGCGTACAATGCCGTCCTTGTGAACAGGCGGTGAATAGATCGTATAGAATTTCAAAGAACCTGTTTTCAAAGTGTTAATGACATTGTGATGGGCACCTGCAGGCACAATCACCGCAGAGCCACTGCCGACTTCATATTCGTTACCGTTAATTATGCACTTTCCCTGTCCTTCCTCAAAACGGAAAAACTGGTCGGTTTTTTCATGTGCTTCCATTCCGATATCTTCCCCGGGCTTGAGGCTCATAAGTACCAGCTGACTATGCTTTGCAGTATAGAGCACCTTGCGGAAATTGTTATTTTCCAAAGTAGCATTTTCGATATTAATAGAAAATCCTTTCATTTTGTTTTTTGTCTTCTCTGCAGGCTTCTCTGCAGGCTTATATGTTTCCTTACCAGCCGTACAGGGCGCTTCTTTGGAATTTACTGCCACTGCGGCAATTGACAGTAAAAAACAAACTGCCAGCAAAATACCCAGTGTATTTTTAAGATTCATTTGTCGACTCCCCCAACCTGTTTCAATTTAACAAATTTTACAAATTTTGGTTTTCAATCCACCGATGTTGGCAGAGGTATTCATTATATCAGTAAAGTTTACAATGTATGATAATGCGAATCCTAATAAAGTAAATTCTACCCTCATTTTATATCGTGGGACTTGCCAACGAAGGCGATTTCAAACACTATGCTATATAAGAATTATATTTGATGAATATAATAGTAGTAGAAACATAAATATTACGAAGATTAAAATAATTCAGGTTAAAGGCTTTTTTGAGTTAAAATTTTTTGAAATCCTGTATTTAGACAAAGATTGAGAGAATTTTGCCTACTAGCATAGCCTTAAATATTAGGGTTGCCTAAATGTGGACAAATTAAAAGTTAGGACCGCCTAAATATAAGAGCAAAAGTATGAAACTACCAGTTACCTGTCCTGAAAAAGAATGTTGCTGCGGAAAAACAAGATGCACTCCAGGAAAAGGGCTTCCGAAAATTATACTGATAGGAAACCCTAACGTAGGAAAAAGCAGCCTTTTTAATGCCCTCTCCGGAAGTTATACCCTGGTTTCCAATTATCCGGGAACCTCAGTTGAAATCACCCATGGAAAAGCAAAGATCGAAGAAAGGGAATATGAGATTATTGACACACCAGGGATGTATTCCCTGCTCCCTGTAAGTGAGGAAGAAAGAGTATCTCAGCTTCTGCTTTTTGAGGAAAAGGCTTCAGTTTACCTCCACGTAGTAGATGCCCGAAACCTTAGACGCATGCTTTCTTTTACCCTGCAGCTCCTTGAAGCCGGGCTTCCCCTCATTCTTGTCCTGAATATGATGGACGAGGCTGAAGAGAGAAGAATTAAAATAGATATATCTGAACTCAGTCGTTCCATTGGAATCCCGGTTGTAGGAACGGTTTCAAGTGAAGGAAAAGGGATAGAGGAACTTAAAGCCGCAATTTCGGAGTTTACTTCCGGAAATAATGCGCAAAAATTTAGGCAAAAACTTAACTACGGCCCAGAAATTGAACCAGATATCGAAGCAGTTGAAGGTTTTCTTGGCCCCACAAATGAAGCCGGAATCTCAAAAAGAGCGATCTCACTCCTGCTGCTTCAGGAAGACAAGACGGCCCTTGAATACCTTCACAGAGCTGAAAAAACACTCGACTCCAGGAAAAAAGGTCGCGAAAAAAACCATGAAGAAATCCGGAAATTTATAGAAGCTACTTCAAAGAAATCCGAAGTCCCTCTTTCCTACCTGTTCACCCTGAAAAGACAGGAGCATGTAAACGAAATCGTGGAACAGGTAATGGAAATGCCAGAGAAAAACGAGGGCGAAAGTATTGGGAAAGCCGGAAAAATAAAAGCAGTGGGAAGTACTGGAATAAATGGGAGTAAAACAAAGAATGGAAAGATCGGTTTTTCCGAAAAAATTGACGGTATTCTCATCCATCCCGTGCTTGGGATACCTGTGCTGTTTTTAATCCTGTACTTCGGGCTCTATCTGTTCGTAGGCGTGTTTGCAGCGGGAACAGTTGTTGATTTTCTGGAAAATACAGTCTTTGGAGGATACATAAATCCCTTTGTAACTGCAAAGTTTATGTCGCTTGTACCCTATCCGACTTTTCAGGACCTTTTTATAGGGGAATACGGGATTTTTACCCAGGCCGTGACATATGCGATTGCCCTGATCCTTCCGATAGTGGGAGCCTTTTTCCTTGTGTTTTCTATCATAGAAGACACGGGTTATCTTCCAAGGCTGAGCCTGCTCCTTGATGGCCTGTTCAAGAAAATAGGGCTCAGTGGAAGGGCAGTAATTCCAATGGTGCTCGGGTTTGGATGTTCGACAATGGCTACGATGGTTACCAGGACCCTTGAAACAAAACGGGAAAGGCTTATTGCAAATATCCTGCTGGCTCTTGCAATTCCCTGTTCGGCACAGTTAGGCATTATTCTTTCAATCCTTTCGGGAAACCCTGAAAGCCTGCTTATATGGTCCGTAGTAATATTACTGGAATTCATCCTGATAGGTTTCCTGGCTTCCAGAATCCTTCCAGGAGAAGCTCCGACATTCATACTTGAAATACCTCCTCTCAGAAAAACGAAGCTTTCGAATATACTGGTTAAAACTTACTCCAGAATGCACTGGTATTTCCTTGAAGTGCTGCCCCTGTTTGTACTGGCAAGTGTTCTGATCTGGATAGGAAAACTAACAGGCCTTTTTGCCCTTGTCCTGAAAATCATAGAATACCCAACAGTCTGGATAGGCCTGCCTCCTGATGCAGCTGATGTCTTCCTTTTCGGCTTTTTCAGGAGAGATTTCGGGGCAGCTGGGCTTTATAGAATGTATGATTCCGGATTACTGACAGGTGTTCAGCTCGTAGTTGCAGCCATTACTCTTACCCTTTTCATGCCCTGTATAGCCCAGTTCATGATGACGATAAAGGAAAGAGGTTTTAAAACAGCCCTTGCAATTTCGGGCTTCATTTTCCCGTTTGCATTCGTTACAGGTTTTATTGTAAATAACCTGTTAAAACTGCTGGGGGTTAACTTGTGAAATGCCCACTCTGCGGAAACGAGTTTGAGAAAGCTGATGAAACGAAATGTACCGGCTGTGGGAAACTCCACAGCTGCAACAAGCAGTGCTGTCCGAACTGCGGCTATGAACTTGTAAAAGAAGCAAAGATAATTCAATCCATAAGGAAGTTCTTCAAATGGTAACCAAAAACTCACACTTATTCCTGAAACCTATAACTCTCTGCGCAATGGAACCCAGAAAAACCGGAAAAATTGACCACCTTGAAACGAAAAACCCGGGAATTCTACAAAAACTAATGGCTATGGGTATCCTGCCAGGCATGCCTATTACCCTACTCAGAAAGTCTCCCTCATATCTTTTTGAGGTAGACCAGACCAGATATGCTGTTGATAGGGAAATTGCGAACCACATTTATGTTAGCTGCTGATTCGTCTCTCAACGAAAAGACAAAGAGGACGAATATAGGAGATCAGGTCAGCCAGGATATTAAATCAGCCAGGATATTAAATCAGCCAGGATATCAAATTAGCCGGAAAATTTTACTTAAAAATCCATAGGATATCCTGCAAGAATGCCTTTTACATTTTCCAACATTCGTTTATCCTGTCCAACGTTTTTTACATTCCTCAATATCAGTTTATATTTTAGAATATTTGTTTACATTTTTCAGCATTTATCTATGATTCTCAGCATTTACCCCGAATCCCCAGTATTCATTTACGTTCTCCAAGGAATATCATCATTCCTGAAGGAGAAGCTTCTTTATAAATATCCTCCAGTACTTCAAGCAAATCCTCTTCACCACGCCAGAATGGGAATTTTCCAAGCCTTTTTGGAAGGACTGCTGCAGTCGGAGGAATATGAACCTCAAGGGATAGTCTTTTTTCGTCTTCAGGATTTTCAGGAATTTTTCCCCAGAAAGTTTCCGGATCAAGCGGTAAAGGCTCCTGAGATAGAGAAGAGCTTTTTGTTTCGTTTTGGGCTCCGGTTTCGGATATGATCTCAACATTCGGACCTTCCAGAAGGTTTCTGGCTTCTGCAATAAGGTTCTGTTTTTCCGAGCCTGAACCCTTTCCGAGAATGGACATAAAGTCGTCCATATCCATGCCCCTTAGCTTAAAGATAAGGAAAGGATCCCTGTCAAATTCTTCCCCGAGAAGATAGTAAACAGCTGCAATATGCTTGCAGGGATTTGACCAATCCGGGCAGGAACAGTCGGTTTCAAGGTCGTCGAGCTTTTCAGGAAAAAGGGAAAGGCCTATTTCCTTGAATGTGGAATCAATGTCTTCCGGCATTTCACCTGCAAGAAGTTTTGCTGCAAATATAGGCTTCAAGGCAAGTCTTTCTGCAAGAAGGTCCCATTCGGAACCTGTCAGTGTACGGACTTTGATTGTTACCGAATAGGGCTTAGGGTTTGAACCCTGAACTTTGGCCCTTACAAGCCCGGCTTCTATTTTTATGGAGGTTACCTGGCCTTTACGGGCATAAGTTTTTCCACGGGTTAACCTCGCACCCAGGTTAAAGCTTTCAAGGGTTTTGATCCAGCGTTTCGCCCACCAGCTCTTGACAAAGCTTCCGCGTTTGGAATTTGCTTTGATTCCACCTTTGACCTCAATTGGCTTTGTGGGTTTGTAATGATCATATCCATCCCAGTAAGCTGCCATTTTCATTCACCTACCGCTTCTTCTCTAAGGGTGAAAATTTCCTTCAATTCTTCATTGGAAAGTTCTGTCAGCCAGGATTCCCCTGTCCCGACAACATTCTCTGCAACCTGCACTTTGCGCTCTATAATCTCATCAATTTTTTCTTCAAGCGTGCCAGCGCAGATGAACTTATGAACTTCGACATTTTTAGTCTGACCTATACGGAATGCCCTGTCAGTTGCCTGGTTTTCAACAGCCGGGTTCCACCAGCGGTCGAAATGGAATACATGGTTGGCTCCGGTAAGGTTAAGTCCCGTACCTCCGGCTTTAAGGGAGAGAACAAAAATGGGAAGGTACTCTTTTCCTTCCTGGAAACGCTCAAGCATCCGGTCCCGCTGCTTTCTGGGAACCCCACCATGCAGGAAAAGGACTTCACAGCCGAAGCTTGCCTGCAGGTGTTCTTTCAGTATTTTTCCCATCTCTGCAAATTGGGTGAAAACAAGAGCTTTTTCTCCGTTTTCTAGGACCACATCCAGCATTTCGGTAAGCCTTTCAAGTTTTCCTGACCGTCCCGGAATTCCTGAGTTGTCCTTCAAAAACTGTGCAGGATGATTGCAGACCTGCTTGAGCCTGGAAAGGGCAGATAGGATTATTCCTTTTCTCTGGATTCCCTCTTCATCAGCTTCTTCCATTGCCTCTTCGATGTCTTCGAGGACGGCAGCATAGAGTGAGGCCTGCTCTTTTGTCAGTGTGCAATAGGTTTTCATCTCCATTTTTTCCGGAAGGTCAGAGATGATCGAACTATCGGTCTTCAAACGGCGAAGGATGAAGGGGCCTGTAACTTCTTTTAGCCTCCCTGCAGCTTCCTGATCCCTCTCGGCCTGAATGGGAATAAAGAAATTCCGCTTGAAACCGGCCTGGCTCCCGAGGAACCCTGGGTTTAAAAACTCCATAATGGACCAGAGGTCGCCCACGTTATTTTCAACCGGAGTCCCTGTTAGAGCTATGCGGTAATCGGCTTCCAGAGCCCTTGCTGCCTTTGCCTGTTTAGTTTCAGGGTTTTTGATATTCTGGGCTTCGTCAAGTACAATTCCAGCCCAAGGGACCCCTTTTAAAAACTTAACATCCCTCTGCAAAAGCCCATAGCTTGAGATAACAATACTATGTTTCATAGCTTCTTTTTTGAATTCCCCTTCTTTTTTCCGGCTGGTACCGTGGTGTACCATTACCGAAAGTTCCGGCGTAAAGCGGGCAGCCTCTTTTTTCCAGTTATTGATAACCGAAGTCGGACAGACCAGAAGAACCGGTTTTGGGGCTTTACTTCCGTCACCCTCTTCTTCAACCTGTTCTTTAGCCTTGTCTTCAACCTGCTCTTTAGCCTGTTCCAGATCATGCTGGATAAGGGCAAGAGTCTGGATGGTTTTTCCAAGCCCCATATCGTCTGCAAGACAGGCTCCTATGCCCCACTGCCTCAGGAAAGCCAGCCAGGAGTAACCTCGGAACTGGTAAGGCCGAAGAGTTCCTGAAAACCCATCCGGAGCCGGGAGTTCTTCAAATCCGGTTTTGTCCTTTAAGCGGCTGATTAGTTCTTCAATCCAGCCGGTTGCATTGAGCCCTCCAAAGTCCACACCATTGGCTTTTTCGGAAGCTCCCACAGCCAACTTTATGACTTCATGCAGACTTGCTTCTCCGTGGGGGTTCTTTTTCCAGAACTCAAGAGCAGCCTTGATTTCAGCATCGTTTACCTCGACCCACTGCCCGCGGACCTTCACAAGCGGAGCTTTGAGTTTTGCAAGAGCCTGCAGTTCTTTGGCTGTTAACACCCTGTCCCCAAGGGCCATTTCCCAGTCAAAACTGACTATTTTGTCAAGGGTAAGCCCGCTTCCGGCCTGCAACTGCTTGCCCTTAACCTTTGCCTGGGCTTTTAAGTGGTTTTTTGTACCTTTGCGAGTCCACCAGCCAGGAAGAAGTATTCCAAATCCGGCCTGGCTTAAGTTTACTGCACTTTCAGTCAGGAAGCGGTAAGCCTCTTTCGTATCAAGGAAATATCCCGCCGGATTGGGAGCCTCAAGACTGGAAGCGATTCCTGCATTAATACCGGCAGCCTGTCCGAGAGAAGACAACAAAAATTGACGAATATTTTTCACATCGTAATTTTTCAACGGGCTGCCCTTTTTTGGCTTCCATGCTTCTTTTACAGGGATCAGAAGGCTTGGGTCCTCATAAGACTGGAGCAGATAGCGAACATACCAGAGCCCTTTGGGAATTTCGATATCAGCTATCCCTCCCCTACTTCTTTTGTTTTCTTCGTTTTCTTTGATTCCTTCTATTTCTTCGGCTTCTTCATCCTCAATCGGTTCTTCCAGCCGGAAGCAGAACCTGAAAGGTGAAGTAATAAGTATCGTGAGAGGGCGCTGCCATTCACGAGCTCTTGCTTCGAGCTGAATAAGTTCGGCATCATTTCCAGAGATCAGCCCGTCCGGGCTTTTCAGGGCATAAACCCAGGCGTCGTGGAGGCTGTCAAAGGATTTTCTTTTGCGTGCCCCTTTTGTGGTCTTTTTTTCTCCTATTTCGGAGCGAACTATCCAGTCAAGAGAGGATTCAATAAATTGCCTTGCCGCGAAAGCTGCGGACAACTCAGGAGGCCGTTCCGAAACTTCAGGGGCAAGAGCCCTTGCAGCAGGGGGCATTTGCTTTGCAAGTTTTGCTAGCTCTCCCGCATCTTCTCCGGAAAATACGGGTTCCCAAAATGCTCTGTACTCCCCTTCCTCTTCCCTGACGCCAGGCAGGTATTTCTGGCCTGCGACCAGCGAACCTGAGAATTTCAGGGCATCGGCCCACCAGAGAAGGTCATTTCCCGAAATGATGCCAGGAGCCAGAACTCGTTTTTCCATGCAGGCACAGAGAAGAACAAGGGTTTCTTCAGCTTCAAGAGGGTATGCACTTACAGTCCAGGGAGCCAGTGAAGGTTCGGCTTTCGAATCGGGAATTTCAGCAATAAGAGCGCTGGAAGGAATCGGATTTCCGCCTATAGTCGGTATCCATATGTTAATTTTCTCGGCTTTTTTTCGGCCGGGATTGCCCAGTAATAACTCAAGGGCAGAAAACAGGTTTTCAAAACCCGAATCATAAGGATAAGGCTTTGCTGCCGGGGTTTTAGGTTTTCTACCTCGCCGAAGGCTCTGAATTTCATTTTCAGCCGGGTTTTCGCCCCATAAGAAAAACTGTTTTCCAATTCTGCCTGCATGAAGAATTATCATATATTTTGTATATTAGGGAAGAGAGATATAAAAAGATCGAAGCAGGATGCCTGAAAACGCGTTTGTTCTTCAGTAGAGATTCTGAAAAAGGGATTTCACTGTTACATAGTTAATTCTATGAGTATAGAGCTTATACAGTTGAACTAAAAATCAATAACATTAAACCTTTAACTGTCTAAGTCGCAAGTTTGATAACAAGGCGTAATTCTCCCATCCTTGAATATACACATACAGAAAACGTACATTTTGAGACATGGAGATCTATTTTGGACTGAGACCTATTTTGGGTTAATATTCAAGTCCTTCCCTTGCCAGGACATTTTTCTCGAAGGGATGCTTTATAAGCCTCATTTCCGTTACAAGGTCTGCCCTTTTTATCAGCTTTTCAGGAGCCCTTCGCCCTGTCAGGACGACTGTGGTTTCTTCCGGGATTTCCTCCAGCAGTTTAAGGATGTCTTCGGTTTTCACAATGCCAAAGTGTGCTGCAAGATTTATCTCGTCCAGTATCAGGAGCCTGGGCTTCTTTTTCAGGGCTTTTTTTGCAAATTCAAGACCCTTTTCCGCGAGTTCATAATCCAGAGAAATAGGGTTCTTGAAATCTACGAACTCCTCCCTTCCAAACTGGTGAATCTCGTATTGCGGAGCTAACCTGTCTTTTATTTTGTACTCGCCTATGTACTTCCTGCCTTTAAGGAATTGAATAATTATTACACTGTACCCGTGGCCTACAGCTCTGAGAGCCAGTCCAAAAGCGTTTGTGGTCTTTCCTTCTCCTTCCCCTGTGTAAAGATAAACCAGGCCTTTAACCAATTTAACCCCTCAGAAGTGTATTTTCTCCCCAGAAAAAGATTAGTTTGCAGGCATATGTTATTTTTGGATTAGGGCTTCCATGATCCACAAAAAATTAGGTTTTCTCCGTAAAAGGGCTTTTGGTCGTTCCAGTGTTACGTGGTTTGCTTCATTTGTCTGATATTTGAAATTGATTGAAAGATTTCAGTACTGTAATATAGGACGAGTTGAATAATAATTCGACAGGTCGGAAACTTAAGCTGATAAGGAACTGATTTTCGGAGGAATTGAGTGTCAGTTTGTCCTACAAATTTTGATGAAAAAGTAGAATGTCCATTCGTTGACAGGAAAGAGTTCATCGAAGCTTTTGAGAACGCCTTCCGGAACATCGACCAAAAGAACTACAGTATCCTGGTCTATTATGGCGTTGCCGGAATTGGAAAAACCAGCCTTAGAAAAGAACTTCCAACCTTGATCGAAAAACATAACGAATCGGGCTGGCACACAAAAATCATATGGACTTCAATAGACTTCGCCACCGAACAATACAGGCAGCCTTATAAATTCCTCGAAGTTTTCTCCAGCCAGCTACGCCAGAAATATGGCATCAAATTCAACTCTTTTGACATTGCCCTTGCCGCCTACTTGAAAAAAATCAACCCCCATAATCCCCTGGAAAAAGAAAACTACTCAGAGGATAGTATTGTTCGTGACGTTCTGGACATCTGCGACGAATTTGTTCCTGTAAACCTGATACCAAACGTGTATAACCTTGCCAACAGTTTACCTGAACGCTATCAAAAATGGACCCTGAAACGCAAAGAAGATTTTTCCAAGCTTCCCGAACTCGAACCTACACAGATATACGAACGATTGCCTGTTTACCTGGCACATGACCTTACTGATCACCTGCAGAATACTTCAGAATCCGCAGTCATTTTCATAGACACCTATGAAGCTCTCTGGGAAAAAGAAAGAGATAAAGGAAGTTTCAATTCCAGAGACGGATGGCTCAGAAAACTTATTGAAAACATACAAAAATCCTGTCTGTGGGTAATCTGTGGGAAAGAATCACTTCGCTGGGAAGAAGTGGATGAGGACTGGAAAAATTACCTTGACCAGCGTAAAATTGGAAAACTTCCAGAAAAAGATGCTCTCGATCTGTTAAAACAGTGCGGGATCACTGAAGAGGATATCCAGAACGTACTCATTGAAAGCAGTGAAGGCGTACCTTACTATCTTGAACTCTCCATCGATATTTACAGAAAAATAAAGCAAAAAAAGCAGCCTACATCGGGAAACTTTGCAAAGGTTCCGGAAGGTATTTTCTGCAGGTTTGTCAAATACCTTAACAGGGAAGAAAAAGAGACACTGAAAGTCTTATCGGTTCCAAGATATTGGAACCGTGAACTATTCAAAATTCTAATCAAGAGATTTAATACTGGATATCCTGCAACCAGTTTTTCAAAACTACATAGCTTTTCTTTTATGGACGTTGACGATAAAGGAAAATGTTCCATGCATCAGCTTATGAAAAAAAGCTTGCAGGATTACCAGGATCCAGATTTGAAAAAAGAAGTCCATAATTTCATGCTTGACTTCTACAGCAACCGACTAAAAGATCTTAATATTAAGGCTATAACCCCAGAACATGAAATCGCCCTAACCGAAGCCTTCTACCATGCAAAAGAATCACTTGATGCAGAAGAATTATGCAAATGGTTTATTTCTGTATCTGAGCCATTCAATAGAGCAGGATTCTGGAAATTAATTACCCCTATGTATGAAGAAATACTTCAAATTCTTGAAGCAGAACTCGAACCTGAACATTTGGATGTTGCAGCAACTCTAAACAACCTAGCAGGACTTTATTATCATATGGGTGCTTACGACAAAGCACTCCCATTTTATCAAAGGGCACTTGAAATCTATAAAGAGGCGCTGGGACCTGAACACCCGAAAGTTGCAACAACACTAAACAATCTCGCAGAACTCTACCGTAGTATGGGCGCTTACGACAAAGCACTCCCACTTTATCAAAAGGCACTTGGTATTCGTGAAAACGTTCTAGGTTCCCAACACCCAGATGTTGCAAATTCACTGAACAATTTAGCAGTACTCTATGAAATTATGAGAGAATACGACAAAGCACTCCCACTTTATCAAAGAGCACTTGGTATTCGCGAAAGTGTTCTAGGTTTCCAACATCCATCTGTTGCAACAACCCTAGACAATCTTGCAGTACTCTATAAAAATATGGGAGAATACGAAAAAGCGCTCCCACTTTGTCAAAGGGCACTTGATATTAATGAAAAGGTGCTCGGTCCGCAACATCCAGATGTTGCAACAACACTAAACAATCTCGCAGTACTCTATAAAAGTATGGGAAAATACGACAAGGCACTCCCACTTTATCAAAGGGCACTTGAAATTTGTAAAGAGGTACTGGGACCTGAACACCCGGATGTTGCAACAACACTAAACAATATCGCAAAGACATATCATAAAATTGGAAATCTCGACGAATCACTACAATTCTATGAGCGTTCTCTTTACATAGTTGAATATAAATTAGGAACTGCTCATCCTTATTTCAACATCACTATAGCCAATTTGATAGAATTATATAATAGTATGCTGGAAGAAATGATGTTTTATGGTTACTTGAGGTCACAAAGATAAAAAAGAATAAATGTTTATTCCCTAACATGCCTTACAATATGCCCGGCCTCAGGAATTATAATCTCAGAAAGAGCCAATTTCACCGCATTTGGCGATCCCGGCAGACAGAATACTGCTTTTCCTTTAATTACACCTGCTACAGCTCTTGTAAGGATTACCGACGTTCCGATGTCTTCAATGCTTTTATACCTGAAAAGTTCTCCGAAACCTGAAATTTCTTTTTCAAAAAGCGGAGTTACAGACTCGATTGTAATGTCTTTTGGTGCAAGCCCTGTGCCTCCGCTAGTAATAATAATATCTGCGGAGCTGTCAAGAGCAGCAAGAATTGAATCGATAATTGAGGTTTTTTCGTCGGAAATTAGCCTGTAAAAGGAAACTTTATGGCCAGCAGCTTCGAGAAGATCTTTCATGGCTTTTCCTGANNGTGATTAAGGCAAAAGAAAAGGATTTTTTTGCTTCTTTTTTGTGAATTTCCGGTGTGGATTCTTTCATGAAAGTCACATTCTCCATTTTGTATTCATTTGATTCAGGTTTCCGTTCTTAAAATTCCTGTTATCCGGTTTCTGTTCACTTTTATTTACTTGCCTATGTTTTAATATTTTATTAACCAATGCACAGGTATGTTAATACTTGCAGCAGATGTAGGAACGGGTACGCAGGATATTCTGCTTTTCAATTCCGAAAAAGAGGTGGAAAACAGCCTGTTGATGGTCATGCCTGCTCCTACCCAGATAATTGCGAAAAAGGTACGGAAAGCGACTAAAAAGGGAAAAACAATAGTATTTACCGGAAACATAATGGGAGGAGGACCTTCGACGTTTGCCATCAGGGCCCATCTAAAGGCAGATTTTCCGGTATATGCCACTGAAAAGGCTGCTTTGACTATCAATGATAACATTGAAAAAGTAAAGTCTTTCGGGATTCGAATCGTCTCGGAAGCGGAAGCAAAAAAGCTTGAATCCGAAGAAAATGCTCTGGAAATTGTTATGCAGGACTTCGATCTTGAATCGACATCGTCTGCACTTTCGGCCTTTGAGGTTCAGATGCCGACAAACTACGCCGTGGCAGTACAGGACCATGGAAATGCTCCTGAAAAGAGCAACAGGGTCTACCGTTTTGAATTGCTTCGAGAACTTATTGAAAAGGGAGGAGAACTTGAGAACTTCGTCTACAGGCCCGAGGAAATTCCTGAGGCTTTTACCCGAATGAAGGCCCAGGCAGATTCCCTTCTCAAAACCGCTGGAAACCGGAAAACAAGGGCAGTTTTCATGGATACCGGGCCGGCAGCAATTTTTGGAGCGCTTACCGATCCTGCGGCAGTACAGCCTTCTGTTGTGGTTAATATCGGAAATGGGCATACTCTGGGGGCGCTTGTGAACGAAAATAGGATCGTAGCCGTTTTTGAGCACCACACTTCCCTCATGAGCCCTGAAAAACTCCAGGACTACATCATAAGGCTTGCCGACGGAAAGCTTGGTTTTGACGAGGTTTTCGAAGACGGAGGGCATGGTGCATATAGAAGGGGAACTCCAGGTTTTGAACAAATTAGCTTTGAGCAGGTCAAATCCATATTAGTTACGGGCCCAAAGAGAGAAAAGCTTGAAAAGGTTTCGGAATCCGAAATCAGGAAGGAGATATCAAATAAACTTCATTTTGCTGCACCTTTCGGGAGCATGATGCTTTCAGGTTGTTTTGGTCTCCTTGCAGGATTTCTGGAGAAATACCCCGAACCGGCAATAAACCTTATAAACCACTAAGTAGTAGGGAGTAAGTCGCTTAAGCCCAGAATATACAAATTTTCAGGGGTTATAGAAATTTAATTCAGAATCCCTATCAGGGAGCCTGGAAAAATACAGTAGCCGCTTGCTGAAGTCCACCAGGGCAGGTTTACAGATAAATGTAAATACAGGCAGGTATCTCTATATGCACATATCTCATACTGAATCGTTTGCTAGATGGTTTTCTACGAACTTAATGCAAACATTTATATGCGGAAACAAATCCGTTACAACAAATTTCTATTAAACTCATAAACTCATTATCTTTCAGGAGAATCAAGCTTATGGTACGAAAGCCAGGAAGTATGTATAGAAACGTGAGGCAGCGCTCATTTACCAGAAGAAAATACATGGGCGGTGTTCCAGGCAGCCAGATTATTCATTATGACATGGGAGACAAAGCAAACATCTCTTTCCCAATTAAGATCTCACTGCTTGTAGAAGAAAAATGTCAGATAAGGCACGTTGCTCTTGAAGCAGCCCGTATTACAGCAAACAGGCACCTGACTGAAGATGCCGGAAAGATGGGCTTTTACATGAAGCTCCGTGTCTATCCCCACGAGGTCCTCAGGGAAAACAAGCAGGCAACCGGCGCGGGTGCTGACCGTGTATCCAGCGGAATGCGCAGGGCTTTTGGGAAGAATGTAGGTACTGCAGCAAGGGTAAACTCATTCCAGAAGATCTTCACAGTTGCTGTTGAAAAGCAAAACTTTGCAGCCGCAAAGAAAGCTCTCTGGCATGCAGGACAGAAGCTGCCAACTCCCTGTAGAGTCGTTATCGATGAAGGGGCAGAACTGGTACAGTAATCAGTTAAACTGTTAATATCAAAAGGAGCAATAACATGTACGATTACGAAGAGCTTTTGAACCGTGCAATGGCGAAGATGCCTGACACCGAGACTACGGATGCTCGATTCGTAATCCCTGAGCCCAGAATCTTTTCCGAAGGAAAAACTACAATTCTTGAGAACTTCGGAAATATTGCAGATATCCTTAACCGGGACCCTGACCACTTGATGAAATATCTCACAAGGGAGCTTGGGACTGCAGGGAAAATAGAAGGCACACGTGCAGTCTTCCAGGGAAGGTTTACGAGAGCCCAGATCTCTGATAACATTCAGGCTTATGTGGACGAATACGTTATGTGTTCGGAATGCGGACGCCCGGACACCCAGCTTGTCAGGGTGGACAGAGTACTTATCCTGAGATGTTCTGCTTGCGGAGCTCACAGGCCTGTCAAAAAGAGAAAGGTAAGCAATGTAGTTGTCAGGGATGCCATCGAAGAAGGCGGCACCTATGAGCTCCGGATCGATGCAGTCGGGTCCAAAGGCGACGGAATTGCAAAGATAGACAAGTATACGGTTTTCGTGCCCGGAGCCTCAAAAGGCGACGTGGTCAAAGTAAAAATAAAGAAAATCAGTGGAAACCTCGCTTTCTCAGAGAGAGCAGCCTGAGGTTTAAGCCTTTTTAAATATTTTAAGGCAGCTCAGGCCGAGTACTTCAACTCTCGCGCCCGGGCTGCTTAAATTCAACCGTTGCGCCGTTTGATCACGCCGTCATGACATTTTGGATTTAGTAGTGATTTTCGGTCAAGCCTTTTTTTAAAAGGGTTGTGATCACGCCGTCATGACATTTTGGATTTAGTAGTGATTTTCGGTCAAGCCTTTTTTTAAAAGATTTGCGTAAATCGTTGCGCTGGTTGATCGCGCTGACCAGGTAGTTGTTGGAATTTTCGATTATACTTTTTTTAGAGTATTTACGGCCAACCTTTTAAAAAAGATTGTTTTAAAAAGGGTTGATTATAAATATCCAGCGGGCAAATCAGGAACCTGTGAAGAAAAAATGACTTCTGAAAAAAAGGATATACCGGAAGTTCCATTGAGAGAGGCTCAAAAAAGGGAAAAAAATATAGAAATTCTCTCAATTCCCGGACTATCAGTAAACCTCAGGCATGTAGGGGATGTTCTGGAGCTTACGGCAAACGGGACTCTGAAAGCAGCTTTTAGTCCTATCTTGAAAAAGATGAACTCCCGCTTCAAGGAAGAAAAATTAGCCCGTATAGAGGAGAACAGAGTCATTGCTTCGGCCTGGCTCCCTCCAATCCCGAGTCCTGCATTTAAACGCCTTATTTTTTCGGAGATACAGATAGCTCTTGGAAAATACATTCCTGAAACCGTATCCATTGAACTTACCCGCCAGAATAGCTCAAGATATCTACCTGGGACGGTTACAGACGAGCTGGATACTGATAGTGTAAAAAGAATAATCAATGAAGCCCTGGAATTGGGCACCTTCATAATCACATTTACTGAAAACGATCCTCTCCTGAGGGAAGATGTCTTTGAGCTGATCAGGTATGTTGACAAGAAGAAGGCTATAGTAAACTGTTCCACCTGGGGCACAGATTTTTCAGCAGAAACAGCTTCCAGCCTGAAAGATGCGGGACTTCACTCCCTTATGGTAGGTATTTACTCAACTGATCCTGAAAAACATGATGCTGCCCGAAACTCGAGGGGAGCATACGAAAGAGCGGTTTCTGCCATAAAACTGGCACTTGAAGCCGGGCTCGTGGTCGTAATGACAACACATGCATCTCCCTCAAATATACAGGAACTGCCTGCGCTCTATAACCTTGCATCAGAACTCGGAGTCCATGAATTTTCAGTATGGGAAGCAATGCCAAAAACCAGGGATGAGCCTGTACTCAATAACGAAGACAGGAAAAGCATCCTTGAGATGTACCACAGGATAAATTCCAGCCAGGACGGCCCAAGAATGTTTGCGAATACTTATTTTGAAGGTCAGATGCTGGGTGCAATGGAAGGCAGGCGCTGGATGCATATAACGGCAGACGGAGATGTAAAAGCCGGTCCTTATCCGCCTTTCAGTTTTGGGAATATAAAAGAGGAATCTTTAAAAAGCGCCTGGCAGAAAATCAGGAGTTACCCTTATTTCCAGAAGCATAAAAGTCTGGCTCCGATGCATGATCTGGAATTTCTGGAGTTTGTTGATAAGATTCCGAAAGGAGCAAAACTGCCATATCCTTTTGAAAAGGTTTGTGAAAAGTAAAAAGGAATAAGTTACAGAATATCCCTTTACAGCATTTTTCTCAAGTGTTCTCTGTACATTTACATTCTTTTTAACCTGCTTTTAGTCGGGATATGGCAACCCTGGAAAGTTAAAAGCCTCGTACCTCTGGAAGCTAGTGCGAGTCTGGAACTGCTGCCCGAAGATAAACATTTACATATTAGCACGTATTCTTAAAGAGCAGTTTAGCTGGAACTGCGTTCATACCTTTAATTATTTTCAGCAAGAGAAAGCTGCCTGCCTGAGGCTTTCCCCAGAAAATCGGCAGCCAACGAGGGACTTTATGACTAATAAACTTGACCCATGGAGTTCAAGCGAGATTAATGATTATTCCAAGTTATTCGAAGAATTCGGGATTTCTCCATTTGATAATGTACTTCCTGAAATCACCTCTCCACATACGTATATGCGGAGAAGGGTTATCTTCGGGCACCGTGATTACGAACAGATTGCAGAGGCCATGAGGACAGGTGCCCCTTTTTCGGTTATGGACGGCTTTATGCCTTCAGGGAAAGTTCACCTCGGGCACAAGATGGTTATGGACCAGATAATCTGGCACCAGCAAAGGGGAGCATCGGCTTTTGTCGGGATTGCGGACAGAGAGGCTTTCTCAGTACGTGGTTTTTCCTGGCAGAAATGCAGGGAAATTGGGATAGAAGAATATATACTAAGTCTTATTGCCCTCGGTTTTAAGCCCGATGGCCTTATTTATTTCCAGTCAGGATGTGACAGCGTTAAAGACCTCGCATTTGAACTCGGTGTCAAGGTCAATTTCTCGGAATTGAGCGCTATTTATGGGTTTTCGGGAGAGACAAACCTTTCCCATATGATAAGTGTAGCAACCCAGGCCGCTGATATTCTTCAGCCTCAGCTTGAAGAATTTGGAGGACCAAAGCCGGTTGTTGTCCCTGTAGGGCCTGACCAGGATCCTCACCTTCGGCTGACGCGAGGACTTGCAGGCAAGATGAGCATGTTCAGGGTAGAGGAAAGAGAAAACGCAAATGGCGGGAAATACCTGAGCGTACGCAGCAAGGGAGCCCTGAAGGAAGCGTTACAGGAACTCAAAAAACGAATTCCGGGTAAAGTGAAACTCTATGAAGAACACCTGGACATAATTCAAACTCCTGACTATCCGTTCCTGGAAAGACTTGTTTCGCAGATAAACCAGCCTGAGAAAAAGAGATATTTCACAGCCGAGCTTGAAGAGGTCTCGAAATTTGCTAATGAAATTAAACCATATGAATTCTCAGGTTACGAAGAATACTTTGTTTTCAGAAAAGTATGGAAACTCACCCGAAAAATACTGGATGAGATTGTAGCTGAAGTAGCCGCTGAGTTCGAAGGCTATGCTTTCATTCCTCCTGCATCTACCTATCACCGCTTTATGAGTGGACTGCAGGGAGGAAAGATGTCGAGCAGCGTCCCTGACAGTTATATTGCTCTAACTGACGACCCGAAAGAAGGTGCAAAAAAGGTAAAAAGGGCAAAGACCGGCGGTTGTGTAACCCTCGAAGAGCAGAAAAAATTGGGTGGAAAACCTGATGATTGCTCTGTCTTCGAACTGCTGCTTTTCCACCTGGCAGAAAATGATGATGAACTGCTGGAAATAAGAGAAGAATGTGTCTGTGGAACCAGGATGTGTGGCTCATGCAAGCAGCTTGCAGCCGAAAAGATGTACGAGTTCCTCAAAGACCATCAGGAGAAGCGGGAACTGGCAAGAGAACACCTTGACGAATATAATATAATTTATAAGAAATAACTTA
The DNA here is from genome assembly GCA_002508465.1 of Methanosarcina sp. UBA7. Classification (GTDB taxonomy): domain Archaea; phylum Halobacteriota; class Methanosarcinia; order Methanosarcinales; family Methanosarcinaceae; genus Methanosarcina. The sequence goes on along the minus strand of DAQQ01000055.1, from coordinate 19,175 downwards.
GGAAATTAATTTGTAAATAATCATTTACAAGCGACTTTGCAAAGAAAACTTGCTAAATAAATTCATAGAAGATAACTTTACAAATTAAACTTTATGAAAATTGACCTGTTATAATAATGAACTCACAATGTTTCAGGAATTTCAGGATGTGATCATATATGAGTATTCAGGACAATCTCACAATCAACGAGAAAAAAGTCTTGCTTGCCCTTGAGGAAATAGGATCTGCTGCTCCCGAAAGGCTGGAGGAGAAATCAGGACTGCAGGTGGATGCGGCAATGCAGGCAGCTTTCATGCTTGAGGAGAAAGGGCTGGTTTCGGTTTCTGAAAAGGTGCTTGAACGTTATTCCCTTACAAAGGAAGGAGAAGAGTACACAAAAAATGGGCTTCCGGAGCGCCAGATTATTGACTTTCTGAAAAAACCTACCTCGCTTGAAGAACTGAGAAGCCATTTCTCTCCGCAAATGGTAGGGATTGCAACCGGCTGGCTCGTAAAAAAAGGATGGGCGAAAGTTGAAAACGGGGTAATGGTACCGTCGGGAAAAGTGAATGCAGGAAAAGATGAAGAAAACCTTGCAGCTTTCACAGGCAAAGCAAAAACCCTTGAAGAGATCGGGGCCGACCAGGGAACAATAAAAGACCTTCTCAAGCGTAAACTTATCATAAAACACGAAGAAAAGTTCAGGACTGTTTCCATAACTGATGCAGGAAATACACTTGCTACCCAGGGGCTTGTCCTTGAAGAGGAAATTGCTCAGCTCACTTCCGAATTATTGAAGAGCGGAGCCTGGAAGGAGAAAAAATTCAGGCCTTACCGCCTTGATATTACTCCCAAACCCCTTTATGGAGCCAAGATTCATCCTTACAGGCGTCTTATAGAGCAGATGCGCCAGATCTTCCTGGAAATGGGATTTTCCGAGATTAAAGGCGGAATCATCCAGAGTTCTTTCTGGAATTTCGATGCCCTTTTCCAGCCTCAGGACCACCCCGCAAGGGATATGCAGGACACTTTTCACCTGGGCAGTACCTGTCAGCTTCCGACTGAATACTTTGAAGAGGTTGCTGCAATGCATGAGCACGGAGGAGGAATCGACTCCTGCGGCTGGGGCGGAACCTGGGATAAGGAACTTGCAAGACGCAACGTGCTGAGAACCCATACAACATCCGTCACTGTCAAATATCTGGCTGACCACCCCAAATCACCTGTAAAAGCTTTCTGCATTGATAGGGCTTACCGCAGGGAAACCATTGACCCTACCCATACTCCGGAGTTCGAGCAGCTTGAAGGGGTTGTAATGGACAAAGATATGTCTTTTGCAGACCTGCTCGGCTTACTGGCAGAATTCTACCACAGGATGGGATTCGAAGAAGTCCGCTTCCGTCCCGGATATTTCCCATACACCGAACCAAGTGTGGAACCTGAAGTCTATGTTGACGGTCTGGGTTGGGTTGAACTTGGAGGGGCAGGTGTTTTCAGAAAAGAAGTTACTGAGCCTTTAGGGATTAAAGACCCTGTTCTTGCATGGGGGCTTGGAGTCAGCAGGCTTGCCATGTTGAAGCTCGGGCTTAAAGATCTCAGGCTTCTGTACCAGTCCGATATTGACTGGCTCAGAAAGAGTGAAGTTTGCCGGACCTGAGACCTGAACTGAGGGTTTATACCTGAAATCTGAATTGAAGGTTTATAACCTGAAATTTTCCAGGTTAAAACTTTTTATTTTAACTTAGACAAAAAGCTACAGCCGACAAGGCAATCAAAGGCAAAACTATAAAAGTTGAGGCTATAAAAAGCTAAGCTATAAAAATACGTAGAGAGATATTTACTTTACAGAATCCTAGTTCCTAAACATACTTTCATTAGAGATATATAATTACGAAGTATACTAACTGGTGAAACCAGGGATGAAAAAATTGCGTTAGCAATTAAACAAAAGGGGGGTAAGTAGTGACAGATATCCAATCAGAGATAGATAAACCAGCAGAATCTTCGTCAGAATTTTTATCAAGATCCCCATCAGAAGCTTCATCAGAACATGTGACTGGCCCTAAAAAATTGGCAGGTTTTCCGGAAGATCAGAAGACAGTAGAATCACATGCAAAAGCTACGAAAACTGGCATAGCAACCAAGTACTGGCTTGAACTGATGCCCTTTCCTGCAGGCAGCACAAGAAGCTTATGGCTCTTTGTTAATAATGATTGGAGACACCTGGACAACCCCGATCTCGGCACTCAGGTCTCTGTGCAGGATGCCTTTTGCAAATGTTCGGAACGCCTGGAAGTTCTGGTCTGGTACTCCGAAGATACGATAGAAGGACTGATAGTAAAGACGAAATAACTGGAATAAATAAATAAATAAATAAATAAATAAATAAATAAATAAATAAATAAATAAATAAATGACTCAAACAAGATGACTGAGCCCGGAATCTTTTTACTTCTCTGCTGTACAGGCAGTTCAATAAACGAGATGCAAGGACTAATCTAAACTTGGACCCAAATTCTATAGATCCCAGGCAACTTTTCTCTTTTTCTAATTTTTACCGATTCTTATTAAATATTTTAAGATTTTTGCGGCTTTAAAA
>DAQQ01000055.1:10022-16582 GCA_002508465.1 Methanosarcina sp. UBA7 | reverse complement strand
GGGCTTTTAATCCGAAAAGAAAAGACAAAAATACCATTAAATAACTGCAAATCGTATTTTTCCAGTATAAGTTATTCGAGAACGGAGTACAAAAAAAAGCAGAATCGGGGGTTGGTGGACTATGAACAGAAATAAGTACTGGAAAATTACGCGAAGCGGTTTGTACGGGACCGCTAAGGTACTTTTTGAGTTCATAGTAGTAATTATGATATCATCAGTTTTCCTGCTTGCAAGCTACTGGTATCTCTGGCTAATGATAATAGCCGGGTTTCTTATCTTGCTTTTAGTATGGCACGCAAAAAACTTTGCCTATATCTGTCCCGGATGCGGCGAAGTATTCGAAGTTTCAACGCTTAAAGGTTTCATCAGCCCAAACGGTGTGAATAAAAAGTACCTGAGGTGCCCGAGGTGTGGGAAAAAGGCATGGGCTGATATGCTGAGAATTAAAGAGAAAACTGTCCTTAAAAAGTAGCTGTTATCTGAAAAACGAACATGCCGGTTATGTGAAAAGGAAAAAGGAACCTAAAGCCCTGGGAAAAGGTTTTCGAAAACGAACTCTGAGGAAAGATGGGAAAGGAAAACAAAGGCAAGAAAGGCAATCCAGGTCCTCGTACAGGAGAAAACGTTTCCCTCCTTCCAATTCTTGCTGTAAATTTCATAGGCACGCTCGGGTTTAGCATTGTACTCCCGTTTCTGGTATTTCTGGTCAACCGACTGGGAGGGAACGCTTTCATTTATGGGCTGGCAAGTTCGATGTATCCGGCTTTTCAGTTAATAGGAGCCCCTATTCTAGGCAGGTGGTCTGATATTTACGGCCGCAAAAAAATACTTTTTATAAGCCAGATCGGGACTTTACTTTCATGGATTATCTTCCTTGGAGTTCTTTTTCTTCCGGTAATAAGCCTCTTTAAAATCGATTCCAGAGTTCTGGGAGTTTTTACAGTTACCCTACCTCTTGCAGTGCTCTTTTTCGCCAGAGCACTTGACGGACTGACCGGAGGAAATGTATCGGTAGCCAATGCCTATCTGGCTGATATTACTTCAGAAAGAGATCGGAGCCGAAATTTCGGTAAAATGTCGATTTCCGAGAATCTTGGATTTGTAGTTGGTCCTGCTCTTGCCGGAGTACTAAGCTTAACAGCGTATGGGGATGTAGCTCCTGTACTTGGAGCAATAGTAATCTCACTTATCGGAACACTGCTGGTTAGATTTTATCTTCCCGAAAGTAAGGAGTGCGCTCCCGGTAAGCCTGAAAATGCTGGGAATGTACGGAAAATTTTTGGTTACAAGATAAGGGAATGCAAAATCACAAAGGAGATAGAGAAACCTGATTTCAGAGAGATTCTGAGAATTCCGGGCATTTCCTACATGCTGGGACTGTACTTTCTAATCGACCTTGGTTACAATGTATTCTATACAGCTTTTCCTCTACACGCAATTTCAACTCTCAATTGGAGCATTGCGAAAATGGGCATTTATTTTACGGTATTGAGCGGGCTTCTGATACTCGTACAGAGTACTGTACTTCCAAGGGTTTCAAGAAGATATTCGGATGCTGCCCTTATAATTTTCGGAAGCCTTATGCTTGGTACGAATTTTATGCTTCTCATCCCCGGAAATGTCTTCCTTACCTACCTTGCAGCAGGTTTTTTTGCACTTGGAGACGGGATTATGTGGCCTTCCTTTCTTTCCCTCTTATCAAAAGTCGCAGGGAGAAAATACCAGGGTACGGTACAGGGTATTGCCAGCAGTTCCGGAGGCCTTGCCAGCATCACAGGACTTATCCTTGGCGGCCTTTTATATGAAACACTTGCAGGAACTTCTTTCCTGATTGCAGGCCTGGTAATCTATACAGTTTTTGTGCTCAATTTGTGGCTCAGGCGTTTTGAAGAACAGATAATTTTGAGAAACGAATAAACTGGATCTCAGGACCAGTAAATTACAGAGCCGAAATATAATATTCAGACAGCTTCTAAGTCTTTCTCATTCAGTCAAAGGCTATAGATTTGTCGCTGATACTTAAGTGTTTTTTTCTATTACTTTAAACCTTACAGTAAACTCAGTACCTTTGTTCCTTTTCAATTTAAGCTCTCCATCTAACTGATTTACTAGAGTGTTTACTAACTGCATGCCAAGGGACTCGACACTTTCTAATTTCAGACTTTCGGGAATTCCTTTTCCATTATCTGAAACTGTCAGACAGAAATCTGACTTATGAATTCCGTTGACAGTCTCTTCATACCTACGAAGTTGAATTCCAATTTCTCCTTCTTTCTTTTCAGTGAATGCATGTTTGAGAGAATTGGAAATTAGTTCATTAACAATTATGCCTAAAGGAACAGCAGTATCCATATCAAGAAATGCATTCTCTTCCAGATCCATATTCAAACGGATATTTATGCTGCTAAGTTTATAAGTCATCAACAGGTTATCAGCTAATTTCTTAAGATATTCTGAGAAGTTCAGTTTTTCTGCCTGTTCTCCTTTGTAGAGTTCTTCATGAATTAGAGACATTGATAGTACACGGTTCTGACTTTCACTGAAAGCTTGTTTGACTTTTTTATCCTCAAATTTTTCGGCCTGGAGGTCCAAAAGAGAAGAGATTACCTGCAGGTTATTTTTGATTCTGTGGTGAATTTCTTTTATACGGACTTTTTCGAGTTTTATCAGGGCTTCTTCTGTTTTTTTACGTTCAGTTATATCTTGAATTATCCCTCTAACTCTAATAGGAGTGTTTTTCTCATCAAAAATCACTTGCCCCTGTGCATAAAGTATATGTTCTTCTCTATCAGCTGAGATAACTCTAAAGTCAATTTCAAAGGATTTCCCATAAAAAGCTTCTTTAAAAGCATTATTCACATATTCTCTATCTTCTGGAAGAACAAGGTTCAAAAATGCATCATAAGTCTCATCGAACTCCTGAGAGTGAAGTCCGAAAATATTGCGTATTTCATCTGACCAGTATAATTCATCAGTCACCAGGTTCCAGTCCCAATTTCCGAGATGGGCTATTTTTTGAGCTTCGCTTAGTCTCATTTTATTTTCAAGTAATGAGGTATAAGCCTCTTCAAGTTCAACTGTACGCTCTCTAATTTTTTCTTCTAACGTATCATTTGCTTTTTTTAATGCCTCTTCAGCTCTTTTGCGCTCGGTAATGTCAACTGCAATACAGATAACTCCAACAATGGCACCTGTAGCATCAAGCAATGGCTCAGTGGTCATCTCATTGAAAAAATCTCCACCAGTAGAAGAAGGCCTATGGATAATCACTTCATCACATCTGCTGATACCATTAGTCAAAACCTGCTTTTTGATAGAGGCAAGAGTCTCAGCGTCATCCAACTGATATATATCATAGTCATTCTTACCTAGAAGGTCTTCGAGTTTGAAACCAGGCGAAGGGTTATAAGCCCACGTATATCTCAGATCACGGTCTTGACTGGAAATAACAATAGAAAATCCCTGTAAAGCGACACGGAAGCGCTCTTCGGACTTACGTAACATCTCTTCGATTTGCGCTCGCTCTATAATATCTGCCGCCTGCTGAGCTAGCAGGTCAATTAATTGAAGTTCATGATCTTGTGGTTTATGTGGTTTTTTATATTGTGTTGAGAACATACCAAGTAACCTTCCTGACCTGCTTACAATCGGTGTAGACTGAACTGCTCGTATTCCGGCTTTAAGCTGGATTTCCAGACTAGGTGTACCTGCAAAAATCGGGCTTTGTTCAACATCCTCGACAATTACTCTCTCCTTACGTCCAAGTGCAGTACCACAAGTTCCTTTTCCCATCGATACACTGTTCCAGAAGTCCAGCCACCATTTGGGAAATCCACGATAAGCTGCAATCTTAAGTTCAGACGATTCTGGATCCAGTAATTGGATATTGCCAAAGTCAGCACTAGAAATTGCAATTGCTACATCGACTATCTCGCTAAGAACTGGCTCAAGAGAGCCTTCATGAACGAACAGCGTGCCGATCTTATGAAGTCTAGTCATAGCATTAAGGTCGGCCTGTAGACGTTTTTTGCTATCGTTCAATGCTTTCTCTGACCTGGCATGCTCTATTATGTCAGCTGCCTGCCGTGCTAGCAGGTCAAGCCTCCAGAGATCATGCTTATTTGGAGAATAAGGAAAGTTCCATTGGGTCGTAAGGATACCAAGAAGCTCACCCGTTCGACTTAATATCGGTGTGGACTGAATCGCTCGTACTCCGGCTTCGCGCATCACAGTCAGGGAAGGTGTCCCGACAAATATAAAACTTGTTTCAACATCCTCAATAACAATACGTTCTTTTTGTTGCATCGTCTTTCCACAAACCGAAGCCACGTTCTCAGCAGATGCAAAATAATCCAGAAAAGGCTGTTTGTGACCATAATGGGCAACAATATGTAGCGAATCATCCTCAAGAAGTTGCAAAGTACCCATTTTTGCGTCTACGATAGAGATTGCTGCGCCCATTATTTCTTTTAATAGTGGTTGAATCCCTTCCGATCCCAGAAGTTTTGTACTCAGCTCATGTATTTGAGTCAGTGCTTCCAGATCGGCTTTTACAAGAAGATGTGCCTGTTTTTTATCTGGATCTAATTCATCAATATCATACTTAGGTCCTTTATCCTGCTTCAAATATGCTTTTAGGCTCTGTATCTTGTCTTTTAAGGCACGGTTTTCGTCCACCAGTAGCTTATTCTCATCTAATAATGCTTGATTTATAGGCTCACAGCCATCAGTATATTTGGTAGTCATATTTTTATACTGACCTTTTAAGATTAATTTTATCTTGCTGATATATTTCTCTTAAATCATTTTTTATTTTAATGTTTGATTAACATCTCCAATACTTTTACGTTAATGGCGCTAGTTTCTGCTTCTTTTGACACTGTTTTCTTGAGATTGCACTTAACAAATGTTATACCAGTTATTTGGATAGCCTGATTTCACGCTTGAGACTTTTAATGGTGTGAAATTATAAGGAAAATTTCATAATAATTGAACAAGAATTGTATTTCTTCGGGTTTTATTTTCACTGTCAGAACTATGCACTTTTTTAAAGGTGTGCCCTTTCGATAATATCTGCTGCACTGCGAGCTAGAAGATCCAACATTTGAAGTGTGTTTTCGTCCGGCTTATGTGGCTTTTTATATTGTGTTGAGAACATGCCGAGCGGTTTTCCTGACCTGCTCACAATTGGTGTAGATTGTACCGCTCTTATTCCGGCTTTAAGCTGAATTTCCAGAGCAGGTGTACCTACGAAAATCGGGCTTTGTTCAACATCCTCGACAATTACTCTCTCCTTACGTCCAAGTGCAGTACCACAGGTTCCTTTTCCTACAGATACACTGTTCCAGAAGTCCAGCCACCATTTGGGAAATCCACGATAAGCTACAATTTTAAGTTCAGATGTTTCGGGGTCCAGTAATTGGATATTGCCAAAATCAGCGCCAGAAATTGCAATTGCTGTATCGACTATCTCGCCAAGAACTGGTTCAAGACAGCCTTCACGAACGAACAATATGCTGAGTTTATACATTCTGGTCATTGCATCAAGATCGAACATTAACTGTTTCTCGCGCTCATTATAGGTTGTCTCTGCCTGTTCCGGATCAATTTTATCTGTAGTCTGTTCAATTCCACCAGTCTGCCCCAGACATGCTCTTAAACTCTGTATCTCCTCTTTTAATGTGTTATTTTCATCTACCAGTAACTTATTCTCATCCAATAGTGTCTGATACGTTGTGAATTCTTGACTTGTAGTATATCTAGAACTCATACTTTCCACCATCCATAAACAATCTGTTAATTTTCGAAATTTTGAGTTTTCGTTAAGTTTGAGTTTTCGATAATTTGTAGTAAACGTTGTCTAAAAACTTGATTAATTGTACAATGAGATAATTGATTTTATTTAGTTTAAAGCCTGGATAGAAAACTTATCTGAAATTCAGGCGTATATTTATCTTTGAGTCGAATTTTGAACCCCAATTATACAATCAAATGTAGTTATGAGGCTATATGGCTGCTATGATTTTTACTTTGATTTTTTATTAGAATTGTAAAAACACTAAAATGTGAACCTAATTATATTTAGTATAAAGTAGATTAAATAAAAATATTAACTTAAGTTATATATAGATATATTATATTTTTCACATTTATGTTATAATCCTTAATAATAATCATTAAATTATTAGATATATAGATAGGGCATATTATTTAATACCTGCTTTAGGTAACAAGCACAATACAACAAATTAATAGATTAAAATCAAAGTTGCACTGGCGCACCCTGCCTCAAGCAACGGGATATATTAGCGCCATCGCTTGAATTCCGTTAAAAGAAATAATAACCCTAAACGGTTAGTTTAAGCAGAAGTTAACAACCGAAAAATGGAATTGATAAATTTATAATCATCAACGGTTACTGGGAAGTTTCCATCCCCGCAGCAAGCTAGCAGGGTATTCGACTGAAATAAAAAACCAGTATGGTATTATTTGCAAAAAAAGTGAATAAAATCAAATGTTTTAGTAATAAAAGACATAATTAACTTGACTTTGTCACATTT
>DAQQ01000055.1:0-9977 GCA_002508465.1 Methanosarcina sp. UBA7 | reverse complement strand
GAGTTTTGGGATCAGCTCATAGATAATTATGAAAAATTATCAATTTGTAAGCATATATCTGAAAATAAAAATTTGGGGCCGATAAAAATGCTTGGTTTTTCTTATGTTTTTATTCTCTTCGCATTCACTGGTTTACTTTCCTTTATTTTCTGGACATGGATTCTTATTGACTGTACAAAGAATGAGACAGATATAGGAAACACACGCCTGATCTGGGTCGCAATTATTGTCTTAACCTTTATTGGGGGAGCTTTTCTATACTATCTCATCCGACGTCCTAAGAGACTTTTAGAGCTGGGGGAATAAAATCGAATAGGAAAAAACCGGAAAATAAAAATGGAGATCTAACATCTAAATAAATATGAACATATTCAAATTATTAATTGCTATTCTTATGGTTGTAAGTGCCACGATAATTGCACAACTGGTTAACGACCCTGCTGAAAAAGACAGTGCAGGAGATCGAAACAGCATCCNNGGAGAAGAATTCTCTGGGGGTGTTTGTGAGCGAATCCAGAAGTTATGAAGACCAATTAGTATTTATTTATAGTCCAAAAAATCCGGACTCAAAGTTTGACTGTTACATAACATATCAGTTCAGAGAAAATGGAAATACCCTCGAGAACATTAATAAAGAATTTTACGGTAACATTTCTACTGAAAATCCGATTGTACTCGAATTTCCAAGAAAGAAAGATTTCACCTACGAACTGGAAACTGCGATAAAAGACAAAAGCGGGATCAACCTGTACAAAAACAATACCAAAATCGGTCCTTCAACTATAGGAAATGAACCAATCAGTTAAATAAAAGATAAAAATTTGAACCCGAAGTTTACTAGAACATAAAGAAACTATAAATAGGACTTACGCAGTTCAATTNNTCCTCAAGTGCGTAAGTCCTATATAAAGTAAAAATGTTTTTTTAATACCTGAGTTCTGGAACGAGGTCCTTCCATTAACTTTTAATGATTTTCCCACTTACAACTCTAAATTTATCTTTTCTTTTTCTTCCCCATAAGCCTAGAAATAAATCCGATTATAGTGGAAGCAAGTACGACGAAGGCAAGTATTTTTTTTATACTGCGTAAGATTCCCAGCACAAAATCACCCCATCTTTAAAGTTTTAGCGTTTATTGCTACAATCACGGTGCTCAAGCTCATGAAAACTGCGCCAATAGCAGGACTCAATAAGATTCCGTATCCATAGAGTACCCCAGCTGCAAGAGGAATAGCAAAAACGTTGTATCCTGTTGCCCAGAGGAGATTCTGATACATCTTGGAGTAAGTTTTTCTGGAAAGCTTAATTATGTAAACTACATCCCTAGGATCATTTTTTACCAGGACAATATCAGCGGTCTCAATTGCAACGTCAGTACCTGCACCGATGGCTATCCCGACGTCAGCCTGAGCCAGGGCAGGTGCATCATTAACCCCATCTCCAACCATACCTGTGATATATTTCGCCTGGACTTCCTTGACTTTCTCTGCTTTTTCGTGAGGAAGGACTTCAGCGAAATAATCATCGAGTTCTAATTCCTGGGATACCCAGGCTGCTACATAACGATTATCTCCTGTAAGCATAAGGCATTTAATTCCCATGCTTTTAAGTTTTGAGATAGCTTCCCTGGACTCTTTCCTGATAATGTCGGCAAGTGCAACAGCTCCAAGTACACGGTCCTCCTGAAGCAGGAAAACAACAGTTTTTCCCTGTGCTTCGATTTCTTCAATCTTTTCGTTTTTGAGAACAATTCCGTTTTCTTCAAGGTAGCCAGGGCTCACAACAAGAAATTTTTTTCCTCCAACCATGCCCTGTACTCCTTTTCCCGGAATTGAACTGAATTCTTCCACGGACTGAGTCTGTAAGCCTTTTTCCCGGGCACTTTCCAGAACACCTGCAGCAATAGGGTGCTCAGAATTAGCTTCCAGAGAGGCTGCAAGGCTTAAGATTCTATCACTATTCACTTCGTTCTCTCCGTCTCCAGACCCAATTTTTTCTCCTGAAAGAGAAACTACATCCGTAACTCCAAACCGACCTTCGGTCAATGTACCGGTTTTGTCAAAAATGATAGCTTGAAGATTGCGTGCTCTTTCAAATGCCTGTCTGTCCCGGATAAGAAGCCCGGCTTTTGCGGCAATGGACGTTGAAACTGCGACCACGAGAGGTATTGCAAGCCCAAGGGCATGCGGACAGGTAATAACCATTACAGTCACTGCCCTTTCAAGTGCAAAGACAAGCTGCTGGCCGATAAGAATCCAGAGAATAAAAGTGAGAGTTCCCACGGAAAGGGCTATGACTGTGAGATACATGGCAGCCCGGTTTGCCAGGTCCTGGGTTTTTGATTTGCTTTCCTGAGCAGCTCTGACAAGTTCGACAACCTGGTTGAGATAGGTATCCTTTCCGGTTTTTTCTACACTAACAACAAAAGCCGCTTCTCCATTGATCGAGCCACCAATAACGTCATTTCCAGGCTTTTTCGTAACAGGCTTCGACTCTCCGGTAAGCATGGATTCGTTGACGCTGCTTGTCCCCTCTACAACAGTCCCGTCTACAGGCACTTTTTCTCCGGGCTTAATCAAAACCTTATCCCCGACTTTTAGCTGGTCAACTGCGACATCAACAACTTCACCATTTTTCTTCATATGGGCAACCGAAGGCATAATTTTTACCAGCTCTTCGAGGGCTCTTGAAGCTCCCATAACCGAACGCATCTCAAGCCAGTGCCCAAGCAGCATTACATCGATAAGGGTCACGAGCTCCCAGAAAAAAACCTCCCCATGAAGTCCGAAAACCACAGCCGAGCTGTAAAAATATGCCACGCTTATCGCAACGGCTATAAGAGTCATCATTCCAGGCGATTTATTGGAAAGTTCCTCTTTAATCCCCCTTAGAAAAGGGTACCCGCCATAGAAATACACAACAGAAGAAAGCAAAAAAATTATATAGTCTGCACCTGGAACACGAAATTCAAAATTAAAAAAATCCTGAATCATAGGCGAAAGCAGCAAAACAGGAAAAGTTAACACAAAAGAAACAATAAATCTTTTTCTAAAATCTTCAAGCATGTGAGTATGATGGTTGCCGTGCTCTTTCCCACCGGTTGCTTCGTGACCTTCATGTTTCATCCCTTCGTGTTTCATCTCTTCCTGTTTCATTCCTTCATCCTTCATGCCATGCTGCCCATGCTTCGTCTCATTATGCTGTGTCTCAGCCAGTTTGTGTTCCATTTCGTTACGTTCGTGTTTCATTTCATCAGGCTGTTCAGAGCTACTATGACCCACTTCTTCACGTTGCCCTTGGTCCAGTGATTTTTCTTCAGTATTCATGGTTTGCTCTTCGGGATTACCGTGATGTGCCATACCTGCAGGCTTATTCCTACGTTCTTCGTGAGACCCACGTAAATTTCCTTGCATGTCTCTTCCGAACTTGCGCTCTTTATCATTGGATGAGGATTCATTTACCTGGCTATTAGAAATCCCGGTGTCCACTCTCTTCTCTTCAGCCTGCATGTTTTCCCAATTCCCCTGGTTTTAATTTTTATTTTTAAATATATTAGAGTTTCTGATATATTTGAAGGCAACGAAGCTAAAAGAACCAAATATCCTGCAAAAAAAGAAAAAATTCTTTTATAACCAGCTAATTCAAAGGATCAACTTTTAAAAGATAAAAAGGAGAAAAAACTAAAGAAACACCTGAAACACCTAAAAAGTTCGTAAACAGACGAAGGAAAGGAAACAAAAACTAAGCTACTTTAAGCCTTCTAGAGGGAAAATAAAGAAAAAAATATGTATGTGAGAAAATATTTAATGGTTCGCTATCCGAACACTATGGCGCACAGTGAGGATCAGAATAAAAAGCAAAACGATGCTAAAGATCCCGATAAAAATAGCATCCCTAAAGGCTATGTCCAGAGGAATATGACTAATAGACCCATAATCTGGAGGTAAGAAAGTCATAATTTAATCTACGTACTCAAATATAATAAACTTATCGAATTGTCTTATACAAGACATAAAATAAATAAATATGTCTGGCTATTTAAAAACAGAATCTAGAACTATGAAATTAAAATCCACGCACACATGTTTCTTCGCATGTTTGTTCAAGAATTCTCTGCATTGACTTATTTTTATAATGAACTGCATATAAAGGATAGGTGTGTAGAAAAGATAATTGAGAATAACTCAAAAACAGATTATAGACATTCACGTAATATTTTTATTTTCTTCACTTTATTTATCTTATAACTCCCTGCTTCCCAGATTAAGATAATGTAAAATAACGTAATCAAAAATTCATATTTACGGGTATGTAAAAAGAATAAAAAATGAATATTTAAAGAGTATGTGGCTACTCTTCTTTGCGTGGTTGGGGATTTATATGTTATTAAATCTATTAAATCCATAATCTGAATTACAAATATCAGATTAATTCCTGACCGGAAAACATGATCTATTTCGTATTTTTTCTATATTATTAAGTCGTGCTATGATCTCATTTTGACAAATAATGATCCGAACATGAATTAAAATAGGAAGATTATGTCGCCAACCGTACAAGATTTGTTTTTGTATTTCTTTGCGATATATTTCTCTTTGATAATAGCTCGCTCCCACGAAATATACAAGCCGTGGGACACATATAGTGCCTGGAAGGGACAGTCCCACAATATTAAACGCTTATTAACAGGATGGATTATTTTATTCATTGTACCACTGTTGCATTTCGCAGTTTTATTTATCCTTTTGGGATCAGTTGACATTTCGCTCGATATGACAATTAGCAGCATTTTAGACGTTACCTTAATCAGCATTGGTTCATTTTTTGAATTTGGGTACTTCAGAATTTATGAAGCTTTTCTACACAAATATCCAGATTCTTTTTTCACTGATGAAGATAATATACGAAGAGTGCTCTCAGTTCGTTCAGACTTTTGGGCTCATTTTATACCTGGTATTTTATACGTGGCCATATCAACTTTGATGGTGATAATAGCGATTTACCGTTGAGTTTATCTCAAAATTCATTTTAGATTCAATTACTATAGACTTCTACTATAGACTTTTCAGTACAGAAGTTCCAAGACTTTTCTCATTTTTTAATTCTCAAAACCTATGAAATTAAATTAAAAATAGTAGCTTAAAGTTTCAAAAAACCTCAATAACAAATAAGTTAAAACATATCCGAAATTTATTCCAGATTAGCACAAGTTTAACATATACTCTTTAAGAATAGTATAAATTTTTATTTAAGAAAATCTTGGCAAAATTTGGAAGATAATTTTAATGTTATATCAGAAATCATACAGATATCTAGTTTCTTTGACGACTTTACCAGTACCGTCTTTTTCTACAAATCTCATGATTTCTTTGTCATAAGTGACCACTGCATTGCAGTAAGGACATGGCTCTCTGTTTTTATACATTATAGAGTGCAGAAACGACTCTTCATCTTCAAACTGAAGAAGTTGTGAGCTGAACCAATTTCTACACTTTGTGCATCTAACTTCACAGCTTTTTGTATTGTTCATTTCTTTCATCTTCATACTTAGTTTTAATATTAATAAAATATTATCGAACTTATATATAACCAACGTGACTGAAATTAGTTATGTTATAGTACTTGAAAAATAAACGTACTCTAATATTTTTTACTTATTCTTAGAACAAAGGATATTACAGAATGTACGCCAATTACGAAGAGGAAGATAAACCTTGAGTAAGAGAAAAATCGGATAAAATTCTAAGAGAATCAACTGACTTAAAACTCTAATTTTTTAGATAATTCTATATAAAAGAAATAGAATATAGTATAAAAAAATTTACTTTAAATTTATAGCATTTACAGCATCAATAAGCCTGGTTGAAAAAACCTGTATAATTCATAAAACCAGATAGAATCCCTACTATTGGTCAAAAACGCGACTAATTGGAAAATTGACTTTTCATTAAATAGAGAATTTATTATGAAATCCTAAACGCTATTTCTGTAAATATTCTTTAGTCAGCAAAAAATATGAATTATTTTCAAATCAATTGAAAGGTAGTAAGCCAATGATCGAACAAAGTTTTTATGATAACATCAATGTGCTAGAATGCGTTGAGAGAGAAGGGATAAAAATTGAGGTCCTTCAGTACAAAAATCTGCGAGGACTTAGAGACTCTCGCCTTGCAGAAAATCTGTATAATATTGAAAAAGTAGGAATGAGCCTGAAGCAGGTAAAAATTACTCTTCAAAACAGCTCGATAACTACCGAACCGGGAGCTCTTTACTTTCACAAAGGAAATATTTGTGCAGAATGCCAGATAGGAGGGGTTGGAGGCCTTGCAAAGAAACTGATAAAGAATTCACTGACTGAAGAAGCTGCCTTCAATCCTACTTATTCAGGTACTGGAGAGATTTTTCTTGAACCAAGTTTCGGTCATTTCATATTGATGGAACTGGACAATGATCCTATTATTGTAGATAAGGGAATTTTCTATTGCTGTGAAAGCGGAGTCAGTGTAGAAGTTTCATCCCAGAAAAATCTATCGTCAGGGCTATTTGGAGGAGAAGGTTGGTTTCAGACCAAACTCAGTGGAAAGGGCCTATGTGCTCTTGCAATCCCAGTACCTCTAAGTGAAGTTCTGAAATATGAACTTAATAATGAAAGACTGCAAGTCGATGGAAACTTTGTATTCCTAAGATCATCCTCTATCAAATTTACGGTTGAGAGATCTGCAAAGAAATTGGTTGGAAATTTAGCCAGTGGAGAAGGAGCCCTTCATACCTATGAAGGCACTGGAAAAGTCTGGATGGCTCCCACGCAGTCCGTGTATAAAACACTTGGGCAGAACTATTCACCTAGTGGAGAAAACATTGGCGAGTGACAAAGGCTGATTTAATCGTCGAGTTCATCCCAAAACCAATTTTATCCCAAATTTATACTATTTCATGTTAGAACCCAAATTTGACAGAATGTATTAATTGACAAAGTATTTTTCTACAAAAACGTGTGGTATTGACGCAGAATTTTTCGGAAAAATGAAAATAGCAAAAAATCGAGAACAATGTACAGAAACATCAAATTTAGGGGGAAAACAGGAGCATGAAGCTCCTTTTTTCATTTTAATTTTGATTTTTCTGTCAAATTAAGGTTAGAAATTAGAGTGATAATTCCAAGTTCGTGGTTTTGGGATAGACTCAAAGTTAAAAACAAAACTCTCATTCACTTACGTTGATATCGACCAAAGCTTGACTCTCACAGGCTCTTTTTCTCTAAAGAACCCGAAATTTCTTCCTCCTCTTAGAGGCTTTTTCACGGAACAGAAATATCTTTCTCTGCAATCAAGTGTGTATAAATATCCCAATTGTAGACTTAAACTTAATTTCAGACAAGTTTTTACATCCACTAACGCAGATCTGTTGAAAAAAAGGTTGGAGAATTAATATCTCCTGAAGTACTGTTTATTGAAATAAACTTCCTGCACAGAAGCTTTCTTTTTCTTTGCGGTACTGATTCCAAGAATGGAGTAGGGAGTGCAGTGTCTCAGGATTGAGCTAACGAGCCCCATAAAAGCGATCAAAGCAACAATCCACTTCCATCGAGATCTTTTTACAAGGCCTGTTGCTAGCACAAGAGTTGCAAGTACCCCATATATGGTTCGGCACAGGAGATCAAAGCCTCCTACATTTTCTTCCAAAAGCAATTTTTTAAGATTCATCGGACAAAACCCCCTTATAAGCCCTCTTACATACTTATAGATCCTTGAATATATAGCATTATTCCGTTTGTACTCCCTTTGTATTATATCCACATATGTTCGCAATACGTTCGTACTATACTTACAGTAAATTTGTATCATATTTGTAGTGTCTTTGCAGTATCCTTGCACCATGTTTATATTATATTTATATTCCCAAAAAGTCTGAAGAGAAATTATGTAGATCTCCCTAAAAGGTTGACATCCGAAAAATCACAAAATATAATAACAAGAGATGGAAGGTTTCTAATTATGCCTGAAATAAAACTTGACAGATCGATCTCATATCTCGAAGGTACACAGCGAGTATATGATGAAGCCACAACCCTGGAAAACACTAAAGATGAAATAAAAAAGATAGGGGTTACCCGAATTGCAGATATTACAAACCTTGACAGGCTAGGAATCCCTATTTTTTCGGCAATCCGTCCCAGTGCCGCAAAGGGAGCAATAAGTATTTACTCAGGCAAGGGTTCAACCGAGCAGAGGGCCCGGATTTCGGCGATAATGGAGAGCTTTGAGCGCTGCCTTGCAGAAAGGCCTGGCCTGAACGCAAATATTAAAGGTGAGATTTCTGCCCCGGCCCTTGTTGAATCCTATACCAGAGTTACAGAAAGCTGCACAGTGCTCGACCCGGCAGCACTACTTTTGCCCCAGCCTTATCTTCCCCAGTCTTTGCTTGAATGGGTTGGAACATACGATTTAATGAACAACGAAGAAGTGTTCGTAAGCTCTAACTCAGTTTATCACCCGTACGACTCACCCGGACAATGTCAGAAACTTTTCCTGAGCAATACCAATGGGCTGGCGTCCGGAAACGTGATTGAGGAAGCTATTCTTCACGGGATGCTTGAGGTTATAGAAAGGGACGCGATCAGCATAGCACAGTATTCCCGCAATCTCGGAAAAGAAATCGTGCTGACTGAGAAAGATGGATACCTGTACGAGCTTGCCAGCAAATTTAAAGATGCAGGAATAGAACTCAAAATCTGGCTGGTTCCGAGCGATACCGGCATTCCGACAGTAATTGCGGTAACTGACGACGTAAAACTTAAAGACCCTGCGCTTCTCGTCATGGGTGCAGGCTCCCACCTGAAACCCGAAATTGCAGTTGCGCGAGCTATAACCGAAGCTGCCCAATCACGGGTAGTTCAAATTCAGGGAGCAAGGGAAGATACGGATAGAGAAGGTTTTATCCGAAGTGTGGGATATGACCGCATGAAGCGGTTAAACCGGTTCTGGTTTGAAGATGGAGAAAAAATATCTCTTTCCGAAGTGCAGGACCTATCCAGAAAAAGCCCCGCAGAGAATATCGATGTAATCCTCGAAAAACTTAAGGGCCTTGCCGAAAGAGTGCTGGTGGTAGACCTCTCAAGAGAAGAGGTTAAAGTGCCGGTTGTCCGAGTAATAATTCCCGGGTTCGAACTTTTTACTATTGACAGGGATCGGAAAGGAAAAAGAATCGGTTCTCAAAGGAAGAAAGAATTCTCCAGAAACAAAAATGAAAAGCCGTGGAAGAGACGATGACAGTAAGAGTGGTAATCTTTACAGGCAACAGCATTAGCCATGAGGACGCAAGAAAAATTCTCAGGGCAAACTACCAGCCTCCTGTACGTAGGTTCCAGCTTGAAAAATTCGTTCAGAAAGGGTATAAGGTAATAGGAATAATAGACGGAATCTTTTTTGACAGGGCGGCTGTTGGACACAGGGAGATTCTGTCTGCGCTTGATGCAGGCGTAAAGGTAATCGGAGGGGCCAGCATGGGAGCTCTACGGGCTTCTGAACTGGATGTCCACGGAATGATAGGGGTAGGAAAGGTTTACGAATGGTACAGGGACGGTGTAATTGAGTCCGATGATGAAGTTGCAGTAAGCACAAACCCTGACACTTTCGAGCCCATTTCCGTTCCCCTTGTCAATATAAGAGAAACGCTAAAAAACGCATTCGCTTCAGGACTTTTGAGTGAAGAAGAGTATGACGGTCTCCTGGAGCTTTCAATTAACACTTATTATCCTGACCGGAGCTATCTCGGGCTTGTAAAAGAAGGGGCGAAAAAAGGACTAATCCCGGAAGAAAAGAAAAAATCCATTCTGGATTTTTTCACAGGCAATGAGGTTGACGTAAAAAGGGAAGATGCGATCCTGGTACTTGAAACCGTAAAAAAGCTGATTGAAGGGGCCTGAAACTTAAAACCTCTTCTTTCAAGCTTATCCTTTCAAGCTTATTCTTTCAAGC